>JAODMW010000167.1 GCA_025464815.1 Microbacteriaceae bacterium | reverse complement strand
GGGTGCCGGCTTCGTTCGAAGCGAGGGCATCGTCTACGTCAGCTTCAACTACCGGCTCGGAGCCCTCGGGTACCTCGACTTCACGCGATACGCGACACTCCGGCATCCGATCGACAGCAATCTCGGGCTCCGTGACCAGGTGGCCGCTCTTCGCTGGGTTCGCAGGAATATCCGCGCGTTCGGCGGAAATCCGCACAACGTCACTGTGTTCGGCGAGTCAGCGGGCGGGAACGCCGTGACGACGCTGATGGCGACGCCATCGGCCCGCGGGCTCTTCTCCGGTGCCATCGCACAGAGCGCGCCGGCGAACGCGGCATACTCCCGGGAACTCGCCGGTCGCTGGGCCGGCGAGTTCGTGGCGATCCTGCGCAATGGACAGCAGGACGGCACCGATGCGGCCGAGCTGCTCAAGAACACCGAGGCCACGGAACTCGTGACCGCCGCCCTCACCCTGCAGGTGCGTACCCCCGACGACTACCCCGGAACTTTTTGTCTCGCACCCGTCGTCGACGGCCTGTTCCTGCCGGAACGGCCCCTCGATGCGTTCCGGGGCGGCCGGGCCCACCGCGTGCCGCTCATCATCGGAACGAACGATCGCGAGGGGTCGATCTTCCGTCGTCACATCGACATTCTCCCGAGGTCGGCCGGTCGCATCCGCAGTGTGTTCCAGTTGGCGCCAGAAGACTCTCGCGCGCCGATGAGAAGCGCCTATCCGGGACTACCGATGAGGCGTGCAGCCGCGAACTTCGGCGGTGATTTCGCCTTCTGGTATCCGAGTATCAAGGTCGCCGAGCTGCACTCGCATTTCGCGCCCGTCTACGCCTACCGCTTCAATCTCGCACCTCGGCTCATGCGCGTGGTCGGGCTGGACGCGACGCACGGAATCGAGCTGCTGGCGCTGTTCGACCGCACGGATACCCCGATCGTCCGCACCATGACCGTGCTGGGTGGGCGAGAGCTCTTCGCCGAGGCCGGCAAGCGGATGCGGGACCACTGGACCCGGTTCGCCATGACCGGTCGGGTCGCCGAAGGCTGGCCGATCTACACGACCCACGACCGGCTGACCTTCGTCATCGACGAAACCGATCGGATCGAGTCGGATCCTCACGGCGATCGCCGTCTTGCCTGGGAGAATTTCCTCCCAGGGCTGTAGCAGTTTCTACGCGGCGATACCGAGCGAGTCGAGCGAGTCCTGCACGATCGTGAGGCCCTGCATGCCCGGAAGGCCGGCGATGTGGTCGTCGATCTTGCGTGCCGCCTTGCGCCCCTCCTCCCCGCTCATCAGATGGTTCATCACGTGGACCACCTCTGATTTCTCCATGATGCTCGAGCCGACAGGCGCCCAGAAGTTGTTGAGCGCAAACCGGGCGATGACCTGCGCTTTCCTGCTCTTGGCCAGCCGATCACGGGCCTGCGAGGTGTAGAACGCGACATGCCGCGCCTCCTGCTTGGCGATCCGACGCAGCAGCTCGGCCAGCGTCGGGTTCTCCTCCAGCTCGGCCATCCGGTTGTAGGCGGTGATCGCCGACCACTCGTTCGCCGCACCCCAGGCCATGTGCACGGCGACGAAATCCATTCCGACGATCTTGCCGGCCACCGACTGCTTGATCGGGTCGAGGCGATCCTTCCAGCCGAGCTTCAGGCGATTGGCCTTGAGCTCGTCGTAATCGACGGTGATTCCATGCACCCCGAGAAGCGCGGCAAGTGCCTCACCGTGCCAGAACTCCTCACGGTTCCACATCGTCATGAACGCGGAGACGTCCTTCTCCTTGTGAGACGGCGTGGTGAGCAGATCACGGGTGTAGCAGACGGTGTGATACTCGACGTCCGTCATGTAGCGCAGCGTGCGAAGGGAGTACTCGGGGAGCGGCATCTCACGGAACTGTTCGAAGTCGAGGTCGTCCCAGCGCACGCTGACCGAGGTCGCGGTGTATTTGTCTACATCGAATGCCATGCCTCATCGGGAGGCGGTCGTCGACCGGCCTACTCCCTCGCTCCCCTCGAAGCCTCGTCCATCGAATTCTCTCTAGCTGAAATACTCACACCATTCGCGAGATCGTGCGCGCCGCGCTTCCAGTCTTCGATGCTCCAGCGTCTCCGCTGTGCCTCGCGCGACAGGCTGGTGTCCGGATTGATCGCATGGGGATTGCCGAGCAACTCCAACCAGACCAGGTCGGAATGGCTGTCGCCGTACCCGTAGGACTTCGAGAGGTCGATGCCGTGCGTCTCGGCGTACTGGCGAAGCCAGGCCGCCCGCGCCTCGTCGACCAGCGGAGGTTTTGCGAGATATCCGGTGAGGATGCCGTCGCGCTCGTGCATCGTCCCGGCAACGACTTCGTCGAAGAGTCCCGCGATCGGTTCGATGAGAATGCCGATCGAGCCGCTGACCAGCACGGTGCGGTGTCCGGCGGCGCGGTGCGCACGGATCCGCTCGACCGCGGCCGGCATGATCCGGCGGAGCATCAAATCGCTGTAACCGCGCGAGACCACCTTCTGCAGGCGTGCGCCCGGCATCCCGCGATAGCGGCGCAGAAAGAGACGGATGAACTCTCCACGGTCACGACGCTCGGCGCGCAGGTAACGAGGCAGCGAGGTGAGCAGGCTGAGCGCCTCACCGGGCCAGGCCGCCTTGCGGAAACCGGCCGAACGTACCCAGAGATATTGCTCCACGATGTTCGAGTCGATGACTGTTCCCTCGAAGTCGAAGACCGCGAGCACATCCGAGCGCTCAGGAAACGCCCGGGCGATGGACTTCTCGTTCACCTGCCGGCGCTTGGTGAAGGCGTGCGTCATCGCCGTGATCGACGGGAAATGCACACGCTGGAGATAGTCCTCCCAGTCGATGTCCGCGACATCGAATCCGCGATCGCCCCTGATGGCCGCCGGCAGGGAATCGTGGAGTGCCTTCGTGCGCCGATCGTCGAAGATGATCTCGGTCTGCACGTAGGCGCGGTACAGGTTGGAGAAGGTGCGTAGGGACTCGAGGTCGCTTCGGCGCTGCTGCACCGTCGCAATCCACTTCCGGGTGCGAGCGGTCGACGGCAGCCGCTCGATGAGGCGATCCTGCTGGTCGTTGAACCGCTCCTTGTTGCGGAGGGCCCTCTCGACCTTCCGGCCGCCGGGGAACTTCCAGTTGGGAACCTGGATGTGCCCTTCGCCCTCCTTCGGCATCGGATTCTCCGTGAAGAATTCGTTTACGTTCTGGAACATGCGGTGGAACGGCAGTGGGTTGCTCGCGCCGGAACTCACGTGGAAATAGCGTGTCTCGCCGACCGGCGTCGGGGTTGCGGCGGCGGCGAGAATGGCGTTCACGACGTAGTCGACGGGAATGACGTCGAGCACGCTGTCCGGCAGGCCGGGAAACTCGGGGAGCATCCCGCGGCCGTAGGCGAGGATCAACGGGTCTGCGACTTTGAAGCCATCGATCCAACCGGGATACGGATGGCGCAGCGCGCTCTCGATGATGGCCGGGCGCACCACAGACAACCGATGCCCCTGCTCGGCCCAGAGCTCTTCGGCTGCCCGTTCGGCGAATGCCTTCGTGAGCGTGTAGACGTCGGTCCAGCCCAGGCTCTCCGCGCGAGTCCGTCCGTAGTCCACGAGCGTGTTCAGCACCCACTGCACGCGAGCGGCCTCCGCGGCCCTCGAGACCGCCTGCGGCCCTTCTTTGCCATGGCGGGCCTGTGCATCCGAGATGAACTTTCGAAGCACTTCCGGCTGCCTGGAGGCCATCTGGACCCTGTTGCGCGCATCCCTGGCGGCTTCGTACTCCGCGCGCCAGTCCACCTCGTGGGTGAGACTCGCCTCAGGGACGATGCCCTTGCGAATGCCGCCGACATAGGCGGTCGAGACGTGCACCACATGCGGATCGGCACCGCTGGCCGTGAGCGCGCCGTACAGGCCGATCGCTCCCCCGACGTTGGTGTCGAAAGCCTGGTCGATCGGGGGGTCGAAGGAGACCGTCGAGGCACCGTGGATGACGATGTCGATGTCCGGCGGGAGATCGGCGACGGATCCCAGGTCACCTTCGACGACGCGGAGGCGTCCACGCGCCACGCGTTCGGCCTCTTCGTCACCCACGCTCTCACGCCAGGTGCGGAACACGGGCTTGCGAAGGAGCGTGCGCAGCCGGTCGTCACCGCTCGCGCTGCCCTTCGGGCGAACGAGCAGGGAGACCGTGGTCTTCGGATGCGCGGTGATGAGCCTCTCGAGCACGGCCTGGCCGACGAAACCGGTCGCGCCGGTCAGAAGAACGTGTGCGGTGCCCAGGTCGAACGTGTTGGATTTGCGCGTCATCGACTGAGCCGCGCCGTGAGCGTTGCGGCCACCTGGTCCCCGATACCGGGCAGGGCGGCTACAGCAGATCCGATCGCGGCGGCGCGCGCACGGCCCTCGGATCCGCCGAAAGTGAACTGCTCGAAGAAAGACCTGTCATCGTCGGAGCGGTCGATAGCGCCGATGGGCCACGCGGCGCCGCTCAGCGCGCGTCGCGTCAGTCGAGCGGCCTGTGCGGATCCACTCAGTCGACGGCGCGACTCGTCATCGAAGAACAGCGAGTGCCTGCGCTTTACATCGAGGACCATGTCGATGGTGGACGTGAGAGCGACGCTTCCGCTGGTCTCCGCGAGCCGCTTATATGCCGTGCGGGTTATCCATTCGTCGATGAGTCCGACGGTCATGTGCACCGCGACGATCGGCGTTCCGATGATGATCGCCGAAATCGCCCGCCTGATCGGGCCACGACGCTCCCCCGCTTCGCTGAGCGCGTGGCGGCGCTTGTCCGACGACTCCTCTTCGAGGCCCGCAACCCCGTTGGCCTCGAGCACGGCGTCTAGCGCGTCGGCAAGCCAGAATTTCTCAAAAGCCCAGGTGACCAGGAACGCGGTGACGCGGGCATCCTTGTGGGTTGCGGTCACGAGCACATTGCGAAGGTGCTGCATCGTCGCACTCTCGAGTTGCCCGAGGTAGCGCACCAGGCGGAGGCTGTCGGCCGGCAGCGGCTTGGCGTTGTATTCCCCCAGCTGCAGGGTCGCACGATGGTTTCCCCGCGCGGTTCGTGCAAAATCCCTCACATCGAAATGAGCGGAACGATCGGTCGCCGCAATGGTCTCATCATTCATGGTCATGAAACCCAACCCTTGCTGGCACGGACAAGACGACAGGTGCGCAGAGTGCCTGATAGCACCGTATCGTAAGTGCCATGGGTGTTGCTCTCGTCACCGGAGGAACGTCGGGCATAGGCGCCGCGTTCGCCAGGGCTATCGCTGCGCGGGGGGACGACCTCGTACTCGTGGCGCGCTCCGCCGATCGGCTCGAAGAGATGGCTGCGGAACTCCGCGCGACGGGGCGTTCGGTGGAGATCCTCCAGGCCGATCTGAGCGATCGGGACGCTGTCAGCAGGGTCGCGGCGCGCCTCGAAGATCCGGATCGCCCGATCGATCTCCTCGTGAACAACGCCGGTTTCGGGGTACACAGCAAACTGACCGACCCGGATGTCGCCATACACGACCGAGCCTTCGAGGTCATGTGCCGCACGGTGCTCGTGCTCTCGGGAGCCGCAGCCAGAGGGATGCGGATGCGCGGGCACGGCAGAATAATCAACGTGTCGAGCACCGCCGGATTCATCACGATGGGCAGCTACTCGGCGATCAAGTCGTGGGTGACGTCGTTCAGTGAGGGCCTCGCGGTCGAACTTCGCGGCACGGGGGTCGGTGTCACCGTGCTGTGCCCTGGCTGGGTGCACACGGAATTCCATCAACGGGCCGGCATCCGTTCCAGCAGCATTCCGAGCGCTCTGTGGCTCGACGCCGAACCTCTGGTACGCGCCTGTTTGCGCGACGCCGACAAAGGCAGGGTGATCTCCATACCCACCGCCCGTTACCGGGTCCTCATCTGGTTCGCTCGTCACTTGCCGAGAAAGGCGATCCGTGCGATCTCCGCGTCGATCTCCTCCAGCCGGCAGGAACCGGTCGCATCGTGACCACCGGTACGCACAGGAGCGCAGGAAGCGTTCGATCAGCGACAGCCCCCCTGCGCGACCGATTCACGTCGAAGACGCAGGCGGCCGCTCGATTCCTGGCGCAGCGCGGTCTGCTGAAGCCCCTCGTCTGGTATCTGACCCGCGTCACCGTCGCCGGGCGCGAGCAGCTGAAAGACATCAGAGGCGGTTTCATCGTGGTGGCGAACCACGGCAGCCACCTCGACACTCCACTGATCTTCGGGGCGCTCCCACGCCGATTGGCTCGTTATCTGGCTGCGGGCGCCGCCGCGGACTACTTCTTCGACGTGTGGTGGCGCCGCGGACTCACTGCGCTCTTCTTCAACGCCTTCCCGGTCGAACGCACGCGCAAGGTCCCCCGGAGCATCAGCGCGAAGTCCCTGCTGCAGCGCGACATCCCCCTTCTCGTGTTCCCCGAGGGAACGCGCTCGAGGGACGGTGAGTTCGGCCGGTTCAACCCCGGCGCGGCAGCGCTCGCCACGTCCTGCTCTGTGCCATGCCTGCCCGTAGCTCTCATCGGGGTGCACATCGCCCACCCTCGTGGAACGAACTGGCCGAAGCGCGGGCGTCACCCCGTCGGCGTGATTTTCGGCGCTCCCATGAGAGCCGGGGTCGGCGAGTCGGCGGCGGACTTCACCGAGCGTCTTCGACTCGAGATCCTGCGCCTGCGGGATGCGAACTCTGCCCGTATCCTTGGGCACGCCACATCATCCGAAGGAGCGTAGAAGTGACCGATGTCAAACACATGAAGTGGTGGGGCTGGGGCGTCGACGGTGTTGCGTTCCACCACCAGGACAAGCCCGCGTTCGCGCCCTTCGTGAAGATGGCGGTCGGCATCGACGTCGACAGCCCGGCCACGGCCCCGACATCCTTCGAAGACGTCACGGTACCCGAAAGCCGCGCAGACGCCGAGTTCGTCACCGAGCTCCAGGGAATCGTCGGCGCGCAGAATGCCACGGTCGATGCGATGGAACGGGTCGTGCACACCTTCGGCAAGAGCATCCGCGATCTCATCCGGGTGCGCTCCGGCCACCTCGATCGCACCCCCGATGTCGTCGTCTATCCCGCGGACGAGGCAGAGGTGCAGCGTGTCGTGGACGCGGCGGTCGCCATGGATGCCGTCATCATCCCCTTCGGCGGTGGCAGCAATATCGTCGGCAGCCTCGAACCGCACGCCGCGGAGTCGCGCACCGTGATCTCCCTGGACCTCGGACGACTGAACAGGGTCCTCGACATCGACGAGGTATCGGGGCTCGCCCGCATCGAGGCCGGTGCCCTCGGTCCTGACCTCGAGGCCCAGCTCACGGCTAAGGGATGGACGCTCGGCCACTTCCCCGACAGCTTCACTCATTCGACCCTCGGTGGCTGGGTCGCGACACGCTCCTCCGGCATGCAGTCTGACAAGTACGGTGACATCGCCGACATCGCCGCGGTCTTCGCGTCGTCCGTCCCGACGGCACCCTCGTCATCCGTGCGATTCCGAGCGCGTCGACAGGCCCGAGCGTGCGGGAGATGATCGTCGGCAGTGAGGGACGACTCGGGGTGATCACCGAGGTCACGGTGCAGGTGCATCGCATTCCAGCCCGGCGCGAGATCCTCGCCTATCTCTTCCCGAACTGGAAGGCGGGCCTCGAAGCGATGCGCCAGATCTCGGAGAGCGACGCCACACCAACCGTGACCCGGGTGTCGGATGCCCGCGAGACCGGCTTCTCCTTCGCTACAGCCAAGGAGAGCAGGGGCATCTCGAAGCTCGTCACCCAGGGACTGCAACGGTATCTCAAGGCCAGGGGTTGGACCATCGACCAGATGTGTCTCTCCTTCATCGGGTATGAGGGCAGCGCCTCACACGTGGCCCGACAGAAGAAACTCGTCGGCGCGATCGTCAGGAAGCACGGCGGCATCGGCGTCGGCAAGGGTCCAGGCATTCTCTATGACCAGAAGAAATTCGATACCCCCTATCTGCGCGACTTCCTGCTCGACCGCGGTGCGGCGGCGGATGTCTCCGAGACGGCCGCGCCCTGGTCCAAGCTGCTCGGCCTCTACGAACATGCCATCGAGAGTGCAAACCGTGCGTACGAGGAGATCGGCGTGAAGGGCTGGATCATGGCCCACCTCTCGCACTCGTACCATACGGGCGCCTGCCTCTACTTCACCTTCGCCTTCGCACACGACGACGATCCGCTCAAGCAGTACGACATCGTCAAGAGCGCCATCCAGCAGGCGTTCATCGACTCCGGGGCCACGATCTCGCACCACCACGGGGTCGGGCTCGAACACGCGCCGTGGCTCGAGCAGGATATCTCCGCGGGCGGCGTCGCCGTGATGCAGGGGTTGTTCGACTCCGCCGACCCGACGGGCACCTTCAACCCGGGGAAGATCATCGCCCGCTGATCGCGGAGCCCCGTTTGTCGCGATCAGTCGATACGTCGCACCTCGAACAGCAGCGCCTGCTGCGGGCTGAGGCTCGGAAGCGGGACGCCCGCGCCGGCGAGGACGCTCCCCGGCAGGCGCAACCAGGCACGGCGCGCGGCCGCGGCCCACTCGGGGTCTATGGACTCCCGGCCGGCATGCTCCGAGAGCTCCTCACGGATGCGGAGTTCGTAGTCCGCCGCCGCATCCAGCCCGGGAAAGGGGACGCGGCCGGACTGCCCACCGCTCGAGGTCGCCGTTCGCGACCATGTGAATACGGCCGTCGAACCGTCCTGCGCGACGATGCCCCGCAGTGAAGTGTTCACATCGTCGAGGTCGGCGTTGACCACTCGTCCGCTGTGCACAAGGCCGCGGAGGTCCCGGTAGATGCCACCCCAGGCGGCGATACGATCGAGTTGTTCGTCAGTGCAGGTCGTGAGGTCCCACTCGATGCCGGCGTGGGCGAAGAGCGACGCGATGAGCCGGTACGGCTCGGCCGTCGACCGGCCGGTGGTGTGCGCGACCGCTGCACCCAGGTGAGATCCGATGAGCTCCGGCGGCAGCAGCAGCGAGGTCCAGCGTTCGATCTCCATCCGCTCGACCGGATCATTGCAGTCAGAGGCCCAGACGCGATCGGTGCGTTCGAGGATGCCGAGATCGATACGCCCGCCGCCCCCGGAGCAGGTCTCGATCTCGAGTGCGGGATGACGCCGTCGCAACTCGTCCATGAGCGAGTAGAGCGCGAGGGTCTGCCTGTGCACCCCCGGCCGGTCGCCGTCCGGAGTGCGGTAAACGGCCTCGTACAGGTCGCGGTTGTGATCCCATTTGATGTAGTCGATGCGGTATTCGGCCACGAGAGTGTCGAGCCGCTCGATCAGGTAGGCGTGGGCCTCGGGATGCGCGATGTTGAGTACGTACTGGTCGCGCGCAACCGGGCCGAGTCCTTCGCTCGGCGCGAGCAGCCACCCGGGGTACGCGCGCGCCAGCTCGGAGTCCAGATTGACCATCTCCGGCTCGAACCAGAGGCCGAACTCCATGCCCAGCCCGTGCACCTTGCGCTCGAGGGGTGCGAGCCCGTCCGGCCACACGGCGTCGTCGACGAACCAGTCGCCGAGGCCGGCATCCGCTCTCCTGCGTCCGGAGAACCAGCCGTCATCGAGCACCACCCGCTCGACACCGACGCGCGCCGCAGCGTCGACGAGTCGATCGAGGCGAGTGCGATCGTGGTCGAAGTAGACGGCTTCCCACGTGTTCAGCACAAGGGGGCGCGGCCGTGAAGGATGGATGGGCCGCCGTCGCAGGAAGCGGTGCAGTCGGTCGGCCACACCGTCCATCCCGGCATCGGACCACACGAAGTGGACCGTTGGAGCCGTGTAGGTGTCGCCATCATCAAGCAGCACCTCCCCAGCCGAGAGCGATTCGCCGCCGCCGAGAACCGCCGAGTGCGCGCCCGCGCCCTCTGGCAACCGCTCGACCAGGTAGTGCTGGTTGCCGCTCCACGCGACGTGCATGCCCCAGATCTCGCCGCGGCCGAAGCCGAAGCCGGGCGTCCCGACGAGGGTGAGAAACGGCGAGTCATGGCCGGGCTTGCCCCGTCGACTCTCCCGCAGGTGCGTTCCGTAGACGAGCGGATGCCGCTGCACCGAACGCTCCCGGGACCACCTGCCGGCGAAGTCGACGATCTCCGACGCGCGCTCGGGCAGCGGCATCATGGCCGTGAGCCCGCCGAGATCGTACGGAGAGTCGCGGGCTGATGTCGCGAGCGAGGAGTCACGGGTGACTGCCATGTCTACCGACAGCACGCCATCCGGAGCGAGGGTGTACCGGAGGGTCGAACGAGTGCCGCTGATGGCGTCGGCGAACTCGAAGGTGACGCTGCCGCCGGCGGCATCCGGGGTGAGCGAGACGTCGTGGCCCTGGAGCGTCGGGCGCGGAGTGGTAGCCCTCCCCGCAGCGTGGCCGCGCTGAGCCGGAGTGCCGGACCAGCCCTCGAATTCCGTCGGCCACACCGAGAATACCCGGGGGGAATCCGGCGAGTTCGGCAGTATCGCGGGTATCGCCGTGAGGCGCAATGCTTCCGAGGATGACGCATCCAGATCGCCGAGATCCCTGCCCCAGTGAAGCACCTTCGGCATCGGACGACCGGCCTGGAGAACGAGGGAAACCCCTGCCGCGCGCAGCACGATTACAGCCTCATCGCTGAGTGGCATCGAAAAAATCCTTTGGTTCTGAATTACTTGACAATGTCAATAAACCACTTCTAGTGTGTCCATGCAAGAGCAATGACGATGTTCCCTTGCCCGCTCCGAGGGAATTTCACCGACAACATCAGGACGGGCCAGGTAGGTCAATGGCGATCGCAAGTATCCCAACACCGGGGACGGCTCCACACAAGGAGCGTCGCCGCCGGGCATCCCGCGGCGCCCTCAATGCGAACTCGCCAGCCCACCGTGGCGACGCCAAGCTCGCCTGGATTCTCATCGCGCCGGCGTTCGTCGGGTTTGCCACGTTCGCCGTCTATCCCACCATCCGCGGCATCTACCTGAGCTTCACCGACTTCAAGGTCCTGACGCCGCCGACCTGGATCGGCTTCGACAACTTCGTCAAGATCGCGCACGACGGCGTGTTCTGGAACGCGCTCGGCGTCACCGTCTACTTCGTCGTGCTTTCCGTCTCGCTCAGCATCGGGCTCTCCATCATCACGGCCGTGATCCTGCACAGGCTGACGGCGTCGACCGTGATCCGCGGCCTCATCATCCTGCCGTTCCTCATCTCGGCGGTCGTCGCCGCGACCGTGTGGTCATGGATGCTCGACACCCAGCTCGGCATCATCAACATCATCATCGAGAAGCTCGGTGGCCAGAACATCATGTTTCTCACCTCGCGCGGATGGGCGATCCCCGCGATCGCGCTCATCAGCGTCTGGAAGCAGCTCGGCTACACCTCGATCATCATCTTCGCCGGCCTGCAGACCATCCCGCCGACGATCTACGAAGCCGGCCGGATCGACGGGGCAAACGAGTTCCAGATGTTCCGGCGCCTGACTCTCCCGCTGTTACGTCCGATCCTCGCGATGGTGCTCGTGCTCAACGTGATCGGCGCGTTCCAGGTCTTCGACCTGGTGCAGGTCACCACGAAGGGCGGGCCGGCAAATGCCTCGAACGTGCTGCAGGTTTATATCTACAGCAAGGCGTTCGGACAGTTCGACTTCGGCTACGCCTCGGCGATGTCCCTGGCGCTCTTCGTGTTGCTCAT
>JAODMW010000162.1 GCA_025464815.1 Microbacteriaceae bacterium | reverse complement strand
ACACATGGATCGTCTTCAGGGCAAAGTTGCCATCGTCACAGGCTCGGGTCGCGGCATCGGCCGCTCGATCGCCGAGACTTTTGCGCGCGAGGGCGCAATCGTGATCGCCACGGGCAGAGCGGCGTCTGAGCCATTCGCCGACGGCATCGAATACGTCCAGCTTGAGGTTTCGGAAGAGAAGGACTGGAAGCGCGTCGTCGCGGACGTCGTCGCGAAGCACGGGAAGGTCGACGTGCTGGTCAACAACGCCGGAATGATCCTCTACGAGAAGGTGCACGAGCTCACCCTTGACGACTGGAACCTGGTCGTCGGCGTCAACCAGACCGGTGTCTGGCTCGGCATGCGCGAAGTCATCCCGCACATGCTCGAAGCCGGCAGCGGATCCATCGTCAACATTTCTTCCATCTGGGGAAACGCCGCCGTCGCTGGCGCGCACGCCTATCACGCAACCAAAGGGGCGGTCCGCAACATGTCGAAGAGTGCGGCGATCACGTATGCAACCGACAACATCCGCGTCAACTCCGTGCATCCCGGATTCATTTGGACGCCGCTGACGGAGGCGCAGGATCCGGATGTCAACGCCTACGTCGTCGGTCAGACCCCGATGGGCCGCGCCGGCCAGCCGCAGGAGATCGCCGACGGCGTGCTATTCCTTGCCAGCGACGAGGCGAGCTTCGTCACCGGCTCGGAACTCGTCATCGACGGAGGATACCTCGCGCAGTAACCACGCTTCGACGTGAAAGGAACCACCGTGAACAACATCAACGAGCTCGCTCCGGTCGACACCATCGCACCGACGAGCGGAGTCACTCCGCCTGTCGTGCTGCTGAGCCTCGTGGGCATCGGCAAGACTTTCCCCGGCGTGAGGGCACTCCACGACGTCAACCTTGAGGTGCGTGCCGGAGAGGTGCACGCTCTCGTGGGAGAGAACGGTGCGGGAAAGTCGACGTTGATGGCGGTCGCCTCCGGAGCGCTCGCCCCGGACCAAGGCTCCATTGAAATCGGCGGGGTCGCCCTCACGAGCGCCTCCCCGGACGAGGCACGCGATCTCGGCCTGGCCATCGTGCGGCAGGATCCGGCACTACTTCCGGATCTGACGGTCGCAGAGAACATGGCGATTGGGGTCGGCTTCAAGCGCGTCGGGGGCCTTCGCAACGCGCCAAAGTGGACGCAAGAGCGCCTCGACCCGTGGCAGATGGGTGTGGATGCACGAACACGCATCGCAGACCTCACCGTGGAGCAACGGTTCATTGTCGAGATTGCGAAGGCCATCGCCCTCGACCCGAAGGTCCTCATTCTTGACGAGCCGACCGAGCACCTGAGTCTCGAGGAGGTGCAGCGTCTGTTCCGTCGCGTTCGCGAGATAGTGGCTGGCAACGCCGCGGTCGTCTACATCTCCCACCGCATTCCCGAGGTGAAGGAAGTAGCCGACCGCATCACGGTGCTTCGCGATGGGCAGGTGCGGGGCACCTTCGAAGCGTCGGGCGTCACCGAGTCCCAGATCGTCGAGCGCGTCATCGGCCGGTCACTCGACACGGTCTTCCCGAACAAGGCGGATGCATCCGTAGCGGGCATCGCCGAATACCAGCTCGCCGTTCGAAACCTCACCAGCGAGCACTTTCACGACGTGAACTTCGCCGTGAAGTCTGGCGAGATCGTCGGCCTTGCCGGTGTGCAGGGCAACGGGCAATCCGAGCTCATTCGGGCTCTCGCAGGCCTCGGGCCCGCGACAGGCACCCTTCACGTCGCCGGAAGACCCGTGAAGCTGGGGAACAACTACGCTGCCGCTCAGGCCGGCACGGTCTACGTTCCGGCGGATCGCCACGGGGAGGGCGTGTTCCTGCCACTGGCCGTGAGCGAGAACGTCGTGATGAAGACCCTGCCCGAGGTGGCACCGGGCGGTGCTGTGCGGGAGAGCCTCATCCACAAGATCGCGATCACGCAGATTCGCAATCTCGCGATTAAGGCGCCCTCCCCCCGCGCTCCCATCTCCACTCTCTCCGGCGGAAACCAGCAAAAGGTGGTGCTCGCCCGCACGCTTCTCTCCACGCCGAAGGTGCTGCTTGGGGAGGAGCCCACCCAGGGCGTCGACGCCGGCGCTCGCGTCGACATTTACCGAATCCTGCGCGAGGCCGCGGATGCCGGAGCGGCGGTCGTCGTGCTGTCGTCCGACGGTGTCGAGCTTCAGGGGCTCTGCGACCGGGTGTTCATCATGTCGCGCGGGGCGATCGTCGAAGAACTCGTCGGCGATGCCGTTACAGAGGCCGCCATCACCAACGCAGCGCTCACGTCCACCTCAACTGTCGAGCACGCGGCCAAGCGCCAGGGCCGCTTCGGCGGATTCAAGGGATGGCTTCGCGGTGACAGCTCGCCTGCCGCCGTACTCGGCCTGATCTTCCTGCTGCTCGGCGTCGTGGTGTCGATCACGAACCCCGCCTACTTCTCCCCTTTTAACATCAACAACCTGCTCCTGTTGGCTGCGCCGCTCATCCTTGTGGGCGCTGCGCAACAGGTGGTGGTCCTCGGAGCAGGCTTCGACCTATCCGTTGGCCCACTCATGGGCTTCCTAGTAGTGATCTCATCGTTCTGGGTCGTCGACGGGGGCAACTTCCTGGTCGGATTCGGGTTGATGATCCTCGGAGCCCTGGGGGTCGGCTTCATCAACGGAGTCCTCGTGACGAGGTTCAACATCAACCCGGTGGTTGCGACCCTGGCCATGTTCATCGCGCTTCAGGGGATCTATCTATCCCTTCGGTCGACCCCGGGCGGCATCATCGCTGATTCGGTCATGGCGGCCATCTCGTCGCGCGTGAGCATCGTGCCGGTCGTGACGATCGTCGCCGCGGCGCTCGCGCTGATTTTGGAGTGGGGTCTGCGGCGCAGCAAGTGGGGAGTGCAGCTTCGCGCCGTCGGCTCGAGGCGTGACGCGGCGGAGCGGCTGGGTATCCCAGCCAAACGCGTGATCATGATGTCTTACGTGCTCTGTTCGATCCTGGTGCTCCCCGCGGCCGTCATCATGATGGCGCAAATCGGAATCGGCGACGGCGCCCCGAGCATCTCGTACACGCTGTCTTCCGTCACCATCGTCGTCCTGGCCGGCGCAAGCATCTTCGGCGGGCGGGGCTCGTTCCTTGGCATCCTCGCGGCTGCTCTTCTAGTCGAACAGGTTGTCAACATCTCGCCGTTCCTTGGGTTGTCGTCCGCCTGGTCGTACTGGCTACCCGGCCTGATCACCCTGGTCGCGGCGGTCACCTACACCGCCATTCGCGGTTCACGAAGGAAGGCTGCGCGATGACAACAGCATCCGATACCACGCGGGACGCCCTGTGGCGTCGCATGTTCTCCGGGCGCTCCAGCGCGATCTGGATTGCCACGATCATCCTGTTCGTCCTCAGTCCGCTCATCGCGCCCGGCAGTCTCGGCACTGCGCCGCTGCTGAGCATGCTGCCGTTCGCGTCAGTTCTCGCCATTGCCGCGGCGGGCCAGACTCTCGTAATCCAGCAGCGCGGCCTCGACCTGTCCGTGCCCGGGATGATGGCTCTGGGCGCCGTTCTCTCCAGCGCGCTCCCGCAGGGCGAGGGCTGGCCCGTCTGGCTTGCTGTGATTCTCGGCGTCGTAGGCCCGGGCATAGTCGGCCTGATCAACGGGTTCATCGTCACGGTGTTCCGATTGGCGCCGCTGGTCGCCACCCTCGGCATGAACGCGCTTTTGCTTGGTACGGTCTTCTTCCTCGCCAACGGCACCCCGTCCACCGCGCCGGCCGTTCTGACAAAATTCGCGCTCGCGAGAACTCTCGGCATTCCCAACACGCTGATCATCGCGATCGTGGTCATCGTGATCGCCGGACTGCTGACGCAGAAATCGATCATCGGGCGGCGTCTCACGGCCGTCGGTGTGAGCGAACGTGCGGCAATCGCCGTTGGGATCCGCGTCAATCTCTACCAAACCTTCGCCTACGGGTTTGCTGGGATTTGCTACGGCGCCGCTGGGGTCCTGCTCGCCGGCTACACACAGACGCCGCAGCTCTTCCTCGGTGACACCTACCTGCTGCCGACGGTCGCAGCGGTTGTGCTCGGCGGCACCGTCCTGACTGGCGGGCTCGCGAGCGTGTTCGCCTCCGGAATTGCCGCCCTGTTCCTCACCCAGCTCGGCCAGCTCCTGCGAGCGCTCGGTTGGTCGGATGCGCAGCAACTGATCGCGCAGGCGACCGTGCTCATCCTGGTCGTGCTCATCCGGGAGATCGTGCCGCGTATCGCGAACCGGGTTAAATCGTCGCGCAAGGCTCCGACGACAAGTCGGGTGGACGCTACTACGCGGTGAGGTGGTACGTCTTCATCTTGCGGTAGACCGTGGCGCGGGAGAGGCCCAGGATCTCCGCCGCCTTCGCCCGGTTCCCCTCCGCCTCCCGCAGGGCCTTGCGGATGGCCTCCAGCTCGACGCGCTCGATCAGGCTGAGCACCTTCGCGCCGCGCATGGCTGCGGGCAGGTCCTCAGGCGCGATCATGCCTTTCTTGCCGAAGCGCACCAGCTCGCCGAGGATCGTCCGGAGTTCCTTCACATTGCCGGGCCAGCGATAAGCGCGGAGCACTTCGATGGCCTCGGCAGTTGGTTGCAGGCCGGAGCCCGGAGCGTCCTCTGCCGAGAGCGAGTGCCACAGGGCCGGAATGTCGGTGAACCGTTCGCGCAGCGGCGGGATCCAGATTGAACTGGCACCCAGCTTGAGGGCGACGGCCTCAGCGTCCTCGGGACTGCTCGCGGTCAGGGTGAGCAATACGCGTGCCGGGCGGGACACGTTTTCGAGCACGGACCGGAATCCGTCGAGCGCGGGGGCGTCGAGCGTCTCGATGCCCCTGACGACGAGGGTCGATCCGCTGACGAGACGGTCCGTGAGGTTGTGCAGCCACTTGCGCAGACCCAGCAGGTGCCGCTCGGCCGCATCGACGACGAGGCCGTTCGCGTTCGCGGCGCCAGGTCGGAAAGGGAATCCGAGGGCGAGCGAGGTCTTACCAACGCCCGGTTCGCCCGCGATGATGAGCGGCGCGAAAGAGTCGCGATGCTTCGCGAGCTGGTTGAAGGCCGAAAGCCACTCGGGGGATCGGCCGGCAAGCTGGGCGCGGGGCTTAGCCACCGCAATGGTGCCGGAGGTCGGCTCCGGCTCGAGAACGACGACGACGTTGTTGCCGCGATCGAGTGCAGTCAGTTGCAATTGGGAAGCGCCGGCAGACAGTTCGACGACGTACCGGCCGCTGGGTCGCCCGTCATCCGACATCTGTTGCAGCAGTTTCATGTCATCCACAGTGAGGCGGCTGGCCTTGCGGCTCTGCATCATCAGCCCCTGCGGTCCGAACGCGATGACAGGCCCTGACTGGGTGCGGCTCATCGACAGGAACGCGTCGAACATCCTGCGGGACTCCGGCTGCTCGACATCGAGGACATGCTGTTGGAGCTGGGATGTGACCGACCGGAGGAGGGGAAGCAGCAGGTTGCTCTTCGGTGAGAGTTCTGACGAGAGCGTGATGACAGCGAGCAGCTTGCCGCTCAGGGGGTGCCGTACCGGTCCACCGGTGCACATTGCACTGCTGTAGAAGTCCGCGAAGTGCTCTGTGCCCTGGATTTGAACCGTCTTACCGGTGGCGATGACCGTACCGACACCGTTGGTGCCGACCACGTCCTCCGCGAGGACCGCGCCGCGCATGGTGCCGAGCCGGTCGAGATGCTCAACGACAGACCGATCATGGCTCCAGCGTTGGAGGATCTGCCCCTTGGCGTCGGCGAGCAGGACGCCAAGGCCGGTGCCTTCAAGGTTGTCGGAGAACTTGGTGAGGGGGGCTTGGAACATGTCGAGAAGGTGAGCGTCCAGAAGCTCCTCCGCGACCTGGGGAACGTCGCGGATGTTTGCGGGCTCACCGATGGCAGCCTTCGAGCGTTCCCATGATCGGGCGAGTTCCATGTTGGACTGTCGCGCCGTCGCGGAGGCCGCAAGGATCTCGTCTTTGGCGCTCTGGATCTGATGCTGCTGGTCGAATGCAAGAGACACGGTGAGGACTCCTAGGGTTGTATCCGCACCCTCGAAGCCGGCCGAAATCGCCTCGACTTTGAGAGCAAGTGCCACCGCGGTGGATTGACCCGTGGTGTGAAATGTTATTGCATTCGGTGCCAGCTGAGAGGGAGTGTTCTCAATTTGAGATGGCGCCGGGAAGCAATAGCTAACATCGTAATACGGTATTAGCTAATTCGCGACGGCCAATCGCGGCCCATTCTGTACGCCATCCCGGTCGTGCAGGCGTCTGCTGTATTCGAGGATTGCAAGCTGTCCGGCGACGCGGATGTGCTCCTCGCAGGCTGCCCGTCCTTCCGCGGCATCGCGCAGACGGGCGACCGCCCGCACGATGAGTCGCAACTCATCCATCGACATCGCCACTCTCGTGTCGTCAACAAACGCATACCGGCGGAAGAGTCCGATCCGCGCGTGCACACCGCGCAGGGTCGACTCGAGGATTTCGTTGCCGGCGCCCTTCAGAAGAATCCGATAGAACTCGTCCTTTGACTCCTCGCGGGTTTTCACGGTGCCGTGCAGGTACAGCGACTCCATCGCGTCGAGGTGGTCGCGCAGCTCAACCGCCACTTCGTCGCTGGCGTTGCGGGCGAAGAGCTCACCCGCGAGACCCTCCAGGGATCGTCGCACCTCGTACAGAGCTTCGATGTCGTGTTGCTCAAGGACGGTCACGATTGGTCCGCGGTTGGGGAGCACGGTGATCAAACTCTCTGACTCGAGTTGCCGTAGCGCCTCGCGTATGACTGTCCGCGACACGTCATAGCGCTCGCAGAGTGCGTTCTCGAGCAGTCGCTCGCCGGGCGCGAGCTCGCCGTCGAGAATGGACTCCCGCAGTGCGCGAACCACCTGCTTGCGCAGCGGCGCTGCGTGGCGCTCGACTTTTGTGCTCCCGGTTTGCGTGCGGTCTGGCATCCTGCTTCTTTCTCTTAATGAGACGTGTCTCATTTTGCATCGCAAGGGAACGACGCACTTCGAATCTAGTACCGTAATACGACATTACGCTCCTCCAATCGGTCCCTCCATCAGGTCGTGTTACACGAGGAGCAATTGCCGAAGGCACAAGGAGAACCCCGCTATGACCGTCCTGACGACCGCCGCCCAGTCGGTAAAACTGCGCGAACACACCGTACCCGTCGGGCTTTACATCGATGGCGCGTGGAAACCGGTCGGGCCGACGTTCGCGGTCATCAACCCGGCGACCGGCGAGACGATCGCGGAGGTCGCCGATGGCGGTGCCGATGACGCCCGCGAGGCACTCGAGGCCGCGGTTGCCGCCCAGGACGACTGGCGAGCGTGGACACCGCGCGCTCGTGCCAACCTGTTTCATCGCGCCCACGCCGTTCTGATGAGCAGGGCAGACGCGATCGCGGAAGTGATGGTTCTCGAGAGCGGCAAGCCGTTGGCGGAGGCCAGGGGTGAGTTCGCCCTTTCAGCTGACTTCTTCCTGTGGTATGCCGAGCAGATCGCGCACCTTCATGGAACCTTCGCGCAGGGATCGAACGGTGGGTATCGCGTCGTTGCGACCCACCAGCCCGTCGGCCCCTGCCTGTTGATCACGCCGTGGAATTTCCCCCTGCTGATGATCGCGCGAAAGGCGGGCGCGGCGCTCGCCGCCGGATGCGCGGTCATCACGAAGTCGGCGAAGGAGACCCCGCTCACCTCCGCACTCTTCATCGAGGCTCTGCACGATGCAGGCTTCCCCGCTGGCGTCGTGAATCTCATCCACACCCAGTCCTCTGCCGCGATCTCATCGACGATCATGCGGGATCCGCGACTGCGCAAGGTGAGTTTCACCGGATCAACCGGCGTCGGGAGCACCCTGTTGAAGCAGGCGGCAGCCAACATCACGAACGCGTCCATGGAACTCGGTGGCGATGGCCCGTTCGTCGTGCTCGAGGACGCCGACATCGATCTGGCTGTGCAGCAGGCGATCGTCTGTAAGTTCCGGAACGCTGGCCAGGCCTGTGTCGCGGCGAACCGGATCATTGTCCACTCTGCCGTCGAAGAAGAATTCACTCGTAAATTCGTCGAGCAGACCCGCGCGCTCCGAGTGGGCGACGGTTTCACCTCGGTCGACATGGGTCCGGTCATCTCAGGGGACCAGCGCGCGCGACTTGGGACACTGGTGAGTTCACTGCTCGATTCGGGCGCCGAGTTGCTGGCGGGCGGCCACGAGATCGACGGCCCTGGATTCTTCTACGAGCCGACCGTGATGCGCATCACCAGGGCCGATCCGGAACTGGCCAACGAGGAGCTGTTCGCGCCCGTCGCCACCATCTACCCGGTTGATTCGACGGAGGAGGCGATTCGCTTCGCGAACGACACGGGCTACGGCCTGGCGGCCTACCTCTTCACGGAGGACATCTCCTCAGCCATCGTTGCGAGCGAGCGCCTGGAGTTCGGAATGGTCGGAATCAATCGCGGGATCATGGCGGATCCCGCTGCACCCTTCGGCGGTATTAAGGCGTCGGGACTGGGCCGAGAGGGCGGTCACGACGGCATTTACGAGTTCCTCGAGCCGAAGTACCTCGCCATCACCGTGGATGAGACGACCGGACTCGACCGATGAGCACGAACACGAACGAACTGGGACTCGGAATCCTGCGACAGCCGCGGCTCGTCCTGTTCGGACCCGGGCAGCGGCACCAGCTGCCGCACATCGTGAAGGACATCGCAACGAGCCTCCTCGTAACAACGGACGCTCGCATGGCGACGACGCCCGAGTTTATCGAGATCATCGCCGCGATCGAGGCGGAGGGCATCACCGTGTCCATCTACGCTGAGGCCGAACCGGACCTTCCCCGGGAGAATATTCTCACTGTGGTCGAGCGCTTCGGCGACACGCGAATCGATGCTGTTCTGGGCATCGGCGGCGGCAGCTGCCTCGACCTTGCGAAGGTGACGGCCATCGTGCTCCACCACAAAGCCGAGGTGCGCGACTACTACGGCGAGTTCCTCGTGCCGGGCCCGGGACTGCCGGTCATCACCGTGCCGACGACGGGTGGGACGGGCGCAGAAGTAACCTGCATCGCCGTGGTCTTCGACAAGGACAGGGGGATGAAGGTCGGCGTCGCGAGCCCGTACCTCGAGGCGTATGCGGCCGTCATCGACCCCGAACTGACGCTCAGCTGCCCGCCGGGTCTGACGGCCGCAACGGGCGCGGATGCCCTATCTCACCTGGTCGAGTCCTTCACCGACCGCGCGAAGAACCCGACTCCCGATGAGCTCAAGTCGCGGTTGTACGTCGGAAAGAACGTGCTGACGGACATTTACGCTCGCAACGGATTGGGACTGCTTGCCTCCTCGCTTGAGGCCGTGGCGGCAAACCCAAGCGACTTGCAAGCGCGCTCTGACACCATGCTGGCCGCCTACAACGCCGGCATGGCGATCAATACCGCTGGCACGGCAGCGGCGCACGCGATCCAGTCGCCCATTGGCAACCTCACGCACACGCCGCACGGCTTCGGCGTCGGGGCGCTCCTTCCCTACGTCATGCGGTTCAACCTGCCCGAGCGCGTCGAGGTGTTTGCCGAGATGGGTCGCATCCTTGGCGTAGCGGATGGAACAGAACCGCAACTGGAACAGGCCCATCGCGCGATCGAGCGGGTCGAGGAGATCCTGGCGGCGATTGGCGCTCCGCTGAACCTGCGCGAGCTTGGTCTCGACCCGAAGGACTTCGAGTACGTGGCCGACCAGGCGATGCTGGCCACGCGACTGACGGCGAACAACCCGCGGGAGCTCACCAAGGAGGCGATCATCGGCATTCTCCAGAAGGGCTATGACGCCGATCGTTCGTGGTGGGAACTGCCGTGACCAAGGAGCGCATCGCGATCGTCGGTGCGGGGTCGATCGGAGCAGCATTCTGCGTGCTGTTTGCCCGGGCCGGCTTCACGGTTCGTCTGTGGGATGTGTTCCCGGATGCGCTCGATCGAGCCCGGGTGGACATCGCAGAGCGACTGGAATTACTCGAGCTGCACGAACTGCTGGACGAGATCCCGGACGCCATTACCTCGCGAGTCAGCTACTTCAGTGATCTCGGCGATGCGGTCGAGGGCGCTGCGCTCGTTCAGGAGTGCGCGCCTGAAAATCTGGAGCTCAAGCGCGACCTGTTCGCGAGGATCGAAGCTGCGGCGGCCGCGGACACGATTCTTGCCAGTTCGAGTTCGGCGTTGCCGGCCAGCCAGTTCGGCGCCAACCTTGCTTCTCGAGATCGAGTGTTGGTGGGGCATCCGGGCAATCCTCCCTATCTGCTTCCCGTTATCGAGGTCGTTCCCTCGCCGGAGACCAGCACCAGCGCCGTCGAGACGGCCGAGCGCCTCTATCGCGCAGCGGGTTTGCGTCCGGTGAGAGTTCGTCGGGAGATAGAGGGTTTCGTCTTCAATCGTCTGCAGGGCGCGGTGCTTCGCGAGGCATACTGTCTCGTTCGAGACGGGGTCGCAACGGTCGAAGATATCGACGCCATCGTGCGCGATGGACTCGGTCGCCGCTGGAGCATCATCGGCCCGTTTGAGACCTCCGATCTGAATACGCGCGGTGGCATCGAGTCGCACGCGCACAAGATGGGCCCATCGTACGAACGGATGGGGGCCGAGCGCGGCCAGCACGATCCGTGGACACCGGAGCTCGTCGCGGAGGTCACCCGACAGCGTCGCGGAGCGCTCCCGCTCGACGAATGGGAAGAACGGGTTCGCTGGCGAGACGAGCAGCTCATGCGGCTTGTGAAGACGTCGAGACGCGTGGGCGGCACGACATGATCTCGAAGGTCGTCGACAGCGTGGGCGCTGCGGTGTCAGACATATCGGATGGCGCGACCATCATGATCAGCGGGTTTGGCCGCGCCGGCCAGCCCGTCGAACTCATCGATGCGCTTCTCGGCCAGGGCGCGACGGACCTCGTCGTCGTGAGCAACAACGCGGGCAACGGGGATCATGGTCTCGCCGCGCTTCTTGCGGCAGGGCGCGTTCGCAAGGTGATTTGTTCGTTTCCGCGGCAGTCGGATTCGTGGGTCTTCGATGAACTGTATCGAGCGGGGAAGATCGAGCTCGAGCTTGTGCCCCAGGGCAACCTGGCCGAGCGCATTCGCGCCGCCGGCGCGGGAATCGGCGGCTTCTTCACCCCGACCGGTTACGGCACCGAACTGGGCCGGGGCAAGGAGATACGGGAGATCGACGGGCGCTTTCACGTGTTCGAGTCTCCGATCTTCGCGGACTTCGCCTTTGTCAGTGCGCTGAAGGCGGATCGCTGGGGAAACCTGGTTTACCGCAAGACATCCCGCAACTTCGGGCCGGTCATGGCGACCGCCGCGGCCGTGACGGTCGCACAGGTCGACGAGGTGGTCGAGTTGGGAACGCTCGACCCTGAGGTGGTCATCACTCCCGGCATCTTCGTGCAGCGGGTGGTCGCGGTGGGCGAGCGGGAGTGGCTGGCCGGCGGGAAATTCATCGGTCGACGGGACCTGGCGCAATGAGTAGCGGGATCGGCCGGTCGCAACTGGCGGCGCGCATTGCGCGGGACATTCCCGAGGGAGCATATGTCAATCTGGGGATCGGCGCGCCGACTCTGGTGTCTAACTTTCTGCCTGCCGATTCGGAGATCATCCTGCACACCGAAAACGGGATGCTCGGGATGGGACCTGAGCCAGAACCCGGTCAGGTAGACCCCGACCTGCTCAACGCGGGCAAGGTGCCGGTGACGGAACTGACAGGAGCGTCCTACTTCCACCACGCGGACTCGTTCGGCATGATGCGCGGCGGTCACCTGGACATTTGCGTTCTCGGAGCTTTTCAGGTGTCGGAGACGGGCGACCTCGCGAACTGGAGCACGGGAGCGCCAAATTCGATTCCTGCAGTCGGCGGTGCGATGGACCTGGCCATCGGGGCAAAGCAGGTCTTCGTCATGACCGACCTGCTCACACGCGAGGGCGAGTCGAAGCTCGTCTCGAAATGCACCTATCCGCTGACCGGTCTCGCTTGCGTCGACCGGGTGTACACCGATCGCGCGATCTTCGAGGTGACGCCCGCCGGTTTATGCGTGAGCGAACTGTTCGGAGGTACCACGCTCGAGGAGCTCGAAAAGCTCACCGGTCTCGCGCTGTCGATCGCCAGCGCGGCAACTCCCGCCAACGAAAGCTGATTCCATGCCAGTGAGTTTCATCTACGACGCCGTCCGCACGCCCTTCGGAAGACTCGGCAAAAGCCTCGCGGCGGTGCGTCCGGACGACCTTGCCGCGTCCACCATTTCGGCCCTCGTGGCGCGCCACCCAGACCTCGACCCGGCGCGGATTGACGACGTGATTCTTGGCGACGCCAACCAGGCAGGAGAAGACAATCGCAACGTTGCGAGAATGGCTTCGCTGCTCGCGGGCCTTCCAACGTCCGTGCCCGGCACCACCGTGAACCGCCTCTGCGGATCGAGCCTCGAGAGCGTAATCCAGGCCAGCCGCGCCATCGAGTCCGGCGATGCGGAACTCGTCCTTGCCGGCGGCGTGGAATCGATGAGCCGCGCACCCTGGGTCGTCCTCAAGCCGGCGAAAGCATTTCCAACTGCTTCTGAGACGATGCACTCGACCACGCTCGGCTGGCGGATGATCAATCCGCGCATGCCCGAGAAATGGACGATTCCGCTGGGCGCGACCGCCGAGATCCTCGCCGATCGATACGCCATCGATCGCGCAGAACAAGACGCCTT
This sequence comes from Microbacteriaceae bacterium, assembly GCA_025464815.1. Lineage (GTDB taxonomy): Bacteria > Actinomycetota > Actinomycetes > Actinomycetales > Microbacteriaceae > Lacisediminihabitans. The sequence continues at coordinate 16,785 of JAODMW010000162.1, read as the reverse complement.
CGCTGTGCGGAGCCACCAACTCGCGGCGGCGGCCTGGGATGACGGCCGCTACGACGACGAAATCATTGCCGTGCCCGGCGTGGCGCTCTCAAGGGATGAGGGCATCCGAGCCGACGCGTCGCTCGAATCCCTCGCCCCGCTGACGCCCGCGTTCCGTGAGGGCGGCACGGTGACAGCCGGCAATTCTTCGCCGCTGAACGACGGTGCGTCGATGCTCTTCATCGCGGGTGAGATCTCGCCGCTCGGTGCGGAGCCGCTCGCCAGAATCATCGGTCGCGGCTCCGCGGGGGTCGATCCCAATATCTTCGGGATCTCGCCCGTCGAGGCTGCGAATCGCGCCCTCGCGCGCGCCGGAAAAACCTGGGCGGATGTCGATGTCGTTGAGTTGAATGAGGCGTTCGCGGCGCAAAGCATCGCCTGTCTCCGGCTCTGGCCAGACCTCGACCCAGAGAAGGTCAACATCCACGGCGGTGCCATCGCAATCGGGCATCCGCTCGGCGCTTCTGGCGGTCGAATTATCGGGCACCTGGCCCACGAATTGGCGCGCCGCGGCGGCGGTATTGGCGTCGCGGCCATCTGCATCGGTGTTGGTCAGGGGCTGGCTGTCGTCCTCGAAAGGTGACCCTCGCGAGTCACTGTGAGACAGCGATGAGTCATTCTGCGACAACCCGTAATCGGCGTGGAGTCGCGAGTCATCCTGTACTCAACGGATCTCTCGCGACCAGGGGATAGCTCTGGCGAAGAAAGGAATTTCCACGAATGACTACCCCAACCGACTACGACGCCATCGTCATCGGAGCTGGCTTCTCCGGGCTCGCACTGCTTCATCACCTACGCGAGATCGGGCTCTCAACGCTCGTCGTAGACGGCGCGGACGGCATTGGCGGTACCTGGTGGATCAACAACTATCCGGGCGTTCGCACCGACAGCGAGTTCAGCTACTACTCCTTCTCCTTCTCCAAGGAGGTTCGTGACGAGTGGACCTGGACGCAGCGCTATCCGAACGGCAAGGAGGTGCTGGCCTACCTGAACTTCGTCGCCGATCGCCTCGACCTCCGCAAAGATATCAGGCTGAACACTCGCGTCGAGTCGGCCGCCTACGACGAGGACGACAACGTCTGGCGCGTGACAACGGCCGATGGCTCGACGCTCACGAGCAAGTACCTAATCAGTGGGATGGGTGTTCTTTCGCAGCCGGTGTGGCCGGACATCCCCGGAATCGAGAGCTTTGCCGGCGAGAAATACCATGCCGCTCGCTGGCCGCGCGAGGGTGCCGATCTTGCGGGCAAACGTGTGGGGATTATCGGCCTGGGCGCATCCGGAATCCAGATCGTGCCCACCATCGCCCCGGAAGTCGGCGAACTCGTGGTCTTCCAGCGCCAACCCAACTTCATTGTAGAGACCACCAACGAGACCGTTTCGCCAGAGCAAATGCAGCACGTGCGCCAGACATACGACGAGATCTACGCGCGCGCGGCCGCCCATCCCTTCGGTGTCGACATGGTTCATGCCGAGCACGGGGCGCAGGAAGTCAGCGCGGAGGAACGTGAGCGCATATTCCAGAGCAAGTGGAACGAGGGCGGATTCCATTTCGCCAACGAGACCTTCAACGACCTCGCGACGAACCATGACTCGAGCGAGCTTGCGTCCGAGTTCATCCGTTCGAAGATCCGCGAGATCGTCTCTGACCCTGCGACGGCGGAGCTGCTGAGCCCACGCGACTACTCGTTCAACGGCAAGCGCATCCCGACCGGTCACGGCTACTACGCGACCTTCAACCGGGAGAACGTGAAACTGGTCGACGTCAAGACCCAACCCATCACGGCGATCACACCTCGCGGGGTGCAGGTGGGCGACACGGAATACGAACTCGACGTGCTCATTTTCGCCACCGGCTTCGACGCGATGACGGGCACCCTGACCTTCATCGACATCACGGGACGCGGCGGAGTGACCCTGCGGGAGAAATGGGAGAAAGAGGGACTGCGCTCGAACCTCGGGATCTCGGTCAACGGCTTCCCGAACTTCTTCATGTCGCTAGGGCCGCAGACGCCGTACTCCAACCTGATTGTTCCGATCCAGCTGGGCGCTCAGTGGCTTCAGGCGGCGCTGAATTGGGCGCAGGAGAACGGTGTTGAGCGGATCGAGGCCACCCCGGAGTCAGAGGACTGGTGGGCCGAGGAGGTCGTGCGCGCCGGCAACTCGACAGTGATGGCGTCGGAGGGAACGAAGGCGAAGGCCTGGTTCCTGGGGTTGAACATCCCGGGGAAGGCGCTGGAATTCCAGGTGTACATGGGTGGCGGCCAGGTGTACCAGGAGTTCTGTCGCCAAGCGGCCGAGAGCGGCTACCAGACGTTTCTTGCCGACCAGCAGGTCAACGCCTGACCGGCAGTCGTTGGTGCTGCGAGATCAGATGATCGAGAGCGCTTCCAGCTTGGAGCGCAGCTCTGCGTCGCTCGGCTCGACCTGGTGCGTGCCATCGGGAAACAGGATGACGGGAGTGCTCGTTCGGCCGGTCATTGCGAGAGCGCGATCGGCGGATTCCGGGCTTAATTCGATGTCGATGTCGTCGTAGTCGACCCCCAGCGAATCGAGGAGGGCGCGCGAACGCCGACAATCTGAGCAGGTCGAGGTGCCGAACAGGGTGACGCGGTCGACAGTTGTTAGGTCTAAAGAAGTCATAGGACGATTTACCGTTCGCTCTCTATCAGGGGATGGCTCCGGGGAATTTGGCCATCAGATATTGTTCCGGCCATTCCATTTCGGACTGGAACTCGACTGCCGCACGGCGAACCAGCATCCGGTCCCGCAGGAACTCGCGACCAGCGAAGATCACGTCGGCGTCTTCGGCCTGGAGGGTGTCCTCGAATTCGCGCGGCGTCGTCATGAGGCCGACCGCCCCGACCGGCACTCGGGCCACCTGCTTGATCGCGCGGGAGAGGTGAACCTGGTATCCGGGGTGGATGGGGATCTGCTGGCGAGGGTCGAGCCCGGCGCTCGATATGTCAAAGAGGTCGACGCCGCGCTCCTCAAGGGGGCCGACGAGCTCGGCAAGGTCTGTGACGTCCCATCCGCCGTCCACCCAGTCGGTGGCTGAGAAGCGGATGAAAAGCGGGGTGCTCTCGGGAATCGCGCCGCGAACGGCATCGACGATCTCGAACAGAATCCTCGCGCGATTCCGGGGGCTTCCGCCGTAGCGATCCGTTCGGAAGTTGGAGAGCGGTGACAGGAACTCATGGATCAGGTATCCGTGAGCGGCATGGATCTCGATCACCGAGAACCCGGCCTGGACCGACCGCCGTGCTGCCGAAGCGAAATCGACGACGACGCGTGCGATTCCTTCTTCATCCAGTTCTTGCGGAGGTGCATACCGACCGTAGGGACGCGGCGATGGCGCGATGGTTGGCCAGCCGCCCTCCTCGGGATCCACCGGCCCAGAACCGCGCGCGATCGAATCCGTCGAAGCCTTGCGCCCTGCGTGAGCGAGCTGGATTCCCGCAGGAACGCCTTGGCTCGTGATGAAGCGCACGATTCGTTTCCATTGCTGCGCCTGCTCGTCATTCCAAATGCCGGTGCACACGGGGGTAATTCGTCCCTCCGGTGCGACCGCGGTCGCTTCGGCCATTACGAGGCCGGGTCCACCGACCGCGAGGGAACCGAGGTGCACGAAATGCCAGTCCTGCGGTACGCCCTCGACGGCCGAGTATTGGCACATCGGCGAGACCCAGAGGCGATTTGAAAAGGTTGTGCCTCTTATCGTGAGCGTAGAAAAGAGCTTGGAAGCCATGGGCACCTGCTTGATCATCCGACTGATGTTGCCACACTGCCGGAGATTGGCGGGCAAAGACGTCGCAACGTGAGATTCAGAAGATGCAACTTGAGACGCCTCAGTGATGGACCGGGTCGAATGGGCATCATCGCCGCCGCTGCTTGATTGTGTCGATGAGTACCTATCCGGTCCGCGGCGCCGGCTTAAGGTCGACGTAGTTCGTCTGGCTCTCTCGCAACCGATGGGTTGAGGACGCGCTTGTGGTGAACACTCGCGCTCTGCTCGGACCTGACTGCCGCATGCATCTTGCGTTCAGATGTAGCTACAGCTACAATTCAACTGGATTGGAGGCGGGATATGACATCAACGATGAAGTCGACCCGGCTTGCGCAGGGCATCAGTGTGAACGAGCTTGCCCGGCGGCTCGAGGTTACGCCGAGTGCAATCTCGCAACTTGAGAGATCCGAAGCGGAGGGCACGATCAAGCTGAACAGCCTGCGCGAGGCCCTCGCCGCGATGGGCGCGAACCTCAGGGTGTCGGCGGGACCCGAGACGCCGATGTCGAAGTATGCCCCATATCGCGTTGCGGAATCGATGGCCGAGTCTCTCATGAAAGGCGGCGACCCGACATTTGCCCTGCGGCTCCTGACCCATGGGGCGAAGGAGATTGTGGATAACCCGGACGCAATTGACCCGATGGAGTTGGAGCTTGCTCCGACCCCGCTGCCAGACAAGAGATGGGACACTCTCATGCGCGCCACTTATGCGCGGGCGATTCCCGGGCAGAGGAAGCCGGCCTGGACTCGCACGAGCAGGCTCGCCGAGCCGTGGTTCGTGTCCCAGTTTCCCTTTCTGCGGGAGCGGGCCAGGAAGACGACCCCCGATCATCTCCGTCGGCTGAACATCTTCATTGACGAGAACAGTCTCAGAAGAGCCTGACGGCGGTGAACGAACATCAGCTGGACCCCTCCGAGGTGGAGGGCTTGCTCGACGAGTTGCGTCGGCGCCTCGGCGCCGCGGGGATCGCTGCGCGGATCCATGTGTTCGGTGGATCAGCCATGGCATTGCGGTTCCCCGACGACAGCGAGACGCGGATGACGCAGGACATCGATGCAGCGTTCCAGCCGCGTGAAGCGGTACTTGGCGTCATCGCAGCAATGGCCGAGGAGCGGGGGCTCCCGCCGACGTGGCTGAACTCAAGCGGAAGCGCGTTCATCCCGCCAGGCGATCGGAGCGAGGAAACGGCGACCGGTGTGGATTTCACGGTCGCTACTGTGGACGAGTTGATCGCCATGAAGCTCGCGGCGTCGCGAGAGCAAGACCTGCACGACCTCGGAATCCTGGCACGGAACGCGGGAATCGCCGATCCGGAGCGGCTCGTCGAAATCGCCTTCGCTGCTTACGGCGAAGACTCAATGGCTCTCACCGAAACTCGCGGAGACTACCTCGTCATGGCCACGCAAGCACTTGCCCAAGCCAAGAAACGAGCTTCACGATCGGGAGGAAGCCGCCCTGCGGGGTAGCCGGGCCAGATTCGCTTGATGCTAGACCTCGACGTCGTGCCACAGATCAACAGCCCGGCACGCGAAGCAACGGACCGGCGGCTCCGCCGCGGAGACAAATGCTGCCGTCTCCCCACCCAAATTAGTGGCGCGAGTATTCGGCCGCAGCACACGGGTATCACCGCTCCATGCGAACCGACTCCGATCAGACTGCAGCAAGCGGGCCCGGGTCGCTGCCGCTGACGGCCGAGGAACTCCTCGTACGGCTCGATGAACGCCTGCTCTCCGGCGAGTATGCGGCCGGGGACAAGCTGACTTCGGAGCGCAAGCTGGCCGAACAGTACGGGGTCAGCCGCCCGCTCCTGCGCGAGGTGCTCGGCCGGCTCCAGGATCGCGGCCTGGTCACAATCCACCCGGGTCGCGGTACCTATGTCACGTTTGCGGAACTCACCGACGGCCGCACTTCGGTGCACGTCAGTGCTCGGCGAGGGCAGGTCACTCCGCGCCGGCTCATCGTCGCGAGGTCGATGCTCGAAGCGCAGGCGGCCGAGCTTGCGGCACTGCACCGGTCGGAGGAGGATCTGGCCAGGATGCGATCCCTGCTGGACATGCTCGAGACCCTGCCGTCGGCCAACGACATCGTCGAGGCGGATGTCGCGTTCCACGAGGCCGTAGCCATCGCCTCGGACAACCCCGTGATCCAGATCATGTTCGGCTCGATCCGAGAGTTGATCAGGGGGGTGGTCGTGCGGAGGCTGTCCGACCCGGTCGTGAGAGACGAGGGTGTGCCATCCCATCGTCTGGTACTCAAGTCGATCGAGGATCGGGATCCCGCCGCAGCACGGAGCATGATGATCGCCCACCTGGAGGCGATGCCCCCGGCACGAGACGGTCTGGACGTCGGCGCCGGCCCGGTCAGCGCGATCCTCTCCCTTGTTATCGTCGCCTTCGTGATCTATCTCGCGGTGTCGCGGCGATCCAAGCCTGCATCGGATGACGGATTCGAGAAGGTTCGCGAAGTCACGCCGCCGCCCTTGCGGAGCGAGAAATTCAAGCGGAGTCGCAGCGAATGAGTGTCATGACCGAGTACGCCTAGGCGTCCCGGTATCGGTCCCGCCTCTCAGGGAGTTGCTGGAAGCCGGCTGACTTGTAGGTGGCGACAGCGCCGACATTGGAGCTCGGGGTGCAGACGATCGCGCTCGACGAGCCCAGGTCCTGTAGCGCGGCCGCGGCGGCTACGGTGATCGCGGTGCCATAGCCTTGACCGCGGTGTTCCCGGTGCACGCCCATCGGCTCGAGCAATCCGGGCCTCCCCGGACCGGCCGACCACACCGTCACCGCCGCCACCGCGTTGTCCTGGTCGTCGTACGCGACCAGACACCGGGCGTCGGCGTACGGTGATCCGGCGGCCATCGCGTGCCAGCCCTCGTCCGTGAACGTCGACCCGTCGAACGATGCCTGCAGCACAGCGGTGCATACGTGCGCCTGCTCCGGCCCGATGAGCTCGATCCGCACGCCTGGGTCCTTCACCGGCCCCGTGAGGTCGCGGCGCAGCGGCGTCCACGGCTCGTCGGTGTTCCAGCCGTCCTCGGACAGGAGATCGTGGACCAGGGCGCCGATCGGCGCTTCGACGTATACCCTTCCCTCCATCAGGACACCGCGCGCAGGTGTGGTCAGGTCGTCGACCAGCTGTTGCGCGAGCTCCCTGTCCCGCTGAGCGTCGGGCGCGGTCGTCAGCCGCAGCAGTGTGGGACCGTCCAGCAGTCCGACGGCGAGAATCTGGCCGTCCCGGCTCCAGGTCCGGACCGCCGCGGCCGTCGCGGCCGCACCGAATCGCCAGAACCAGCCCAGATCGCCCGGATGCAGCTGCATCGGCGCCCCCTCGTACTGCCACTCCCGCAGTGCATCCACGGCCTCGCTCAGCGCGTCGACTCCCGGCTTGCCCAACACAATCGCCATACCCCGATTACACACCATGGCCCCGCCGTCGTCCTGAACGCAGTTTGGGGATCGACCCGCACGCGGAGCGGCATCGGCGACGGACTCCATATCCGTTGGGCGTTCCTGTATGAATCTTCAGCCTCACGGGCAGCCGGCGCAGTGGAGTCCCAGCCTGGGCGGCCACCATGAGGACGACGAAGGAGTTGCCTGTGGTCGGATGGATAGTGGGCGCCAGCATTCTGGTCGTAGCGGTCGTCGTCGTGCTCCGGATCCTTTTGACGCCCGCAGAGGGCGGATCATATGAGGACGATATCGACCTGGATGGCGAAGAATCCGCCGGAGCGGTGCACCGGCAGTTCAGCTGACCTGGCGGATGCGTCGTACACGTCGTTTTCGATACTCGAGCCAGGTGAGCCACACGACGAAGAGGTCGAAAGCGGTGAGCAAGATCAGCCCGAGCGAGAACGAAACAGAGATCTGATAGATCTGGTAGACGATGAAGACGAGCAGAAACGCGATCATCCAGGGGTACGCCCACAGCTTGTCTCTCAGCACCGCCCAAACGAGCACGACCTTCACCAGACCGTGGAGAAGCAGATAGATCGCTCCGAACAGTGACGCGGAGACGGTCAGGTTGCTTGTGAGGTGCAACAGCTGTGTTGCGATGAAATCGTGGGGATCCTCCGAGAGCTCGTGTTGAGTCAGGAACCGCGCGAGCGCCCCGATCTGGTTCGGCGAAACCACTAAGAGCAGAACACCGCCGACGAGTTCCAACAGACCGTCGAGCCCTTTCAGCACGAGGCTCACCCTGAAGGTTCTGTCGAGCGCACTCATTGCACGATCCTCGCCCGGCTCGGCAGCGCGATTGCGCAGAGTATGCCGACGATTCCGGCAACGACCGCCAGCGCTCCGAGGCCTGTCGCGAGCCCCGCAGCCGTCGCGACGGCTCCGACGAGCAATGGGCCACCGGCGTCACCGACTTCTCGGCCGAGTTCGGCGGTTCCCATTGTCCGGCCCATGCGCTCGGGCGGGATGGTCGCTGCAAGGTGGGCGAACCCCAGAGCAGTGCTGGTGCCGATTCCCAAACCGAGGCAGAGCGCGGCTAGATAGAGAACTGCCGGCGATGGCACGATCGCCACGAGCGCGACAGCCAGGGCGATCACGAGTATCCCGCTGGCCATGCCGGGCCTGGTGGTGATCTTTCCAGAGTCGCGCAGTCGGCCGATGAACGGCTGCACGAGCGAGGATGCGATGGCCATGATCGTGACGGTCGCGATGCTCGCGAGAGGGTTCAGTCCGAGGTTCGTGCCGAGCAATGGAAGGAAGCCGACCGCGACGCCCAGCGCTCCTGTTGCGACGGCCAACGCCGCTACGGGCACCAGGAAGCCGCGATCGGTCAGCTGGCGAGCGAGATCCGCCACTGTGTATCGCGGGCGGGCGAGTACCGACACGTCGGGGACGGAGATCATCACCCAACAAGCCGTTGCCGCGGCCGATACCGCGAGGGCTATGAAAAGTGCCGGGAACCCGCCCAGCCAGATCAGGCCGGCTCCGATCAGCGGACCGAGTGCGTATCCCAAACCCTTCCACGACCCGTATCTACCGAAGTGACGACCGGCAGCGGCCGGGCCTGCCAGACGAGCGACCGCGCAGGACGACGCAGGCGAGAAGGCGGATGCTGCGGCCCCCTGGCCAAATCGAGCAAGTCCGAGCAGGATCGGGCTGCCCGCGAAAATGCCCAGGAGCGACATCATCGCGAACCCGATCAGCCCTCCGACTATGACGGGTTTCACCCCGATGCGGTCGCTGAGCGAGCCGAACACTGGTTTGAGAATCACCTCGGCCAGATCGTATACCGCCAGGAGTACTCCGAAGGTGAGGAGGTTCAGGCCGATGTCGCGGCTTTCCACGCCGAGTCCCGCAGCGATGCTGTGCGCACCGAACGCGGTCACAAAGCCGGCCGCATTCAGCGCGGCGAGGGAGGGCGCGGGTTTGCGGTGCATGGGTGACGAGGATAGCCGGTCGAGGCGATTTGGTGTGAGCGCGGCGGTTCCCGGGTGACGTCCATCGATAAACTGAGCCACCTATGACTACGCCATTCATCGTCTCCGACGCGGTCGCCGAAGCGCTCGCCACCCGCCGCCCTGTCGTCGCCCTCGAGTCGACGATCATCTCGCACGGGCTGCCTCGTCCCCGCAATCACGAAGCGGCGAAGGAATTCGAGCAGATCCTTCGTGATGCCGGCGTGACTCCGGCCACCATCGCCGTGCTCGACGGGGTGCCGAGAATCGGGCTCGACGACGAGGGCGTGCGCCGCATCGCCGAAGAGGACCTGGCGAAGGCCAGCGTTCGCGACCTTCCTGTACTGGCCGCGGCAGGGGCATCCGGGGCGACCACGGTCGCTGCCACCGCCCACCTCGCAGCCCTCGCCGGCGTACGCGTCTTCGCGACTGGCGGCCTCGGCGGCGTACACCGCGGCGCCGGAGTGACCTTCGACGAATCGGCCGATCTCTCGACGCTCGCCGTGACCCCGGTGACCGTGGTCAGCGCCGGTGTGAAGTCGGTACTGGATATCGCGGCGACCCTCGAGCGCCTCGAAACGCTCAGCGTTCCGGTCGTCGGGTACCGCACCACAATCTTCCCCAGTTTCTGGCTTCGGGAGTCGGCCTTCACGATCGACTGGTCGGTCGAATCGGCCGCGCAGGTTGCCGCGATCATGCGGAGCCAGGATGAACTGGGCCACGGCCAGGGAATCGTCGTCGCCAACCCGATACCGCTCGAATTGCAGTGGGACCCGGCCGAACACGACAGGGTGCTCATCGAGGCGCTCGCCGCCGCGGACGAGGCCGGCGTGCATGGTAAGGCTGTGACGCCGTTCCTGCTCGGCTACATCGTGAACGCGTCGAACGGCCGCAGCCTCGAGGTCAACCTCGACCTCGCGCGCAACAACGTGCGTCTCGCCGCCGAGATCGCCACCGAGTGGGCTGCCCTGGGTGCCCGTGGCTGAACCCTCGCGCATCGTCGTCTTCGGCGATGTGATCGACGATGTCGTCGTGGTGCCGCATGGCACGATCCGGCCGGATACCGACACGGTGTCGTCGATCCGGCAGCGTGCGGGCGGGTCCGCCGCCAACGCGGCCGCCTGGATGGGATCGCTCGGCGCGACCGTGGATTTCGTGGGGATGGTCGGTCGCGATGACGTCGATCGTCACAGCGCGCTGCTGGTGTCCGCCGGTGTGACTCCGCACCTCATCGGCGATCCCGAACTGCCGACCGGCGCGATCGTCGTGATCGTCGACGGTGAGCGACGCACGATGCTCACCGACACCGGAGCCAACGCGCATATGACTCCGGATGCCGTCAGCGACGAGCTTCTCGCCGCGGCGACGCTCGTGCATTTCACCGGGTACAGCCTTTTCAGCGCTCCTGACCACGTGGCGATCCGGTCCCTGATCGACCGCGCTGCCCGGCTCGGCGTCGAGGTCTCGGTCGACCCGGGATCCGCCGGATTCATCGCTGATTTCGGCGTGCGGAGATTTCTCGACGCCGTAGCGGGTGCTGGCTTGATCTTCCCCAACCTCGAGGAGGGCCGCGTGCTGACCGGCCTCGAGGATGCGGAGGAGATCGTGGCACGACTGGGCGAGAGTTTCGCGATCGTGGCCCTCACCCTCGATACCGACGGCGTCGTGCTTGGCTGGCGCGGACATCCGATCAGGCGCGTCGATGCCGTCACCTCGAACATCATCGACCCGACGGGTGCCGGGGATGCCTTCGCCGCCGGGTTCCTGACGGAGTGGGTGCGGAGCCGCGATGCCTTCGCGGCGGCACGCGCAGGGGCACGAGCGGGTGCGCTTGCGGTTGCGACCATCGGCGGCCGGCCCGCCTGACCGTTTCGCGACAGGTCAGAGAGGCGATCCGAGGCGGAGTTTGTCGCAGAGTTCGGTGAGCGTCGTCAATTCTTCCGTTGTCAACGTGTCGCCGACGCGCGCGCTGATGGATTGGATATGGCTGCGCGCCACATGCCGGAACAGCTTGTCGCCTTCGTCGCTCAGCTCGACGACGATGCCGCGCGCGTCGTCCGCATCCTGGGTCTTCGTGACGAGACCGCGGCCGGCGAGGCGATCGACGAGCCGGCTGACACTCGGTTGGGTGAGCAGCAGGTGCTGGTTGAGATCGCGGATGCGCAGCCGTCTGCCCGGCTGGCGAGACAGGTTGAACAGCACGTCGTATTCGTTGAGCGACAGGTCACCGCTCGGAAACTCGGCGTTGAGATAGCGCATCACCGATACCTGCGCGCGGAACAGGGCCTCCCAGGCCGTCACTGCGGCCACCGAGTTGCTCACCGGATCTCCTCTCGCCCGTGACAACTCTACGGATATGGCGGAGATCGACCGGGAATGGAGCCTTTAACAGGATTGAGGGTCGGTTTCAGAGGCTAGAAACCGACCCTCTCCCTTGCACCAAGAGTGTCCTGCAATCACATTCCGCAGAAGCTGCCACAGCAAACAACTTCTGCTCTTGAACTATATAACGGTCCGATAACGGAGCGCTAGTTATCGAACTGTTATTTTTCTGTGAGATTGCCAAGCGTGAGGCGACAAGCTGCGTGACGCGTCCGCCAACCTGTCTGATGCGAGCCGTTGTGGCTGAAGTGCCGGAGCGACGCCCTCCAGCGCCAGACGAGAATGGCGGTGTGAATATCGAGATTCTTCATATCGAGGAGTGTCTGAACTGGGAAGAAGCGGGCCAGCGAGTCAGGGCCGCGCTGGATGCAACCGGGCGCTCAGCGGTACGTGTGGACTACCGATTGCTGCAGACAAGCGAAGAGGCCGCGAAGGTTCCCTTCGCTGGATCACCGACGATCCTGGTTGATGGGGTTGACGCGTTTCCCACGAATGGACAGACGACGGATCTCGCGTGCCGGATCTATCGAACGGCGACCGGTTTCGCCGGCACGCCCACGGTCGACCAACTAGTCGAGGTATTTGCCAATCGAGGGTGATCCAACGCGGCGCCCAATCCATCGTCATATACCGATACAATCGGCGAATGACGATCATGACTCCGGTCGAACAGCGAAATGCTGCCGTGTCGCTCTTCCATTCGCTGGCCGATCCCACGCGGCTGGCGATCGTGCAGCACCTCGCGGCGGGAGAGTCGCGGGTTCGCGATCTGGTGCTCGAGCTGGGGCTCGCCCAATCAACTGTCTCTGAGCACGTGGCGTGCCTTCGCGACTGCGGCCTGGTCGACGGGCGGACGGAAGGCCGTCAGACGTTTTACTTCCTTGCCCGTCCCGAGTTGATGGAGGTGCTTGAAGCCGCCGAGGTGCTCCTCGCCGCAACCGGATACCAGGTGGACTTGTGCAGCGTTTACGGAACAAAAGCACGGGAGAAACGATGACCACACTCACCACGACCGAAACGGAACGACTCACCCGGCGAGGGCTTCGGCTCGCTCAGTTCACTGTGGCTTACAACGTCGTCGAGGGTGTCTTCGCGATCACCGCCGGCATCGCGGCGGGCTTTGTGTCGCTCATCGGGTTCGGTCTGGACTCCGGCATCGAATCTGCAACGGCGATCCTCGTGGGGCTCCGTCTGGCAGCCAGACTCAGGCATGGAGAAGCCGACGAGGCGAAAGAGCGGCGCACCCTCAAATTCGTGTCCATCACCTTCTTCGTCCTTGCCGCCTACGTCGTCGTCGCCGGCATCCGCGACCTCATCGTCGGAGCTCAGCCAGACGCATCCCCGGTCGGAATCGGGCTGCTGGTCGCATCGGTGATCGTCATGCCGATCCTGGCGGTGATGAAGAGACGTGTCGGTACGGCCTTGGGCGACAGCCTCATCCTGGCTGACGCCGCGGAAACCAAAATCTGCGTGTTGTTGAGCGTGTCCACCCTGCTCGGACTCGTCTTCTATGCCCTCACCGGGGCGGCATGGATCGACCCGGTGGCCGGTTTCATCATCGCCGTGTTCGCGATCAATGAGGGCCGCGAAGCGTGGCACGGCGAACTCGTCGAAGACCAGGTCGACGACTAATGACTCCCACCGACCAGGGAGTTCGTCCCCACGAGACCACTCTGCCGGGTCCAGGCCTGGGTGGCGATTTGCACGGCATCCCACGGTGAACCGAATGGCGGGGTATAGGAGAGGTCGAGTTCGCTGATCCCGGCCACGGTCATCCCGTGAAAGAGCGCGGTCGCGTAGGTGTCGACGCGTTTCGCGGTCTCTGTGCCGCGCGCGCCGACGAGCTGGGCGCCGAGGAGTTTTCCGGATTTGCGGTCCCCGGTGATTCGGATGCTGATGGGTTGAGCTCCCGGGTAGTAGGCCTTGTGATCGTCTGCGGTCGCAGTGCTGCTGAATGGTGCGTACCCGGCGGAGACTGCTTCGTGATCGCGTAGTCCGGTACGGGCGGCAACCAGGTCGAAGACCTTCACGACCTGGGTGCCGAGGCTTCCCGCGAAGTGTGCGTTCCCACCGAGCGCGTTCTCTCCCGCTACGCGGCCCTGCTTGTGCGACGTAGTGCCCAGCGGCAGGTAGGTGACGCCAAGCAGGCGGTGGTGGGTCACGATCCCGTCGCCGGCGGCGAAGACGTGAGGAAGTCCCGTCCGCATGGCCTCGTCGACGACAACGGCTCCGCCGGCGCCGATGCTTGCACCGGCACGGACGAGGAGGTCGGTGTTGGGTTTGACGCCCACGACGACGAGTACCAGGTCCGCAGTGCGCTCGAATGCCGACCCATGGTGGCTTCCGCTGACTGTGAGCCCTGTCCCGTTGCGTGCCACGCTTGTCACGAGGGTGCCGGTAACGACCTCGACGCCGTGGCCGGTGAGTTCGTCGTGCACGAGTGCGGCCAACTCGGGATCGAGAGTGGAGAGCACTTCAGGTCCGCGTTGCAGTTGGGTGACTGTGAGACCACGGACGGTGAGGGCTTCGGCCATTTCCAGGCCGACGTAGCCGGCGCCGACGATGATCGCGGTTTCCGGCTGGCGAGCGTCCAGGAAGCGATCGAGTGCAAAGGTGTCGCCCATCGAGTGGAGCACGTGCACGCCGTCGTCGGGTCCGAGCTCACCGAGTCCGACGATGCCAGTGTGAGAGGGTGATGCGCCGGTGCCCACGATCAGCTCGTCATACGCGATCGCGGTTTCCGTACCGTCTCTTTCGCGAAGGCCGAGGCGACGCCCTTCGACGTCGATCCGTGTGGCGAAGGTGTCCAGCCGCATCCGCATGCCGGTCGCTTCCAGGTCGGCATGGGTCCGATGGGCCAGACTCTGCCACGGGCTCACCTCGCCGGAGAAGTAGTAAGGGATGCCGCAGATGGAGTAGTTCGGGTAGGCGTCCGCGACGACGACGGTCACGTCGGCGGTGGGGTCGAGTTCCCGGGCGCGGAGGGCTGCAGAGATGCCTGCGTCGCTTCCGCCGATGGCGACAATGTGCATGAGTGGGCCTTTCGGTGGGCGACTAGCTCGAAACCGTGTCGTGGCGGGGAATTACCACGTCGTCCGCAGTGCGGCCGGCACGCGGGTAGAGGGCGAGAAGCACGGCGATGCCGACCGCTGCTCCGATGGTCTGCATACCGACATAACCGGGAACGGAGCCGGGGGCGATACCGGCGAAGGTGTCGGAGAACATTCGCCCGATGGTGACGGCCGGGTTCGCGAACGAGGTCGAGCTGGTGAACCAGTATGCGGCCCCGATGTACGCACCGACGGCTGGGGCGGCGAGGATCCCGTGCCCGGTGCGGGCCAGGGCGAAGATCAGCAGAACAAGGCCGGCAGTGGCGACCACTTCCGCGATCAGGTGCCCACCGGTGATCCGCTCCGTCGTCGAAATCCGGGTGCTGGTATCGGACATGGCGTTGGCCAGGATCGCACCGCCGACCCCGCCTGCGCACTGGGCGAGCACATACGCCCCGACGTCGGCCAGGCTGATGCCGGAGTTCGTGTGCCGGCCGAGCAGCCAATCCGCGGCCGAGACGAGCGGGTTGAGGTGGGCGCCGGAAACAGGGCCGAGCATGAGGATCAGCGCGGTGAGGCCGAGCGCTGTCGCGAAACTGTTCTCGAGGAGTTGCAGCCCGACGTCGCCCGGAGAGAGACGCTGAGCCGCGATACCCGACCCGACAACCACGGTGACGAGCAAGCCGGTGCCCAGGAATTCGGCGGCCAGACGTCGCCAGAAGTACGGTCGAACGGCAGGGACGGTTGGTCGGATCGAAGTCACTGCATCATCTTGACGGATTCATTTCGCTCAGTCAAGATTGAGGCAATGAACACTGAGTTAAGGAGCCAGCTGGAGCAGCGGGCCGCGAAACATGCGGCCCTCGCCGATCCCGCACGCTTGTGGATCGTCGATCTGCTCGCCCTCGGCGACGTTTCACCGGGAGATCTTCAGTCCACTCTCCACATGCCCTCGAACCTGGTCGCGCACCACCTGAAGGTGCTGGAGGGCGAAGGAATCGTCGTTCGCCGCCGGTCCGAGGCCGACCGCCGTCGCAGCTACGTGCATCTGCTTCCCGACGCGTTCACCGACATCATTCCGGGCGTGGCCGGAAGCGCGCACCGGGTCGTGTTCGTCTGCACCGCCAACTCCGCCCGCTCCCAGTTGGCGGCCGCTCTCTGGGAGCAGGCCAGCTCCATCCCCGCGGCATCCGCAGGGACGCACCCGGCCGAACGCGTCGAACCAGGTGCCATCGACGCCGCCAGACGTCACGACCTCGCTTTGCAGGCGACGACGCCGCGCCTGCTCGGTGACGTGCTCTCCGGCGATGACCTCATCATCACGGTCTGCGACAACGCCCACGAAGAGCTCGGAGCCAGGAGCGGCTTGCACTGGTCTGTGCCCGA
Source organism: Microbacteriaceae bacterium (assembly GCA_025464815.1). Classification (GTDB taxonomy): domain Bacteria; phylum Actinomycetota; class Actinomycetes; order Actinomycetales; family Microbacteriaceae; genus Lacisediminihabitans. Next base: position 734 of record JAODMW010000162.1, on the reverse strand, counting down.
TCCCGTGCGTGTTGGCACGGATGCCGCATTCGATGCCGCGTTCGAGGACATCGCCCGGCGCATCGACGACCTCGCCCCTCGCCTGGCCAACGCATAGAACAGGTTCCGTCACGAGGCTCGCTACTGTGCCGCGAAAAGCTCTACTGGCATGATTGCCAGAAGGACAACGGCGACCCAGAAGGAAGGCGAGCGATGAGCTTCATCGAGGCACGTGATCTGGTCAAGACCTACACCCCAAGGGGAGCGCCGGTGGTGCGTGCACTCGACGGGCTCAGCCTGTCAGTGCCGCGAGGAACGGTCACGGCGCTGCTCGGTCCGAACGGCGCCGGCAAGACTACTGCGGTGAAAGTCCTGACGACTCTCATCGCGGCGGATTCCGGCACGGCGACGATCGACGGCATCGACGTGGCGACCGACGGAGGCGACATCCGCCGAATGATCGGTGTTTCAGGACAGTACGCGGCGGTCGATGAGAACCTCACCGGCTTCGAGAACCTCGACATGGTCGGCCGGCTGTACCACCTCGGTGCGAAAGCGTCCCGTGCTCGCGCCAAGGAGCTCATCGAGCTCTTCGACCTGACCGAGGCGCAGAACCGCCCGGTCAAGGGCTTCTCTGGCGGGATGCGGCGGCGCATCGACCTGGCTGGCGCCCTGGTAACCGATCCACAGGTGCTCTTCCTCGACGAGCCGACGACGGGACTCGATCCGCGCAGCCGGATCGGGATGTGGGACAT
>JAODMW010000155.1 GCA_025464815.1 Microbacteriaceae bacterium | reverse complement strand
CTGTCCCCAGTAGACATCCTTAAATTCCGTCCTGTGAGGCGGGGAAGGAGGTCAGATTGCCCGCACGCACCGTGCTGCAGCAAGCTGATATCACCCGGGCGTTGACTCGGATTTCCCACGAGATCCTCGAGTCCAACCGTGGTCCAGACGATCTCGTGATTCTCGGCATCCCGACGCGCGGAGTCATTCTGGCTGACCGCATTGCCACGCTGCTCGAACAGTTCTCCGGTGCTCCCGTCGCGGTCGGTTCCCTCGACGTGACGCTGTTCCGCGACGATCTCGGCCGCAATCCGACCCGCGCGCCCGCACCGACGCAGGTGCCGACCGACGGCATCGACGGCAAGACCGTCGTGCTCGTCGACGACGTGCTCTACTCCGGTCGCACCATTCGCGCGGCGCTGGATGCGCTCGGCGTGATCGGCAGGCCGAGCACCGTGCGACTCGCGACGCTCATCGACCGGGGTCACCGCGAGCTGCCGATCCGGCCGGACTTCGTCGGCAAGAACCTGCCGTCCGCCCAGAACGAGCGCATCAATGTACACCTCGCCGAGATCGACGGCGACGAGTTCGTGACGATCGAAGAGGTCCCATCATGAGGCACCTGCTCAGCACCCGCGACCTCGGCCGCGACGAGACAATCGCCATCCTCGACGTCGCAGAGGACATGGCCGGCGTCGCGGACCGCGAAGTGAAGAAACTTCCGGCACTCCGCGGCAAGACCGTGGTGAATCTCTTCTTCGAGGACTCCACGCGCACCCGCATCTCCTTCGAAGCGGCCGCCAAGCGCCTGAGCGCGGATGTCATCAACTTCAGTGCCAAGGGATCGAGCGTCTCGAAGGGCGAAAGCCTGAAGGACACGGCACAGACCCTCGCCGCGATCGGGGCCGATGCGGTGGTGATCCGCCATCATTCCTCGGGGGCGCCACTCGTGCTCGCGGAATCGGGCTGGATCGATGCGGCGGTCGTCAACGCTGGCGACGGCACCCACGAGCATCCGACCCAGGCGCTGCTCGACGCCTTCACGATCCGGCGCAGGCTGCACGGCAGAGCGGCACGAGGCAAGGGACTCGACGGCGTCGCCGTGACCATCGTGGGCGACATCCTCCACTCGCGCGTCGCGCGCTCGAATGTCTGGCTGCTGACCACGCTCGGCGCGTCTGTCACGCTCATCGCGCCGGCCACCCTCCTGCCTATCGGCGTCAGGGAGTGGCCCGTCACGGTCGGTTACGACCTCGACGACGCCCTCGCCGCGAAGCCGGATGTCGTGATGATGCTGCGCATCCAGTCCGAACGGATGCACGCCGCCTTCTTCCCCAACGCACGCGAGTATTCGCGGCAGTGGGGGCTCGACGACGAACGCCTGGCCACCCTCGGCGCGGATAGCATTGTCATGCACCCTGGCCCGATGAATCGCGGGCTCGAGATCTCTGCGGGCGCCGCCGACTCAGCGAAGTCGACCGTGCTCGAGCAGGTCGCGAACGGGGTTTCGGTGAGGATGGCGGTGCTGTACCTGGTGCTGTCGGGAACCCGTCTGGCCGGCGAAAGGCCTGCCACCAATGAAAGGACCGCGTCATGACCGAGACGATCATCGTGAGGTCGGCCCGGCTCTCTGACGGTACCTCTGGCGACATCCTCGTGCGCGACGGGGTCATCGCCGAGCTCGGCACGGTCTCCTCGCCGGCCGATCGGGTGATCGACGCCGACGGACTCCTCGCGCTGCCGGGCCTCATCGACCTGCATACCCACCTCCGCGAACCCGGCTTCGAGCAGAGCGAAACGGTGCTCACCGGATCGCGCGCAGCGGCGATCGGAGGCTTCACGGTGGTCCACGCGATGGCCAACACCTCTCCGGTCTCGGACACCGCCGGGGTCGTCGAGCAGGTGCAATCCCTCGGCGACGCTGCCGGTTATGTCACCGTGCGCCCGATCGGGGCGGTGACGGTCGGTCTCGAGGGCAAGCAGCTCTCCGAGATCGGTGCCATGGCGAACAGCCGCGCGCGGGTGAGGGTCTTCTCCGACGACGGAAAGTGCGTCTCGGATGCCCTGCTGATGCGCCGAGCCCTGGAATACGTCGCGACGTTCGGCGGTGTCATCGCCCAGCATGCACAGGAACCCCGGCTCACCGAGGGTGCCCAGATGAACGAGGGAGCCCTCTCCGGGCAGCTCGGTCTCGCCGGATGGCCCGCGGTGGCCGAGGAGGCGATCATCGCGCGCGACGTGCTGCTCGCCCAGCATGTCGGCGCCCGCCTCCACGTCTGCCATCTCTCCACGGCGGGGTCGGTGGAGGTCGTGCGCTGGGCGAAGGCCCGGGGAATCGACGTGACCGCCGAGGTCACCCCGCACCACCTGCTGCTCACGGAGCAACTCGCCAGCAGCTATGACTCGCGATACAAGGTCAATCCGCCGCTGCGCCGCGACGAGGATGTGCGGGCCGTTCGCGAGGGCCTGGCAGACGGCACCATCGACATCATCGCGACCGACCACGCGCCGCATCCGGTGGAGTCGAAAGAGTGCGAATGGGAGGCCGCCGCGTTCGGAATGGTCGGACTCGAATCGGCTCTCTCCGTGGTGCAGACCTCCGTCGTGGACACCGGGATGCTCGACTGGGCGGACATCGCGCGTGTGTTCTCACGGGTTCCCGCGCAGATCGGACAGCTCGCCGGTTACGACCGCGGCATCGCGGTCGGCGCCCCGGCCGAGTTCACCCTGTACGACCCGAAGGCCAGCCGGGTCTTCGACACGAGTCACCTGCATGGAAAGGGCATCAATTCGCCCTATCTCTCGACAACCCTTCCGGGCCGGGTCATCGCCACGATCCACGGGGGCTACGCGACAGTGCTCGACGGCGAGCTGGTCGACGCCGAGACGATTTCCCGGCACTCGGCAGTACAGAGCGGGGCGCATCATGGATAGAACCGTATCGACCACGATCGTGATCCTGGTCATCCTGCTGGCGTTTGCGGGCATGTACTTCGGGTGGCGTGCGCGGCAGCGACGCCAGTCATCCCTGCCACGTCCGGCGGCGGTGCCGGCGGATGCCGGAAACGAGCTGTTCGCGGCCGACGTCTTCTATGTCGCAACGACGGTCGCTGGCGAACCGCTCAACCGGATTGCGGTCGCCGGCCTCGGATTCCGGGCGAGGGCATCCGTCGCGGTGCTCGAGCGGGGGCTCGTGCTTTCGCTCGACGGCGAGCCGGATGCCTTCATCCCTGCCAGTGCCCTCCGCGGCGTGGAGCGTGCGACCTGGACCATCGACCGTGTCGTCGAAACGGGCGGCCTCGTGCTGATCGCCTGGACCCTGGGAACCGTCGATGTCGACAGCTACCTCCGGGTCGCGGAGCCTGCCGATCCGACCCCGCTCATCGATGCGGTCAGCAACCTGCACCGCGCATCGACCATCCACGGAAGTGAGAAACAGTGACCCGCTTCGAACCGGCCGTACTCGTGCTGGAGGACGGCAGCCGCTATGCCGGACACGCCTACGGCGCCCGAGGCAGGAGTCTGGGGGAAGCGGTCTTCGCCACCGGCATGACCGGATATCAGGAGACCATCACGGATCCCTCCTACGCGGGCCAGATAGTGCTCATGACGGCACCGCACATCGGCAACACGGGAGTGAATGACGAGGACCCGGAGTCCCGCCGCATCTGGGTAGCCGGGTTCGTCGTGCGGGATCCCTCCCGGATCGTGTCCAACTTCCGCGCCAATGGCAGCCTCGACGACCAGCTCGTCGAGCAGGGCGTGGTCGGCATCAGCGGCATCGACACCCGCGCCGTCACCCGCCGGCTCCGGGATGCGGGTGCGATGCGCTCCGGCATCTTCTCCGGGACGGATGCCGCCCTCAGCGAGAACGAGCAGCTCGAGATCGTGCGCGCGGGGGCCCAGATGTCGGGGCTCAACCTGTCGGCGAAGGTCTCTGTGACCGAACAGGTCACCATCCCGGCGACGGCCGAGCGGATCGGATCCGTCGCGGTGCTCGACCTGGGGGTCAAAGACTCGACCCTGCGCTACCTGGCCGCCCGCGGGCTGGACGTGTACGTGCTCCCGCAGGACGTAACCGCGCAAGAGCTGTTCGCCCTCGAACCTGACGCGGTCTTCTACTCGAACGGTCCTGGCGACCCGGCCGCATCCGATGATCATGTCGAACTGCTGCAGGCGGTGTTGCACGAGGGTCTCCCATTCTTCGGAATCTGCTTCGGCAACCAGCTTCTCGGTCGCGCGCTCGGCCTCCGCACATACAAGCTGCCCTTCGGCCATCGCGGCATCAACCAGCCCGTGCTCGACCGGGCTACGGGGCGGGTCGAGATCACGGCGCACAACCACGGCTTCGCCGTCGAGGCACCGCGCGAGGGCGTGTTCGAGTCGCCCGCAGGATTCGGGCGCGTCGAAGTCAGCCACGTCAACCTCAACGACGATGTCGTCGAGGGGCTCAATGCGCTCGACATCCCGGCGTTCTCGGTGCAGTACCACCCCGAGGCGGCGGCGGGTCCCCACGACGCCAACTATCTCTTCGACCGGTTCCGCGACATGGTGATCTCGAACCGGAGCGGGTCGAGTAGGTCGCTCAGCGACCAGAGCGGGTCGAGTAGGTCGCTCAGCGACCGTATCGAAACCGACCGTGACGACGCCGCTCTCGATACGCCGCAGGCGGCTACTCCACCCGCAGAAACCGCACACCCCACCGACACGGAAAGCAAGTAATGCCGAAGCGCGAAGACATCACCTCGGTCCTGGTCATCGGCTCCGGCCCGATCGTGATCGGCCAGGCCTGCGAGTTCGACTATTCCGGCACCCAAGCCTGCCGCGTGCTGCGCGAGGAGGGCGTGCGGGTCATCCTGATCAACTCGAACCCCGCCACGATCATGACCGACCCCGACTTCGCAGACGCGACCTACGTCGAGCCGATCACCTGGCAGGTCATCGAGACCATCATCGCCAAGGAGCGGCCCGACGCGATCCTGCCGACCCTGGGTGGCCAGACCGCGCTCAATGCGGCGATCGATCTCCACAACCACGGCATCCTCGAGAAGTACGACGTCGAGCTGATCGGCGCGAACTTCGAGGCGATCAACAAGGGCGAGGACCGCCAGATCTTCAAGCAGCTGGTGATCGACGCCGGCGCGGATGTCGCCCGCAGCCACATCGCGCACACCGTCGGCGAGGCGATCGACTTCGCCGAGGATCTCGGCTACCCGCTCGTCATCCGTCCGTCGTTCACGATGGGCGGACTCGGCTCCGGCTTCGCTTACACGCCGGCCGAGCTCATCCGGATGGTCACGGACGGCCTGCACCAGAGTCCGACGAGCGAGGTGCTCCTCGAGGAGTCGATCCTCGGCTGGAAGGAGTACGAACTCGAACTCATGCGCGATACGGCCGACAACACCGTCGTCGTGTGTTCCATCGAGAACGTCGACCCGGTCGGCGTGCACACCGGCGACTCCATCACCGTCGCGCCCGCCCTCACCCTCACGGACCGCGAATACCAGAATCTCCGCGACATCGGCATCGACATCATCCGTGCCGTCGGAGTCGACACCGGTGGCTGCAACATCCAGTTCGCGATCGACCCGGCCGATGGCCGTGTCATCGTCATCGAGATGAACCCGCGCGTCTCGCGCTCCTCGGCCCTGGCGAGCAAAGCCACCGGGTTCCCGATCGCCAAAATCGCCGCCAAGCTCGCGATCGGCTACCGGCTCGACGAGATCCCCAACGACATCACCAAGGTGACCCCCGCGAGCTTCGAGCCGACGCTCGACTACGTCGTCGTCAAGGTTCCCCGCTTCGCCTTCGAGAAGTTCCCGGCCGCCGACCCGACGCTCACCACCACCATGAAGTCTGTAGGCGAGGCGATGGCGATCGGCCGCAACTACTCGACCGCGCTGCAGAAGGCGTTGCGCTCGCTCGAGAAGCGGGGCAGCAGCTTCCACTGGGACGGCGAGCCGGGCGACAAGGACGCCCTCCTCGCTATCGCCGCCGTGCCGACCGACGGCCGCATCGTCACGGTGCAGCAGGCCCTGCGTGCGGGCGCCACGATCGAGGAGGTCTTCGAGTCCACCAGGATCGACCCCTGGTTCATCGACCAGATCGTTCTCATCAACGAGGTCGCCGACGAGATCGGTTCCTTCCGGCCGCTGGATGCCTCGCTCCTTCGCCTCGCGAAAGACCACGGTTTCAGCGACACCCAGATCGGCGCCCTTCGCGGCCTGTCCGAAGACGAGGTGCGGCGCATCCGTTACGCCTTCGGCGTGCGCCCTGTCTTCAAGACCGTCGACACCTGCGCCGGCGAGTTCCCGGCCCTCACGCCGTATCACTATTCGAGCTACGACCAGGAGACCGAGGTGCTGCCGAGCGGTCGCCGCAAGGTCGTCATTCTGGGCTCCGGCCCGAATCGCATCGGGCAGGGCGTCGAATTCGACTACTCCTGCGTGCACGCATCCTTCGCCCTGTCGGATGCCGGTTACGAGACCATCATGATCAACTGCAACCCCGAGACGGTGTCCACGGACTACGACACCTCCGACCGGCTCTACTTCGAGCCGCTCACCCTCGAGGATGTGCTCGAGGTGATCCACGCGGAGAGCCAGAGCGGCGAGATGGTCGGCGTGATCGTGCAGCTCGGCGGGCAGACCGCCCTCGGACTGGCCAAGGGCCTCAAGGCCGCCGGCGTCACCATCCTCGGAACGACCCCAGAGGCCATCGATCTCGCCGAAGAGCGGGGGCTGTTCCAGGGGATCCTGGATGTCGCGGGCCTGGTCGCACCTCGCAACGGCACTGCCGTCGACTACCGGGGTGCGGTCGCCGTCGCCGAGGAGATCGGATATCCGGTGCTCGTACGGCCGTCCTACGTACTCGGTGGTCGCGGCATGGAGATCGTCTACGACAGCCCGTCTCTCGCCGACTACTTCCGCCGCATGGACGGCCAGGGAATCATCGGAGCGGGACATCCGCTGCTCGTCGACCGCTTCCTCGACGACGCGATCGAGATCGACATCGACGCCCTGTACGACGGCACAGAACTCTACGTCGGCGGCGTGATGGAGCACATCGAGGAGGCCGGCATCCACTCCGGGGACTCCAGTTGCACCCTGCCACCCGTGACGCTCGGTCGCGAGCAGATCGCACGGGTCGTCGAAGCCACGCACGCGATCGCCCGGGGTATCGGGGTACGCGGCCTCATCAACGTGCAGTTCGCGATCGGTGCCGGAGTGCTCTACGTACTCGAGGCCAACCCGCGAGCGTCCCGCACCGTCCCCTTCGTCGCGAAGGCACTCGGGCTGCCGATCGCCAAGGCGGCGTCGCTCATCATGGTCGGCCGGAGCATCCGTTCCCTCGTCGAGAGTGGGATGCTTCCGGCGGCCGACGGTTCGCACGTGCCGATGGATTCGCCGGTCGCGGTGAAGGAGGCCGTATTGCCCTTCAAGCGGTTCCGCACCAAGGAGGGCCACATCGTCGACTCCGTGCTCGGGCCGGAGATGCGCTCGACGGGGGAGGTCATGGGCATCGACTCGAACTTCCCCAAGGCCTTCGCCAAGAGCCAGGAGGCTGCATACGGCGGACTGCCGACGAAGGGCAGCGTCTTCGTATCGGTCGCCGACCGCGACAAGCGCGCGATCATCCTTCCTGTGCTGAGACTGCAGCAGCTCGGCTTCGAGATTCTCGCGACCATCGGCACCGCCGAAATCCTCGCCCGCAACGGGATCGCGGCGCGCGTCGTTCGCAAGTACGATCAGGGCGAGGTCTCGTCAGAAGGCGAACCGTCCATCGTCGACCTGATCAACCGTTCTGAGGTGGATGTCGTGATCAACACCCCGAGCGGCCGCAGCGCCCGAGTCGATGGCTACGAGATCCGGGCGGCCGCCGTGGCCGCGGATCTTCCGCTGTTCACGACCATCGCACAGCTCGGCGCAGCGGTGGCATCGGTCGAAGCGATCCGCGACGGCTTCGACGTGAAGTCGCTGCAGGACTATGCGATCGAGCGCGCCGAGCGCCTGGCGGTGCTGGTTGGCTGAGGGTGCGGTCGCCGGAAATGCTGCTTCCGGGCCCACCGAAGGGTTCGGCGATCGTCTTCAGGGGATTTTCGGCAGCCTCGGCCAGCTCTGCGTCGGCGTCGACCCGCATCCCCATCTGCTCGAGCAGTGGGGTCTGACCGACGATGCGCGCGGCGTGCGCGAGTTCGGACTCAGGGTCGTGGATGCGACGGCCGGCCAGGCAGGAATCATCAAACCGCAGGCGGCCTTCTTCGAACGTCACGGATCGGCGGGCTTCGCGGCCCTCGAGGCCGTGCTCGCCGCGGCACGAGCGGCGGGTCTCGTGGTGATCGCGGATGTCAAGCGCGGTGACATCGGAACCAGCGTCGAAGCCTACGGGCAGGCCTGGCTGACGCCGGGCAGCCCGCTCGAGGCGGATGCGATGACGATCAGCGCCTACCAGGGGGTCGGCTCGATCGAGTCGCCGATCCGCCTGGCGCTCGAGCACGGCAAGGGCCTGTTCGTGCTCACCGCCACGTCGAATCCAGAGTCCCGCGACATCCAGACCGCGAAGATCTCCTCCGGCAAGAGAGCAGGCAGCAGTGTGGCGGCGAGTATCCTCGGGGACGTGGTGGGGTGGAATGCCGAGCGGCCGGGGGAGCACGGCGCGATCGGGCTCGTGCTCGGCGCGACCGTCGACTTCGCGGACTATGGGATCGACCTCGCCCGGCTGGCGGCCACGCCTTCGACACCCGTGCTGGCGCCCGGGTTCGGTCACCAGGGGGCTCGCTACTCCGATCTCGGATCGCTGTACGGTCCAGCTGCGCCGTTCGCCGTCGTGAGCGCATCGCGCAGCATCCTTCAGGCCGGCCCCCACGGCATCGCCGAAGCCGTGCGCACCGCGGCGCGAGAGGTGCTCGAATGCCGCGTGTAGCCCCGCCCGATGTCGACCGTACGGCAGCCGCACACGCCGCCGTCGCCGCGAGACGTGCTCGCGCCGCGGTCAAACGTGCCATCCACGACCGCTCGCGCAGCCCGATCGAGGTGGTCGAGGCCGCCTGGGCGGATCCGCCGTCGGCGCCGGAGGCGAGCCTCAGGGTGCGCGAGCTCCTGACGAGCATTCCGAGTCTCGGACCGACGAGGGCGGCCCGCACGATGGAACAGCTGGGCATCGCCGAATCGAAGCGAGTCGGCGGTCTCGGTGTGCGGCAGCGTCGCCGTCTCCTGGAGTGGCTCGAACATCGCGAGAACCGTGCTCATCCGACGGCGCCATCGCGTCTCGTCGTGCTCGCGGGGCCGACCGCGGTCGGCAAGGGCGCGGTCTCCACCTATATCCGCGAGAACTACCCGGACGTGCATCTCTCGGTCTCGGCGACGACGCGACCTCCGCGACCGGGCGAGGTGGACGGGGTCAACTACTTCTTCGTGACGGACGACGAATTCGACCGCCTTGTGGAGACCGGGCAGATGCTCGAGACCGCCACGGTGCACAACGCCTTCCGTTACGGAACGCCCCGTGCTCCCATCGAGAAGGCGCTGGCGGAGGGGAAGAGCGTCTTGCTCGAGATCGACCTGCAGGGTGCGCGCGCCGTGCGCGCGGCGATGCCGGAGGCCGTGCTCGTGTTCCTGCTGCCACCGACCTGGGAGGAATTGGTGCGCCGGCTCATCGGCCGCGGCACCGAGGATCCCATCGAACAGCAGCGCAGGCTCGAGACCGCAAAGACCGAGCTGGCGGCCCAGGACGAGTTCGATTACCGGGTCGTCAACCACGAAGTCAGTCAGGCAGCCCGCGAGGTTGTAGAATTGATGGCAATCCCGCACCCGCCGAGTTCATCTCGGCCATCAACTCGTTAAATTCGCACGATCCACGTACGTCAAGGAGTAACACGCATGGTTGAACGCGCCAAGGGCATCATCGATCCGCCCATCGACGAACTGCTGTCGAAGGTCGACTCGAAGTACGCTCTCGTGATCTTCGCTTCCAAGCGTGCACGGCAGATCAACGATTACTACGCCGACCTCCACGAAGGCAGCCTGTTCGACAACGTCGGACCGCTCGTCGACTCGACCATCGATGACAAGCCGCTGTCCGTGGCTTTGCATGAGATCAACGAGGACAAGCTCGTCGTCAAGGCCCTGGCCGAGCCGGCCGCGTAGTTCAGCCCTCCCGGCCCGGCCATGACTGAACGACTGAACGTCGTCGTGGGTGTGACCGGCGGTATCGCCGCCTACAAGGCGGTCGGCGTCATCCGCCTGCTCGTCCTGGCCGGCCACGATGTGCACGTGGTGGCGACGGATGCCGCGCTGCGTTTCGTCGGCAGGCCCACTCTCGAGGCGATCAGTCGCAATCCCGTGCATACGGACCTCTATGAGGGCGTCGCGCAGGTGCGGCATGTGGCAATCGGCCAGGCTGCCGACCTCATCGTCGTCGCTCCGGCGACGGCCAACACGATCGCGAAGCTTGCTACAGGCCTCGCTGACGACCTGCTCGGCAACACGATTCTCGCGAGCAGGGCTCCGGTGGTGATCGCGCCGGCGATGCACACCGAGATGTGGCAGAACCCGGCCACCGTTGCGAACATCGCGACCCTGCGTTCTCGCGGCGTGACCGTCGTCGGCCCCGGCGTCGGACAGCTCACCGGCGCCGATTCCGGCCCTGGCCGCATGGTCGAACCCGAGGAGATCGTGTCGTCGGCGCTGGCCGCGCTTCGAACGAAAGACCTGCTGGGCAAGCGGATCGTCGTGACCGCGGGTGGCACACGAGAAGCCCTCGACCCGGTGCGGTACATCGGCAATCGATCGAGCGGGAAGCAGGGAGTCGCCATCGCGCTGGCGGCCGCGGCGCGGGGGGCCGATGTCACGCTCATCGGGGCCAATCTCGAAGTCTCGGCCCCGGCATCCATTCACGTGAAGCACGTCGTCTCGACTCTCGAACTCGCGGATGCCGTCGCTCTTGCGGCCGAGGAGGCCGACATCGTGATCATGGCGGCCGCCGTCGCCGACTATCGACCGGAGTCGGTCGCCCAGTCCAAGATCAAGAAGGAGACCCAGGGTGATCGCCTCACGCTGGAGCTTGTGAAGAACCCGGACATCCTCGCCGGTCTCGCCGACACCCGTCGCGCCGGGCAGATCATCGTGGGTTTCGCGGCCGAGACCGAGCGGGATGCCGATGCCATGATCGAAATCGGCCGGGTCAAGATCGCCCGCAAAGGCAGCGACTATCTCCTCGTCAACAGGGTGGGCTGGAACGAAGGTTTCGCCACTGACGGTAACAGCGTCGTCATGCTCGACAGGCTCGGAGATATAGTGATGGAGGCCTCGGGCAGCAAGTCGTCCATTGCCGACCGATTGCTCGACGTGCTGGCCCGCGCACGATAAAACCGGGGTATTGCAACCGTCCGTCGCCGGCGCAGCCGGCAGGCAATCCGTTCTTCGAGTGGGACAAACTATGAGCGCAACATCGCAGACACCTCTACGCCTCTTCACCTCGGAGTCGGTGACAGAAGGCCACCCCGACAAGATCTGTGACCAGATCTCGGACAGCATCCTGGATGCCCTGCTCAGGGTGGATCCATACAGCCGCGTAGCCGTCGAGACCCTGGTCACCACGGGGCTCGTGCACGTCGCCGGCGAGGTGACGACCTCGGGTTACGTCGACATCCCCTCGATCGTGCGCGACCGTATCTGGAACATCGGTTATAACTCCTCCGACGTGTGGTTCGACGGCCGATCCTGCGGTGTCTCCGTGTCGATCGGCGGACAGTCTCCCGACATAGCGCAGGGTGTCGACGATGCCTTCGAGAGCCGCGAGGAGTCGAGCCTCGACGACCTGGACCGCCAGGGAGCTGGCGACCAGGGCATCATGTTCGGCTACGCCACGACGGAGACCCCCGAATACATGCCCGTGCCGATCTGGATCGCGCACCGGCTGGCGGAGCGTCTCGCCGAAGTGCGCAAGGCCGGAGACGTCGACTATCTGCGGCCGGACGGCAAGACCCAGGTCACCATCGGCTACGACGGCATCGTGCCGCGTTCCGTGGAAACCGTAGTCCTCTCGACGCAGCATTCCCCACTGGTGAGCACCGACCAGCTTCGCTCGGAGATCGAGGAGCTCGTGATCCGCCCGGTGCTCGCGAAGGTCGACCTGGAAAGCGTGAACCCGCGCATCCTCATCAATCCGACAGGCCGTTTCGAGATCGGCGGCCCGCAGGGCGATGCCGGGCTTACCGGCCGCAAGATCATCGTCGACACCTATGGTGGTGCGAGTCGCCACGGCGGCGGCGCCTTCAGCGGCAAAGACCCGTCGAAAGTGGACCGTTCGGCCGCCTACGCGATGCGCTGGGTCGCAAAGAACGTCGTCGCCGCGGGTCTCGCCGACCGCCTGGAAGTGCAGGTGGCCTACGCGATCGGCAAGGCGGCTCCTGTCGGACTCTACGTCGAGTCCTTCGGCACGGCCCGGGTGGCCGAGGCCTCGATCATCGATGCCATCCAGCAGGTGTTCGACCTCCGCCCGGCCGCGATCATCCGCGACCTCGACCTCCTGCGCCCGATCTATGCGGCCACGTCGACCTATGGACATTTCGGACGCGAGCTTCCCGAGTTCAGCTGGGAGCGTCTCGACCGCGTGGACGCACTGCGTAGCGTCGCCGGACTCTAGTCATGGCCGCCTCGGAGGCGTTTCTCTCGAGAACCGTGGCCCGGGTGCTCATCGATTCACCGCTGCCTCAGCTCGACCGGCTCTTCGACTACCGCATACCGGCCGTGCTTGCCGAAGCAGCTGTGCCAGGGGTTCGTGTTCGTGTTCCTCTCCGTTCGGCTGGACGGGTGGCCGACGGCCTCCTCATCGAGGTGGCCGACACGGGCGACTTTGCCGGAACCCTGAGCGACCTCGAGTCCGTTGTCTCTCCCGTACAGGTCCTGACGCCGGAGGTGTGGGCACTCGCCCGCCGCGTCGCCGACCGCGCGGCGGGCAGCGCGAGCGATGTCGTACGCCTCGCGGTGCCGAAGCGCCAGGTGCGGGTCGAGAAAGCATGGCTTGCCGAAGTGGCAGGTGCAGGGGCCGAACCCGTGCACACCGTCGACGTTCCCGACTTCGATTCGACGAGGGTCGAGGCGGCCATCGCCTCAGGAACCCGGCTCGTGGTCGATGCGGTGCCGCAGGTGGTCGAGGTGCCGGGTGGGCGCTGGGTCGGCCACTGGGCGACGGAGATGGCCGCCGCGGCGACTCATGCGCTCGCTCGCGGCGGATCCGCCATCCTCGCCGTGCCCGATTATCGCGACCAGGAGCAACTGGTGGCCGCTCTCGAAGCGGTGCTGCCTCCCGAACGAGTCGTGCACCTCGACGCCAGACAGTCCAATCCAGACCGCTATCGCGCATTCCTCGCCTGCCTCGGCGATACCCCGCTTGCGATCGTCGGCAACCGTTCGGTGGTCTACGCGCCGGCTGAGCGGCTCTCGCTCATCGCGATCTGGGACGACGGCGACCCATTGCACGTCGAGCCGCTGAGCCCCTACGTCCACACCCGGGATGCCGCCCTGGTGCGCCAGGAGGCCCAGGGCTGCGCCCTCTTCTTCATCGGGCATTCGCGCAGTACCGATGTCGAGCGACTCGTGGAGATCGGTTGGCTCGAGGTGCTGTCGCCAGCGCGGGCTTACCTGCCGAAGGTCATCCCGACCGCGCAGCAGCCCGCCCAGGACCGGCTCGCGGCCCAGGCGCGCATCCCATCGTCGGCATGGCGTGAAGCCCGCGCCGCGCTCGAACACGGGCCGGTGCTCGTGCAGGTCGCCCGACCCGGGTACGCGCCTCGCCTCGCCTGCGCAAGCTGCGGGCAGTCCGCGCGGTGCCGACGCTGTGAAGGCCCGCTCGGGCTCAGGTCCGCACGGTCGACACCGGCCTGCGGATGGTGCGGCGCACTGGCGACGGAATGGTCCTGTTCCAACTGCGAGGGCACCAGGCTGCGGCTGGTCGGCTACAGCGCCGGACGCACTGCCGAGGACCTCGGACGCGCCTTTCCCGGGGTGCGCATCATCATCGCCGACGGAGAGCGTCCCATCCTCACGGTGGGAGCAGAGCCGGCGCTGGTGATCGCCACCCGGGGCGCAGAGCCCGTAGCGGCCGGGGGATACCGCGCGGTACTGCTGCTCGATGGCGAGCGCATGGTCGCCCGCGAAAGCCTCCGTGTCGGCGAGGATTGCCTGCGCTGGTGGTGCAATGCCGTTGCTCTCGCGGCGCCCGGCGCAACGAGCCTGCTGGTCGGCGTCGGAGGTGCCCTTGCCTCCGCCCTGGCCACCTGGCGCCGAGCCGACTACGCGCACGCGGAACTCGAGGATCGGCGGCGGCTGCGCTTCCCGCCGGCTGTGCGCGTCGCGACGGTGACCGGCTCCGTGGAGGCGGTCGAGCGGGCAGTGGTGTCCATCGCGCAGATCGACCGGGTCGACGTACTCGGCCCCGTGGAACTTGCGGCGGGCGGCGTGCGGGCGATCGTGCGGTTCGATTACGGGGAGGGTGCCGCCGTGGCATCCAGCCTGCGCGCCGAGGTGATTCGCACGGCGACGAGCAGGCGCAAGCGAGCGGGCGGATCTGCGGGGCGTGCCGCACTGCCTACACTGAAAGTACGCTTCGACGACGCCCTGTCGTTCGACAGCATCGAGCAGGACGGCACAGCGCAGGCCAGTCGCCCCCCACGCGCGTGATCCCGGAAAGGCCAGAATGACCGAGCGGCGCAATGTCTGACCTGGTCATCGTCTTTGCGGGAAGCCCCGCCGCGGCGGTGCCGAGCCTGCAGGCGCTCACAGCGAGCCGGCACGACGTCGCCGCCGTCATCACCCGCGAGGACTCGGCGCAGGGCAGGCGGCGGGAGCTCACGGAGACTCCGGTGGCGCGCGCCGCAGACGAGCTGGCGCTTCCCGTGATCAAGGCCAATCGGCTGGCCGGATTCGCGACCGAGAGGGTGCAGGAATTGCAACCCGACCTCGGGGTCATCGTCGCCTACGGCGGCCTCGTCCGTGAACCGCTCCTGAGCACTCCGCGGCTCGGGTGGATCAACCTCCACTTCTCGCTGCTGCCGCGCTGGCGTGGCGCGGCACCCGTGCAGCGCGCGCTCATCGCCGGCGACGAGATCACGGGAGCCTCAGTGTTCCAGCTCGTACCCGAACTCGACGCCGGCGAGGTCTATGGCCACCTCAGCCAGGCGATCGGTGACCAGGAGACCGCCGGAAGCCTGCTCGACTCGCTCGCGCTCTCCGGCGCCGAACTGCTGGTGCGCGTCGTGGACGCGATCGCCGACGGCACCGCGCGGGGCGAAGTCCAGAGCGGCGACGTCACCCTCGCGCCCAAACTCGAGCTGGAGGACGGGCACATCGACTGGACAGAGCACGCGGCATCCGTGTACAACCGCATCCGCGGTGTGACCCCGGAGCCGGGCGCATTCACCACCGTCGACGACACGCGCGTCAAGATCATCGAGGCCGCGATCGCCAGGGGCGAGGCGACGTTGCCGCCCGGTCAGCTCGTCTTCGGCGACGGTCGTCTGCTCGTCGGAACGGGGAGCGAACCCCTGGAGCTGTCCATGGTCCACCCAGCAGGAAAGAGACCGATGAAGGCAGCCGACTGGTGGCGGGGACGACCCGTCGCAGCATCGACGGTCGCCGAATGAGCGACCGCAGGCCAGCGCAGCGACGCGAGGTTCCCGTCGCCCGGGTGCAACCCGCTCGTCGCGTCGCCCTCGAGGTCATCATGGCGGTTCGGGAGTCGGATGCCTATGCCAACCTGTTGCTGCCGGTCAAGCTCGAGCGCGCCCGTCTTGCTCCCCAGGACGCCGCCCTCGCCACGGAGCTCACCTACGGCACGCTCCGCCAGCAGGGCTACTACGACGCCGTGATCGAACTGGCGGCGCAGAGACCGACGGATGAGATCGATTCGCCGATCCTGGATGTGCTGCGGCTCGGCACCCACCAGTTGCTGTCGATGCGCGTCGCCCAGCATGCCGCGGTCGACGAGGCCGTCTCTCTCGCCAGGGAGGTCGGCTCCCGTTCGGCGACCGGTTTCGTCAACGGAGTGCTCAGGACCATTACCCGGAGCGAGCCGGCCGAATGGCACCGGCGTGTGATGGCGCAGCCGCGCAACGACGACGAGCGGCTGTCGCTCGAGCACTCGCATCCGGTGTGGATCGTGCGGGCCTTTCGGCAAGCCCTGGCCGCCGAGGGCCGCGAGGACGAGTTGGAGGACCTTCTCATCGCCGACAATTTCGCGCCGCGTGTCAGCCTTGTCGCGCTGCCGGGGCTCGCGACGATCTCGGAGATCCGCGGCACGCAGAAGGCGAAGTACTCACCCGTCGCCGCCGTGAGCGATGGTGGCGACCCGGCACTGTGGCCAGCCGTGCACGAGGGGCGTGCTCGCGTGCAGGACGAGGGGTCCCAGCTCGCCGCCCTCTCCCTCAGCCGCGCTCGCCCGATCATGCCGGGGGAGCGCTGGCTCGATCTCTGTGCCGGTCCGGGTGGGAAAGCGGCGCTTCTCGCCGCCGAAGCCCAGGAGGGCGGGGCGACGCTCGTCGCCAACGAGATAACGCCCGCTCGCGCCGAACTCGTACGAAAGGCGCTTTCGGTATTCCGCGATCCGCCGCAGGTACTCGTGCAGGACGGCACGCTCATCGGCGACCAGCTACCCGCGCAGTTCGACCGCATCCTCATCGATGCGCCGTGCACGGGGCTCGGTGCGTTACGTCGGCGCCCGGAGGCACGGTGGCGCAAGCAGCCACACGACGTCGCCGAACTCGCCGGGCTGCAGACCGCACTGCTGGAATCGGGCCTGAAAGCGCTGAAACCGGGCGGCATCCTGGCCTACGTGACCTGTTCGCCGCATCGTGCGGAGACGAAGGTCGTCGTGGAGGCTGTGCTGAAGAAGGTCGACGGCATCACTCGCCTGGACACGCCCGCCATTCTCGGCGAGATCACCAAGCGAACCCTCGATCTGGGGGAAGGTGCGAATGACGGCCATGTACAGCTCTGGCCGCACCGACACGGCACGGACGCCATGTTCATCTGCCTGCTGACTCGTGCCCTCTAGGCTGAGCGAATGGCCGTGCGCATCAACCCGAGCATCCTGACCGCCGATTTCGCGAACCTCGAGCGCGAGCTCGGGCGCATCGCGTCCGCCGATTTCGTGCACGTCGACGTGATGGATAATCACTTCGTACCCAACCTGACGTTCGGCCAGCGCATGGTGGAGTCGCTGCAGCGGGTCACGCCACGCCCTCTCGACGTGCACCTCATGATCGACGATCCTGACCGCTGGGCGCCGGGGTATGCGGAGGCCGGCGCCTTCTCCGTGACCTTCCATGCGGAGGCGGTTGGCGATCCGGTCGCCCTCGCCAGAAGATTGAGGGAGATCGGCGCCCGCGCGGGAATCGCTGTCAAGCCCGGCACCGCGATCGTGCCCTATCTGGATCTCTTGCCAGAGTTCGACCAGGTGCTCTTCTGGACGGTCGAACCCGGATTCGGCGGCCAGTCATTCATGGAATCGACGATGCCCAAGCTCGGACGGCTGAA
>JAODMW010000154.1 GCA_025464815.1 Microbacteriaceae bacterium | reverse complement strand
CTCCTGGCTCGAGAACGTCTTCGAGAAGACCAAGGCGGCCGGATACAACACCATTTCAATGATTCTGGATTGGAACCAGATCGAACCGACCACCCAGGGATCCTTCGACTGGTCCCTCGTCGACCAGTACATCGCGTGGGCTGTCAAATACGATCTCCGCATTGACTGGGTCTGGTTCGGCTCGCTCAACGAGTGCGGCACGCGGATGCCGCCGAACACCAACGGCTGGATGACGTGGGTACCGACGTACGTGCAGGATCAGTCGAAATACTTCGGCCGCGCAGTGTTCGATCAGGACGTCTATTGCGCCTGGCTGCCTGACGGTGGAACGCATACCGCGGACGCCAACTACCTCTTCGACTCGGAGAAGAACGCCGTGGCGAACCTGTTCGCCCACCTCGCGACCGTCGATACGAGCCATCGCACGATCCTCTTCCAGGACGAGAACGAACCCAATCTGCATCCGGACTGGGCCACCACATCCGGCAAGACCATCATCCGGAACATCCTCGGCAACCTCGCCCAGGTCGTGAAGCAGTCGGCGTACCCGGTGGCCGTGCGGATCAACGTCGCCGGCTACGCCAACGACGACTTCAACAACATCCCCTACGTCGACTTCCAGGGAACCGATCTCTATTCCGGCGATCCCTATGCGGTCAAGGCCTCCGTCGTGAACCCGCCCCACAGCGGTCCCCTCGGCGGAATCGCCGAGAACGACGGCGGCTACAGCAACATCTCCACCCTCGCGACGACCGCGATCATCAACGGGGCGTACTACGACAGTTTTCAACTCAACGACCACTTCCCACCGCAGGGCCTCTACGACTCGAATTCCTCGTACTACGTGAATTGGACCCTCGGCACCATCCCCGCACTGCGTTCCGGCGCGGCGCGGATGCAACGCGAACTCAGCGCGATCAACAAGATCAGCACCATAGTGGCGACTGCATCACCTGAACAGATGAACGGCTTCAACATCGACGGACCGACGCCCCTGACCACATACACAGCGACGAAGCCGATCGGTCGTTACCAGCTGGGCTTCTCGACCACCGATGGAGCAGTCGGCGTTGCCTTCAACAAGGGCAACAGCCTCTATCTCTCGACAGACAGCACGGCATCCGAAACCTTCACGAGTTTCGCGCAACCCACCTCGGTCGGTGTCGGTCATCTCGATGGTTCTGGGACCTGGGTTCAGGACGCCTCGCGCGGCTACACGAATAACGGAAACGGCACGTACTCCGTCTCCGTCAACCAGGGAGAGGTCGTGCGGTTGAGCCAACCGATGCCCGCGATCGCCCAGACCGTTGCCCAGTGGAAGCTCGGCGAAGGGAGTGGCACCTCCGCCGCAGACTCCTCCGGGAACGGCCACACCGGCACCCTGAACGGCGGAACGACCTGGGTCGGCGGCCTCTCCGGCTCGGCGCTGCAATTCGACGGGTCGAGTGGTTATGTCAGCGCGGGCTGGAACCAGCTGTCGGGGAACGCCCCTCGCACGATCTCGACCTGGTTCAGGACCACCAGCACTGCCAACTCGAATTGGATCAGCTGGGGCACGAACAACGCCAACGGACTTTCCCAACTCGGCGTCTTCCAGGGCAACATCGGCTATCTCGGCTACGCCAACGATCTAACGGTCCCCCTGGCGGGATACGCGGACGGAAACTGGCATCAGCTGGCGACGACCTTCAACGGCGTGGCGATGGCCCTCTACCTCGACGGCAAGCTGGTCGCCGCCCAGCCCATGACGTTGGCGACGGGATCGAGTTCCACGATCAGCATCGGGCGGTCGATCACCGGGTCCGACTACTTCACCGGTGCTCTCGATGAGATCGCGATCTACAACCAAGCGCTCGACTCGGACCAGATCAAGGCGCAGTTCCCGGCGACAGTCGCCTATTGGGGTGACGGCGAAGGCAGTGGAACCGCTGTCTCGGATGCCTCGGGAAACGCGCGCACCGGCACCCTCTCCGGCGGAGCGGCGTGGACGACGGGCGTGTCGGGCTACGGTCTGCAGTTCGACGGATCGACGGGTTACGCGAGCGCCGGGTGGAACCAGCTCTCGGGGAATGCGACGCGCACGATATCGACCTGGTTCACGACCACGAACACGGCCAACTCGGATTGGGTCAGTTGGGGCACGGACAACGCCAATGGGCTTTCGCAGCTCGGAATCTACCAGGGGGGCATCGGTTACCTGGGCTATGCGAACGACCTCACCGTGCCAGCTGCCGGATATGCCGACGGCAACTGGCACCAGCTCACGGTGACCTTCGACGGCTCGACGATGCTGCTCTACCTGGACGGAGCACAGGTCGCCACGAAGTCGACGACGCTCGCGACCGGGGCGAGTTCGCTCATCGACGTCGGACGATCGATCATGGCAGCATCGGACCAGTACTTCGGCGGCTCACTCGATGAGACAGCTGTCTACCCCCAGGCCCTGACCGCTGCGCAGGTCACCGCCCTGTACAACGCCCGCTGAGCAGCGCTCCCGCGGGGACGCGGAAGGATGGCTGCGCCTTCTTGTTACGTGTGAGCCTGCTCGACCGGGGTCAGAGGTGACGAGGAGGCGCAGTCGCGCCCGACGCTCTCACCGGCGCAACTCCAGCGTGCAGCATTTGACGCCACCGCCGCCCAGCAAGAGCTCGCTGAGGTCGACCCCGATGGGGTTGTAGCCGCGCTCGCGCAGCTGGCGCTCGAAGTCCGTGGCGCGCGACGCGATCACGACGTTGTACCCGTCGCTGAAGGAGTTGAGGCCGAGGACGGCCGCGTCCTGCTCGTTCACGAGCAGTGCATCCGGGAACCGTTCGCTCAGGATGGCGAGGCCGGTCTCGTTGAAGGCGGAGGGCAGGTACGCGATGTTCGGCCGTTCGCCAGGGGCCGGGTCGGGATCGAGCACCGCGATGGCGGTGTCGAGGTGGTAGAAACTCGGGTTGACCAGCTCCAGAGTCACGACCTCGCGGCCATAGATGCGGGCGAGTTCCTCGTGGCTGTTGGTCGCGCTGCGGAATCCGGTTCCGGCGAGGATCACATCGCCGACGAGCAGGAAATCACCCTCTCCCTCATTGACGTTCTCGGGAACCCGCACGTCGAATCCGTTGGCCCTGAACCAGTCCATGTACGCGGGGCCTTCTGGCTGGCGCTCCGGATAGGCGAAGCTCGCCCCATACGCGATGTTGCCGATGACGAAGCCGCCGTTGGCCGCGTAGACCATGTCGGGCAGGCCGTCGATGGGGTCGATGAGGTGCACATCGAAGCCGAGGCCGAGGTAGGTCTGGTAGAGCGTCTCCCACTGCCTGACCGCCAACGAGGTGTCGGTCGGAGAATCCGGATGCATCCACGGGTTGATGCGGTAGCTGACGGTGAAAAAGTCGGGGCGGCACATGAGGATGGTGCGCTTACTCGGCTTGCGTGCTGTCACGATCGCCGGCGAGGGGAGTGTGGTCGACA
>JAODMW010000146.1 GCA_025464815.1 Microbacteriaceae bacterium | reverse complement strand
TGATGCCGGACGGCTTCAGCCTGC
The DNA here is from genome assembly GCA_025464815.1 of Microbacteriaceae bacterium. Lineage (GTDB taxonomy): Bacteria > Actinomycetota > Actinomycetes > Actinomycetales > Microbacteriaceae > Lacisediminihabitans. The sequence goes on along the minus strand of JAODMW010000146.1, from coordinate 23,672 downwards.
CGGCCGCCACCTCCTCTGCGATGCTGCGGACCGCATCCTGGATCTCGGTTCGACCACCGTAGTTGACGCACATGGTGAGGGTCAGCACCGAGTTGCGAGCGGTGAGCCGCTCGGCGAACTGCAGTTCCTCGATGACGGAACGCCAGAGGCGTGGCCGCCGCCCGGCCCAACGGATGCGAACGCCCCAGTCGTTCAACTGATCGCGGCGGCGGTGGAGGACGTCTCGATTGAAGCCCATGAGGAATCGCACCTCATCGGGCGACCGCCGCCAGTTCTCCGTCGAGAAGGCGTAGACGCTGAGGTGCTTGACACCGATCTGGATGGCCCCGGCGACGACATCGAGCAGCGAGGGCTCCCCCGCCCTGTGGCCCTCGATGCGCGTGAGACCCTTGCCGTTCGCCCAGCGGCCGTTACCGTCCATGACGAGTGCGACGTGCTCGGGAACGGCATTCTTCGGCATCGAAGGCGGGTAGATGCCCGTCCAGTCGACGGGCCTGAAGTCGACGGCATCCTTATGGGTCTTCTGAACGCTCACGCCGGCGTCCTCCGGTCAACATGTTCGAGGGAGCGCAATCCTCTGTCGAGGTGGAACTGCGTGTAGGCCGCGACGACGCCGCTCGCCTGGGACCGCGTGCGGTCATCCGCCTCGTCGGCCGCGGACCAATCGCCGGTGAGCAGCGACGAGAGCAGGCGCAGGGTCTGGGGGTCGAGACGCGGCGCGCCTGGGGGGGCCACGTCATCCGACACCACGCCGCCGAGCTGCACTACGAAGGCGGAATGCGGGCCAGGCGCACCGGTCACCGAGCAGTCGCTGAAGCTCGGCGACCAGCCGGCGATCGAGAGGGCGCGCAGCAGGTAGGAGTCGAGAGTGAGGCTGGCGCCGTGCTCCCTGCGAGCGAGCGAGCGGAGAGCACCGACGAGCAGCAGGTACTGCTGCAGGCTCGGCTCGCCCTCGGTGAGCTTGTCGGCCGTCTCGACCATGACGCTGGCTGCGGTGTAGCTGCCGTAGTCGGCGGTGATTTCCGCGCCGTAGGAACCGACCGACTCGGCCTGCGTGATGATGTCGAGGCTGCGACCCTCGTAGAGCTGCACGTCGGCGACCATGAAGGGCTCGAGCCGTGCCCCGAACTTCGATGCCGTGCGCCGCACGCCCTTGGCGACCGCGCGCACCTTGCCGTGCTGGCGGGTGAGCATCGTGACGATCCGATCGGCCTCACCCAGCTTGTGGGTGCGCAGCACGACGGCTTCATCACGGTAGAGGGGCACCTCTCGATTATCGTCGTCGACCCTGGAAAGCGGATGCTCGGCACACCGGAGCGCGGACCGTGGTACTGATTGACTGTGAGTCCCAGCCAGTTCGTCATCCCCCTCTGGGCGGACCTTCTCGCGATCGGCATCGGCGGAATGCAGGGTGCGATGTTCGCGGCCCAGTTCCGCGACCGCCGGCTCGACCTGCTCGGCATCGCGATCATCGGCATCGCCTCGGGATTCGGCGGGGGCCTCATCCGCGACCTCCTGCTCAACCAGGTACCGGTCGCCCTGCAACAGAACTGGTACCTGATCGTCGCGACCGGCGCCGCCCTGCTCGGCATGCTGCTCGAGCGCATCTTCTCGCGGCTGGGCAGGGTCATCACGGTGCTGGACGCCCTCACGATCGGCATCTACTGCGCGATCGGGACGACCAAGGCCATCTCCCTCGGTCTTCCGGAGATTCCGGCGATCTTCGTCGGCGTGCTCGCCGCCGTCGGCGGATCCATCCTGCGCGACATGCTGCTCAACCTCCCGATCGCGCTCATGCACGTCGGGTCGCTCTACGCTGTGGCGGCCGTCGTCGGCGCGACCAGCCTGGTCGGGCTGCTCGCCCTCGGCGTTCCCGTCTTCATCGCGGCGACGATCTGCGTCGTCGTGACCTTCGGGGTTCGCGTGCTCGCTGTGCTGTTCAACTGGAGCCTGCCTGAGCAGCGCAGGATCGAGCAGATACCTAGGATCCCGCGGTTGCGAAAGCCACGCCCGCCCGGTCGATGAGCTTGCCGAGCAGTTCGGTGTAGGTCACGCCGACGGCGTCCCACATCCGCGGATACTGGCTGAACGCCGTGAGACCCGGCAGTGTGTTGACCTCGTTGAGGGTGATCGCGCCGTCGGTGCCGACGAAGAAATCGACCCTGGCGAGCCCCTCGCACCCGAGGGTCGTGAAAGCGAGTTTCGCCAGCTCGACGAGCTGTGCGGTCACCGCGGCGGGAATCTTGGCGGGAACCTCCAGCTGCGCCCCTCCCGCCGTGTACTTCGCCGTGTAGTCGAAGAACGCCGTGCTGTCGGCGGTGAGCACCCGCAGCGGCGCGCCGACGACGAGTTCGCCATCCGTCAGCTGCAGCACTCCGAGATCCACTTCGTCGCCCTCGACGGCCTGCTGCATAAGCGCGATGGTGTCGTGGCTCAGGGCGAGCTCGAGAGCCGCCGCCAACTCGTCTTCGGAGGAGACCCGGCTCACCCCGACGCTCGAACCAGCTCGGTTCGGCTTGACGAAGAGCGGGAAACCGACGGATGCCGCGAACCCTGCCGCTTCGTGGACCGTCGCAGCGGTCACCCCGTGCGTGGGGATGGTTGGTATGCCGCTCGCGTCGAGCACCCGCTGGGCGAGCAGCTTGTCCATGGCGAGCGCGCTCGCCAGCACCCCGCAGCCGACGTAGGGAAGGCCGGCGAGCTCGAGCAGTCCCTGCACCGTCCCGTCCTCGCCGAAGCGGCCGTGCAGAACCGGGAACGCGACATCGATACCGTCGAGATCGGGGAACCTCGTGCCGTCCTCAGCGGCGGCCAGGGCATCCACCGATCCGACCCGGTGCCAGCGCCCGCGCCGATCGATCCCGATGAGCACGGCCTCGTACTCGGCCGGGTCCAGATGTGAGGCGACGCTGCGCGCCGAGTTGCAGGAGACCTCGTGTTCGCTGTTCGCTCCGCCGAAGATGATTCCGATTGTCTTCAAGGTGTCGCCTTCGTGTCCGCGTTGATGTGCCGCCTGGCCATTCGGCCGCCGAGACCGGTCAGTATCTCGTGGGAGATCGTACCCGTGACATCCGCCCATTCCTGTGCATCGGGTTCCCCCTTCTCAGGCGAACCGAGTAATACGACCTCGTCGCCGAGGACCACCGGGTGATCACCGACATCCACGATGAGCTGGTCCATCGAAATGGCACCGACCACCGGATGCCGCAACCCCCCGATGACCACCTCGCCGCCGTGCGAGAGATCGCGCGGTATCCCGTCGCCGTAGCCGACGGGGACGAGGACGAGGGTCGTATCGCGTTCCGCCACGTAGGCGTGGCTGTAACTCACTCCCGTACCCGCTGACACCCGTCGAAGCTGCGATACCCGGGACACCACCCGCATGGCGGACTCGAGACCATGCGTGCGACCGAGCACGGTCTCGATCCCGTAGAGGCTCGCTCCGCAGCGCACCAGGTCCAACCAGGTGTCCGGATGATCGAGGGCTCCCGCCGAGTTCGCGAGGTGCAGGGTCATTGGCGCGAGGTCGGCCGAGCGCGCCACCTCGACACCGTGTTCGAAGGCGAGCCGCTGCGCATCTGTCGACGACGGGTCGGGATCGACCGCGAGGGCGAGATGCGACCAGAGGCCCGTCACCACCAGGCTTCCGGCGCGCTCGAACTCCGCCGCCGCGACGCAAAGCGCAAGCCACTCGGCCTCCGGAGCACCGCCGCGCGACATCCCGGTGTCGAGTTCGAGGTGCACTTCGGCGACGGCACCCGTTTCACCTGCCGCGCCCGCGACGGCGTCGAGGGTTTCGCGATTGGCGCAGGAGACCGTCACCCCCTGCTGCACGGCGTCGAGCAGGTTCGTCCACGGGTCGGCGAGCCAGCAGAGCACGGGAGCTGTCACACCCGCACGGCGAAGGTCGAGGGCCTCGTCGACCGTCGCGACGCCGAGCCATTTCGCCCCGGCATCCAGTGCGGTATGCGCGACCTCGAGCCATCCATGGCCGAACCCGTCCGCCTTCACGACGGCCATCACATCGGTACCGGTGTGCTCGCGGATGCGTCGGATATTCCGCGCGATGGCGGCGAGATCGACGATCCTGGTCGCCAGCGCGGTCGGAACGGATGCCGGAGACCCAGTCCTGTCCGCCGGTGTCATGCTCCCCAGAATACAGACGTGGCTCGCCCCTGCCCCGCGACGACAGCCCGTCCCGTCGACCCGATTCGTGAGAGACGGCGGCCGCCCGCCCGCCAACGGAAATTCAGGAAGTCGGCGCGAGCATCCGTCGCACTCCGCCGGCAGCCCCGTAACGACGGGGGGGTCTTGCGGGGTCGATACCATTCTCCTGAATTTCCGCAGGGGTGACGGGCGGAGGCGGCGTGAGCGGCTCGGAGCGCGTCGGACCGCGGAGGACAATGGTCACGTGACAGCCGGCAGCATCGAGATTCTGGGCACCGAGAGGACCATCATCACCACCACGCTCGTCACCGGCGGGACCGGGCAGCTCGGTTCCCCGACGGTCGCCCTGCTCAGGGAGGCCGGACATGAGGTACGCGTGCTCAGCAGACGCCGCGGAGAAGGCCTCGCAACCGGCGAACTCGTGAGCGGCACGGGCATCCGCGAGGCCCTCGAGCACGTGCACACCGTGATCCATCTCGCAAGCACCGGCTCCTCGAAGGATGTCGACGCAGCACACACGCTCATCGACGCCTCGAAGAAGGCGGGCGTCGAGCATCTCGTGCTCATTTCGATCGTGGGGGTCGACGACATCCCGCTCGGCTATTACCGGGCGAAAGCGGAGAGCGAGCGGCTGCTGCGCGACTCCGGCCTCCCCCACACGATCCTGCGCGCTACACAGTTCCACTCCTTCGTCGACACCGTCTACCGGCTGCAACGCTTCCTCCCGGTGCTCTTCGCTCCGAAGCTCTCGTTCCAGCCGATCGCCGTCGAGGAGGTCGCCGAACGGCTCGTGGAGCTGGCCACCGCGTCACCCGCGGGCCGGGTTGCCGACATCGGCGGTCCGGAACGGCGCACCGCACGCGAACTCGGCGAGCTCTGGAGGGATGCCACGGGCTCCCGCCGCGCCATCGTGCCGCTGAGCATGCCGGGACGCACCTTCGCGGGTTACGCGGCGGGCCACAATCTCGTGCCGGGAGTGCCCTACGGACGCCGGACTTTCTCGCAGTACCTCGCCGAGCGACACTGACCCGAGGCCGGGTGGTCTAGACGGCGGCGAGTTCGCGGTCGCCCGACTCCTTGCGTACAGCGCGGTTCACAGCGGAGACGACCGCCTTGAGGGATGCCGTGGAGATATCGGCGTCGATACCGACGCCCCACAGCCGCTTGCCGTTGACGTCGAGTTCGACATAGGCCGCGGCCAGCGCATCGCCGCCACCGCTGAGCGCATGCTCGACGTAGTCGTAGAGCTTGACTTCGACACCCCGTTCGGCGAGCACATTGAGGAACGCCGCGATGGGACCGTTGCCGGTCGCCTCCGCCGTGATTTGGCTCTCGCCGATCCGCATTTCGGTGTGGAGAGAGACGCTTCCCGACATGTCACTCGAGGTGCGTGTGCTCGCCAGCTCGAAGTGGCCCCATTTGGCGTCAGGGTCCGCCGCCGGCAGGTACTCGTCCTGGAAGATCGCCCAGATCTCGGCACTGGTGACTTCGCCACCCTCGGCATCCGTCTTCGCTTGCACGACGCCGGAGAATTCGATCTGCAGCTTGCGAGGCAGGTCGAGCGCGTGGTCGTTCTTCAGCAGGTAGGCGACGCCACCCTTGCCGGACTGCGAGTTGACCCTGATGACCGCCTCGTAGCTGCGGCCCAGGTCTTTCGGATCGACGGGCAGGTACGGCACCGCCCAGACGAGGTCGTCGACGCTCACGCCCTTGGCTTCCGCGTCGGCGGCCATGGCCTCGAAGCCTTTCTTGATCGCATCCTGATGCGACCCGCTGAAAGCCGTGTAGACGAGGTCGCCCGCCCATGGGCTGCGCTCGGGCACCGGCAGCTGATTGCAGTATTCCGCCGTGCGCTTCACCTCGTCGAGGTCGCTGAAATCGATCTGAGGGTCGATGCCCTGGGTGAACAGGTTGATGCCGAGAGCGACGAGGTCGACGTTCCCGGTGCGCTCTCCGTTGCCGAAGAGGCAGCCCTCGATGCGATCCGCGCCGGCCAGGTAACCGAGCTCCGCGGCCGCGACCGCGGTACCCCTGTCGTTGTGCGGATGCAGCGAGAGGATGATGTTCTCGCGGTGGGCGAGGTGGCGCGACATCCACTCGATGGAGTCGGCGTACACGTTGGGGGTCGCGGATTCGACGGTGGCGGGCAGATTGATGATGACCTTGCGCTCCGCAGTCGGTTCGAAGACCTCGATGACCTGGTTGCAGATGTCGAGGGCGAACTCGAGCTCGGTGCCCGTGTAGCTCTCGGGCGAGTACTCGTAGAAGACCTCGGTCTCGGGGATCGTCTTCTCTGCCGCCCGACAGAGTCGAGCGCCCTCGAGAGCGATATCGATGATGCCCTGCTTGTCGGTGCGGAACACGACATCGCGCTGCAGCACGCTCGTCGAATTGTAGAGGTGCACGATCGCACGTTTCGCACCCTTGATGGACTCGTAGGTGCGGTTGATGAGGGTCTCACGAGCCTGGGTGAGCACCTGGATGGTGACGTCATCCGGAATCAGGTTCTCGTCGATGAGGCTTCGCACGAAGTCGAAATCGGTCTGGCTCGCCGACGGGAAGCCGACCTCGATCTCCTTGTACCCCATGCGCACCAGGAGGTCGAACATGATGCGCTTGCGTTCGGGACTCATCGGATCGATCAGGGCCTGGTTGCCATCGCGCAGATCGACGGCGCACCAGCGCGGGGCCTGCGTGATGCGTTTCGACGGCCAGGTACGGTCGGGCAGCTCGACGGTCAATGTCTCGTGGTATGGGCGGTACTTGTGAATCGGCATTGCAGAAGCCGTTTGGGTGTTCTTCATGATCTCAGCTCTTTCGCTTGTTCGGTGGTCAGCCAACGACGAACTCCGCGACGAGGGAGGCCTGGGCTAGGACTCGTCGCGGCAGCTAAGAAGGAGCAGACCGAACAACACCCTTCAAGGGTAGCACTGCAGGCCTGCCCTCCCCTTCCCCTTCGGAAATTCAGGACTTCGGATGCGATCGCGCCTGCATGCACGCGAAATCACCGACCCAGGCACCGATGTCCTGAATTTTCGAAAGCGGACAGCTCAGCCGAGACTCCGGACGAACCGGATGCTCTGGCGCAGCGACAGTGAGGGCACATAAGCCCTCGCTAGCGCCAGTCCGATCGCCGGGAGTGCGAGCGCGTCGGGGTAGGCCATCACCAGGTTGTGGAACTCGGGCTGGAACTTGCGCTTGAACTGGAACAGCGACTGGAAGCCGTACACCGGCTCGAGCCGAGAGGCGATGTAGCCGAGGATGCGTGCCGTCGCGGTCCCCTGCACCGTGTCGGCGCCGGGTTTGCTGCGCGCCAGCGGTGCCGCGGACAGGCTCATGAACTCGATCCCGTCGTCGCGAAAACGTTCTGCCGAGCGTGCAATGAGAAACTCCATGATTCCGTTCATGCCGTCGGGAGTCCGTCGCATGAAATCGAGGGTCCAGCCGATGACCACCCCGTCGCGATAGGAGGGAAGCCAACTCGTGACGCCGATGACTCGGTCGTGCTCATCGCAGGCGATCATCAGCCCGACCTCGGGGTTTCGCAGCTCGTCGAGGCCACCCAGGGTGAAGCCCATCTCAGGCAGATCCTTCTCGGCCACCCATTGCTCCGAGATCTCGCTGATCTGGAGCGCGTGGGCGGGCGACAGTCGCTCGAACGCAGTCCACTCCGAGCGCACGCCCGCACGCTCCGCCCGGTTGATCGAGGACCGTACATCCTGCCAGTGCTTTCCCGTCGTCTGCCACTGGCCCGGACGCACCACCGTCTCTTCGCCCACGCTCATCGACGCCCAACCCATCCGCTCGCACTCCGCCAGGAACGACTCGTGAATGCTGTAGAAGACCGGCGTCCAGCCGTTGTCGTCACAGAACGTCGCGAACTGCGCGATGGCCGCGCGCGCGGCATCCGGCTCCCCTATCGGCTCCGATGTGGTGATCGCCACGGAATTGATCACACGGTACGCGACGGCAGCACGTTCTCCGGGCCCGAACCAGTAGGAATTACCAGGCCAGGTCGCCAGCTGTCCCATCGATCCACCACCACCGGCACGGAGAAGACCGCGGATGCGCGGCAGGCCAACGGCGTAGCTGTGAGAACTGGCGGCAAGCGCGACCGCAAGAGCACCGATGACGACCACGAGCCAGAAACACGGACCAATCCAGTAGTAGAGCATGCCGGTGACGGGGTCGGCGGGCAGAAAAGAGAGCCTTTCGATCCGCAGGAATCCGATCGGTACGAATCGTTCCGGCAGATCGCCGAGCAGGTCCACGATGGTCACCCGTGGATGAAAACGATCCCGTACGAACAGTCCCAGCCCGACATAGAGCGCCGAGAGGCCGAACAGTGCAACGACGACGGTCCCGAGATACAGCCGCACCGAACGCCGGGAGGCGGCAACACTGAAGTGGCGCCGATTGACGAGCACGAGCCCGGCGATCGCGACCGGCACCAGCACCGACGCCAAGAGCGCCAGGGTGACCTCCCAGTAGTGCGGTGTCCTGAACCCGATGACGAAGGACTGTCCCGAGAGCGGCAGGAACCCGTAGAAATAGGCCGCGAGCGCCGCGAGCGCCAGGTTGACGACCGCCGCGAGCCAAACTCCGAAACGGCGACCCCGCGCGAGGGCGAAGGAGGCGACCAGCAGCGTCAGGAGCGGAAGCACGGTGAGCAGGACCGGCCCGACGCCACCGATGCGTTCCAGGGTGATGTCGTCCAGGCACGCCCGGGTGATCCTCATCGCCTGGCACTGGTCGAAGGCGAGGCCATTCGGGCGGGCATCCGTCAGCAGCAGACCGAGCGGGGCGAGCGCGCCGAGTCGCAGACGACTGAAGATCGTGATCGCCGGACCGACGGCAGTGATCGCCACGATGGCGGAGAGCAGCACCCTGGTCTCGTGGTGAGAGCTGCGCTGCCACCACTGATCGCTGGTGCCCGGTCGCAGCACCGCCCCCAGCCCGAAGCCGATGAGCACCGCGAGAAAGCGATACAGGTCGGATGGCTCTCCGGAATAGAGCAGAAAGACGAGCGCGACCGAGATCACCACCACGCGAATGCGCCGACGCCAGAGTGCGCCCGCGAAGGCACTGGCGGTCATGACGGTGCCGGCTATGGCGGTCATGGGGTCCAACGTGACCAGTTCGCTCACGCGGCGCGACCACAGTTCACCGATCAATGCACCGATTTCCTGCACGGCGACGCCGACGACGACCCCGAGCACAGAACTGACCAGGAAAGCGATCGCCGTACGTGCCGTGCCCATCAGACGCTCCGATGCACCGATGACGAAAACGACGGCAACGAGGACGAGGGGAAGTTCGAAGCCGCCGTCGGTCAGGAACATCGATGTGACCGGTGTCCACCATCGTCCCGCGTCGATCAGCTGCTCGTGGCCCGTACCGAAGGCGATACGCATGGCGAACGACGGCCCACGCAGGCCATGACCGAACGCAGCGACCACCGCCGTGATGAGCACAACCGAAAGCGTGAACGGATGCCGGCGGAGCGCGCGCCTAACCACCGAACCCCCAGCGCGCCCCTAGAAGCGGCAGCGACCTGTCGACGGCGAAATGCACCGTTCGCCAGTCGTGCGCCGTGCCGCGGGAGATCAGCAGGTGGACTTCCATGCCCGCCGCCGTGGCGTAACCCGCGATCGTCCTGGTGCCAGGCCCGAAGCGAGAGTCGAGCGCCCCAACCGCAAAGATGCCCAGCGTGTCGGCGTATGGGCCATTGCGGCGCATCAACTGCCGAGGGGTGGCCGCAAGATACTCGGCCTTAGAGCCGCCGAAGCCGGAATCGATCGTCTGCTGCAGGTCGCCATTCTTCGGCGCGATCTCCCCCGCGATGTCGAGGATGCTGCCGAACAGGGATGGCGTGGCCGCCCCGAGCTGGATCGCGCAGGTCCCGCCCTGTGAGAATCCGCCGACCGCCCAATCGGTGCGGTTGGCGAGCACGTTGAGGTGGCTGCGGATCCAGGCGGGAACATCGACCGTGAGATAGCTCGCCGACTTTCCGAGGGCGGAGTCGACACACATCGGGTTGCGGTTCGGCGCACCGAGCTGGTCGGGCACGACCACGATCGGGGCCAACCCGTGGTGTGCCCTGGCGTAGGCGTCGAGGCTCGTTCCGAGGCTTCCCGAGGTGAACATCTGCTCGGGCCCCCCGGGCTGGCCGGACATCATCTCCAGCACCGGCAGGCGCGGAGCATTCACCACGAGCGCGGCGGGGGGCAGGTAGACGAGCGCGGAACGGGCGGGGAAACCGGAGGTGGTCGCGGGAATCGTGACCAGTCCGACCCGGCCCCTGTGGGGAAGGTCCGCCGGCGGGCTCCAGCTGGAGAGCGGCGCGATCGCCGCCGGCGCCGGGTCGACGGTTGGGAGGCGGATGTCGCCATAGCTGCCGATGCCGAGTGCGGTCCTCAGGTCGGGAAATTCTCCGAGATCGGCGTTGACACCGATGGCGCCGACCAGCGCGAAGAGGACCGTGGATGCGACAACAGCGACCGCGACGAGCTTGCGACCCCGCGACCAGACCAGTCGGGCAATCGCCACGGCGACCGCCGCGACTGCCGCGCTGAACCAGATGCGACTGTCCGGAGACAGCGAGACGCCGAAGACATCGATCACATCGCTCAGCAGCCAGCACACCAGGAAACCGACGAGCACTCCCGCGCCGGCCGCGCCGGCCGCGATCGGAAGCCAACGCTTCCATCGGCGAGTGACGAGCAGCGCGAGGAACGCCAGAATTCCGAGGAGCTCGATCACGCGGGGAATCGGCCCATAGGTGAGTTTCAGCGAAAGGAGCACGTCGAGCATCCGAGTCCCTCCGCTTCCTCGCCTGTGACTGACGACTCAGTATGCTGCGAAGAATTGCGTCGAAATCGGCGAAACCCGCTTTCTGTGAGAGCCCTCAGACAAAGTCCCACGCAACTCCCGGAATGGGCCGATCACTCCACCGCGAGCGCCGCGACGGGTGCGATCCGCGTCACCCGTCGTGATGGAGCCACGGATGCCACGACGGTCAGCGCTGCCGCGGCTGCAACGAGAATCCCGAGCAATGCCAACGGCACGGCGGGCAGCACGAGGCCCGGACTCCCCTGGATCGAGCCGAGAAGCGATTGCGCACCGGCCCAGCCGTAGAAGATACCGAGCACCAAGCCGACCAGTACGGCGGCAGCGGTCAGCTGTGCGCTCTCCGCGAGGATCATCGAACGCACCTGGCGCGCGGTGAAGCCGAGCGCTCGAAGGAGTCCCAGTTCGCGAGTGCGTTGCAGCACGCTCATCGAGAGATTGTTGATCATGCCGATGGCGGCGATGAGCGCGCTGAACCCGGTGAGCACCGAGAACACGACGACGGTCACCGCGAGCATCTGGTCGACTCCCTGGTAGACCTCCGGCTGAGCGGCCTGGGCCTGCCGGATGATCTGCTGGTAGCTCTGCACCGCCACGGCGAACATCGTGACGAGGGTCACCCCGATGACGAGTCCGATCGTGGTGCGCGAACTGCGCTCGGGATAGCGGACCGCGTTCTCTGCGGCCAGGCGTGCCGTCGCGCTCGAGCCGAACATCCGTCCGGTCAGCCGCAGTGCAACAGGCATCACCAGGTGCGCCCCGAGTACGAGCCCCGTGAAGGAGAGGAGGCCGCCGATGACGCCGACGAGCACGCCGACCGGGCTGATCAGGCCGACGAGCATTCCGAGCAACAGGAAGCCGATCCCGATCGAAAAGAGAACGATCGCCACGACATTGCGTCCGTAACGAGCACTGGATTCCTCACGCGTGAGTTCGATCGCCACGCCGGTGGCCTGCATGGGCGAGACCTGCAGCACGCGTCGCGACCCGACCCAGGAAGCGAGCCAGGTCGTGAGTACGACGGCCACGACCGGCAGAAACAGCACGGGTTGGAGATAGGCATAGCCCAGCGTCGGGATGAGTCCGCCGGACTCGCCGACCGCGACGAGCGCCACGGTCACCAGGGTTCCGATGACGGCCCCGAGCACCGCGCCCACCACGCCGACCACGAGACCCTCGCGGGCCACGGAACGACGTTGCTGGGAGGCACTCGACCCGATCAGACGCAGCAGTGCGATCGTTCTGGTGCGTCCGGCGATGATCGTCGAGAACGTGTTGGCCGTGACGATGGCGCCGACATAGATGGCGATGACGATGAAGACGACGGCGACGATGCTGAGGAGGAGCCCGACCGTGGCACTGCCGCCAGTGACGTGGTCTGCGGAGATCGCCTCGGCGAGAATGCCGGTGATCTGGAGAAGGCTCACACCGAACGCGGCGCTGAGGGTCGCGACGAGAACGCTCGGCAGCTGGTCCGAGAGACTCCGTTTCACGCTGCCTTCTCCATCCCGAGCATGAAGCTGCTGATCTCCTCGGCAGACGAACGACCACGCTCCTCGACCACACGACCGTCGGCAAGAAAGAGGATGCGACCCGCATAGCTCGCCGCGATCGGGTCGTGTGTGACCATCGCGATGCTCTGGCCGTAGTCGGTGCTCGACGCCGCGAGCAGAGAGAGCACCTCTCGGCCCGTGCGGGAGTCGAGGTTGCCGGTCGGCTCATCGGCGAAGATCAGGTCGGGCTTGGTGGCGAGAGCGCGGGCGATCGCCACGCGCTGCTGCTGGCCGCCGGAGAGCTCGTGCGGCCGATGCGTGAGGCGGTCGCGGAGTCCGAGCGAATCGATGAGCCGTTCGATCCAGGCCGACTCGTCGGGAAGCGGGCGACGACCGTCGAGTTCGAAGGGGAGGAGGACGTTGCCCCTGACATCGAGCGTTGGCACGAGATTGAAAGACTGGAAGACGAAACCGACGCGGCGGCGGCGAAGCACGGTGAGATCCGCATCCCGCAGGCTGGTGATCTCGGTGTCGCCGAGCCAGACGCGACCGCTCGTCGCGGTGTCGAGGCCGGCCATGATGTGCATGAGCGTCGACTTGCCCGAACCGCTCGGGCCCATGATGGCCGTGAACTCCCCCTGCCGGATCCCGATGGAGACCTCGTCGAGGGCTGTGACCGAGTTGCCGGCCGAACCGTACGATTTCGTGAGCTGCGATACGCGGGCGACGAGGCCAGCCTCTGAGTGGTTGAATGACATACCCTCAACGCTAGGAAGCGCGGGCGGGCAGGGCATCCGGCGCGAGTCGCGGGCCTGTACATCCAGCGGATGATCCGTGGCGGAGCTGAAGGAACTAGAGGTTCAGCCCGTGCTCGAAGGCGAAGACGACGAGCTGCACCCTGTCGCGCAGCCCGAGCTTCGCGAGGATGCGGCTGATGTGGGTCTTCACCGTCGCCTCGCTCAGGAACTCCCCCGAGGCGATCTCCGAATTGCTGAGACCGCGCGCGGCGAGCTGGAAGATGTCCCGCTCACGCGCCGTGAGCCGCGCGAAGGACTCCGGCTCGCTCGGGCGGGAGACGCGGGGACTGAAGTGCTCGAAGAGCTCGCGGGTCGCGGATGCCGCGATCACCGCGTTTCCCGCGTGCACCGTACGGATCGCCGCAAGCAGGAACTCGGGATCCGCGTCTTTGAGCACGAAACCGCTCGCACCCCCGCGGATCGCCCGTGTCGCAGCCTCGTCGAGGTCGAAAGTGGTGAGCACGATGATGCGCGGCTGCGTGCCACCGCTCCTCTGGGCTGCGCCGAGAATCGCGGTCGTGGCGGCGATGCCGTCCATCACCGGCATCCGGATGTCCATGAGAATCACATCCGGGCGCGCCTCGGCGGCCATCGCGATGGCTTCGACCCCGTTGCCCGCCTCGCCCGCGACCTCGAGGTCGGACTGGGAGTCGACGAGCATCCGGATACCCATACGGAAGAGCGACTGGTCGTCGACGAGTCCGACGCGGATCATGCTCTCACAGCACTCGAGATGGGAAGGCTCGCGGTGACGACGAAGCGGTCGTCGGCTGCCTCCGCACTGAAGGTTCCGCCGGCGAGTATCGCGCGCTCCCGCATCCCCGCCAAACCGTGGCCGCCCGGAGTTGGCACGCCGTCGTCGCTCCTCGCGCTCGTGACCGTCACCACGAGCGACGACACCTGCCAGTCGAAAAGCACCCGCACCTCATGCTCGGTGTCGCCGTGTCGGAGGGCGTTCGTGAGCGCCTCCTGCACGATCCGGTAGACGGCGAGTTGTTGCCCGGTGGGGAGCGAGGCCGGACTTCCCTGTTCCTCGCGCGCGATCACCAACCCGGATGCACGCATCTGATTGACGAGCCTGTCGATGTCCTCGAGCATGGGCTGCGGGCTCTCGCCCTGGCTGTGCCGCAGCTGCGACAGCAGGACACGCACATCGCCGAGTGCCTCGCGAGCTGTCGTGGAGATGGTGGCCAGTGCCGTGTCGACGGATTCCGGATTCGAAGCGTGCGCATAGCGGGCGCCATCGGCCTGCGCGATCACGACCGCGAGCGAATGGGCGACCACATCGTGCATGTCGCGCGCGATGCGGTTACGTTCCTGCTCGACGACGACGATCTGCTCTGCCAGCGTCTGGGCACGACGACTTTCGCGGGCGCGACGATAGGTGCGGGCGAGGAGCCCGAGGGTCCACGACAGGCCGAGGACCGCGAGCGAGCCGAACAGGGTGAGCAGGATCGAACGAACGAGGTCGCCACCCGCAGGCAGGTAGCTGCCGTTGGACGACTGGCTCAGCGGCCCGTTCGGCACGATGAGCGGCAGCACGACGATATACAGGGTGGCGATGATCGCACCGAGACCGGCAGAGGCGAGACCGAGCCACCGGACGGCGCGCCCGCCATACGACGCCGTGCAGAACAGCACGGCCAGCACCACGAGATCGGAGAACGCGGGAACGGTGCCCGCACCGGCCATCTGCGTGATCGACGCAACCCAGGCGACGATCAACGCCACACCGGGACTCAGCCGGCGGAAGGCCAGTGCGATCGACATGATCACGGTCACGACCAGGTCGATCCACAGGTTCCCGAGGACAGCTCCGACGAGGGCGAACAGGAAGAACAGCGCCGCAAGCACAAGGTCGACCGCCAGCTGGTACGGCCGAAGGGTGCGGAACATCCTTCCACCGTAGGGGCAGACGGCTTCCGTGAGGCCGGATCGGGTGCGAACTCAGCCGTTCGCCGACCGGAATCATCCCAGCGATGTAGCGCCGCGCTCCTCCGCCTTTCGAAAATTCAGGAAAACGGCCGGCACGGGCACGGTTGAGTGCACCTACCTGTCAGCCAGCGCGCCATTCTCCTGAATTTTCGCAAACCAGGCGCGAGCCAGCCGCAAACCAGCGCGAGCTCCGCGTCGAGCGGAGGCTAGAAGCCGAGGCGACCGAGCTGCTTGGCGTCGCGCTGCCAGTCCTTCGCGACCTTGACGCGAATCGAGAGGTACACCTGCTTGCCGACGAGCGGCTCGATTTCGCGGCGGGCGCGAGCCCCGACATCCGCGAGCCTGGAGCCCTGGTGGCCGATGATGATGCCCTTCTGGCTGTCGCGCTCCACGAAGAGGTTGGCGTAGATCTCGACGAGGTCCTTGTCGTCGCGCTCCACGATGTCGTCGATCGTGACGGCGATCGAGTGCGGAAGTTCGTCTTCGACACCCTCAAGCACGGCCTCGCGGATGAGCTCGCTGATGCGCGCCTCGAGGCCCTCCTCGGTCACGGCATCGGCCGGATAGAGGGGCGCCGAGATGGGCAGCAGGCGGATGAGCTCCGATGCGAGCGTATCGAGCTGGATGTGGCTCGTCGCCGACACCGGGATGATCGCCTCCCACTCGCGCAGCTCCGACACGGCGAGCAGCTGCGCAGCAACAGCCGGGCGTGATGCGGCGTCGATCTTCGTCACGATCGCGACTTTCTTCGCGCGCGGGAAGGAGTCGAGCTGTTCGTTGATGTAACGATCCCCTGGGCCGATCTTCTCGTTCGCCGGCATGCAGAAACCGACGACGTCGACATCCCCGAGGGTCGACTGCACGATGCTGTTCAACCGCTCGCCGAGCAGCGTCCGCGGACGGTGCATGCCCGGCGTATCGACCAGGATCAACTGCCCGTTCTTCTGGTGGGCGATGCCGCGGATGGCGCGGCGGGTCGTTTGCGGCTTCGATGACGTGATCGCGACCTTCTCGCCGACCAGCGCATTGGTGAGCGTCGACTTGCCGACGTTGGGGCGTCCGACGAATGAGACGAATCCCGCTCGGAATTCAGGATCATTCGCCACGGTCATCTCCGTTGTTCGTTGTAATCGTCCTGCGGAACGCCGCCTGTGCGTCGATGAGCGCCTGATCGCGCTCGACGAGAACGGTGCTCAGCCGTTTGCGACGACCCTCTGTGCGCTCCGCCGTGAGTATGAGTCCAGAGTACGTGGCAACCGATCCCGGCAGTGGCAGGCGACCGAGAGCCTTGGCCAGCAGGCCGCCGACGGAGTCCACGTCGTCGTCGTCCAGTTCGATGTGGAACAGCTCGCCGAGCTCGTCGACGGGAAGCCGCGCGCTCACTCGATACTTGCCGTCGCCGAGGTCTTCGATCTCGACGACCTCATGGTCGTATTCGTCGGAGATGTCGCCGACGAGCTCTTCGATGAGATCCTCGAGGGTCACGAGCCCCGCGATGCCACCGTACTCGTCGACGACCATGGCGAGGTGATTGGATTCGAGCTGCATCTGGCGGAGCGTGTCATCCGCTTTCTTCGATTCGGGCACGAAGAGCGCGGGGCGCGCCAGCGAATCGACGGTCACGCCGTCGATGCCCTTCGGCCGTTCGTAGCTCAGCCGGGCGACGTCGCGCAGGTAGAGCACGCCGAGCACCTGGTCGACGTCGTCCCCGATCACCGGCATTCGCGAGACGCCCTTGCTCAGGAACAGTCCCATCGCCGCGCCGACAGTCTCGTCGCCGTCGATCGTGACCATGTCGGTGCGCGGGATCATGACCTCGCGCACGACGGTGTCGTTGAACTCGAAGATCGAATGGATGAGCTCGCGGTCGTCCTCTTCGAGGACCTCGAGCTCCGTGGCCTCGTCGACCATGCTCAGCAACTGCTCCTCCGAGGAGAACGTCGCGGTCCGCCCCGGCGTGACCCGGTTGCCGATGGCGACGAGGGCCGCGGCGATCGGACCGAGGAACCTGCGGATCGCGTGTACCGTCCAGGCGGTCCAGCGGATGACCGCCCGCGCGTTGACCCTTCCGACGCTGCGCGGACTCGACCCCACGAGCACGAAGGAGGCGAGGGTCATGATGAACGCGGAGCACAGCAGGGCCCACCACCACTGTTCGAAAACGTAGGCGAAGGCGAGCGTTACGAGCACGGCCGCCGTCGTCTCCGTGACGACCCTCATGAAGTTCACCGCGTTGACGTGGGCTCCGACGTCGGCGGCGATGGCCGTGAGCGACTTGCGCGCCCGTGAATGAGATGCGATTTCGAGGAGATCGGCCCGCGAGAGCACGCTCAGGGCGGCATCCGCTGCGGCAAGAAGGCCGCCGACGACCACCAGCAGCACGGCGACTGAAACGAAGATCGGAATCATGATCGGCGCTGCGTTTCTCGGACTACTTGGTTCGTCGCTCGGCGAGGGCGAATCCGACGAGGATGTCCCGTTGTACGCCGAACATCTCCTTCTCTTCCTCTGGCTCCGCGTGATCGAAGCCGAGCAGGTGCAGGATGCCGTGTGTCGTCAGCAGCAGCATTTCCTCGAGGGGGCTGTGGCCGGCAGTCTCCGCCTGCGCGATCGCGACCTGCGGGCAGAGCACGATGTCGCCGAGCAGGCCTGCGGGGGTCATCGCCTCCTCCGTTCCCGGACGGAGCTCGTCCATGGGGAAGCTCAGCACGTCGGTCGGTCCCGGCTCGTCCATCCACTGCAGGTGGAGCTGCTCCATGGCGCCCTCATCGACGAGCACGATCGCGAGTTCGGCATCCGGATGCACGTGCAGGAAGTCGAGCGCATAGGTCGCGAGCCGCTGCAGAGCGACCTCGTCGACCGGGATGACTGACTCGTTGTTGATCTCGATCGACACGTCTAGCGGCCCCATCTTTTCGTCTGCGGCCCCGGCGCCTGGTGATCCTGGGGCTGCCTGCCGCGCCGGCCTGCACGATTCACACCGTCCGCCTGCTCGCGATCGTTGAGCCTTTCGAAACGCTGGGCCTGACGCTCGGCGTCGTACTTCGTGTACGCGTCGACGATGCGGCCGACGAGACTGTGGCGCACGACATCCTCACTCGTGAGTCTCACGAAGTGGATCTCATCGATCTCGTCGAGCACGCGGGTCACGAGCTGAAGACCACTCGCTCCGGCGGGCAGGTCGACCTGGGTCACGTCGCCCGTCACGACCATCTTCGAGCCGAACCCGAGACGCGTGAGGAACATCTTCATCTGCTCCGGCGTCGTGTTCTGCGCCTCGTCGAGCACGATGAAGGAGTCGTTGAGGGTGCGGCCGCGCATATAGGCCAGTGGAGCGACCTCGATCGTTCCCGCCGCAAGCAGCTTGGGGACGATCTCCGGATCCATCATCTCGTTCAGCGCGTCATACAGCGGGCGCAGGTATGGATCGATCTTGTCGGTGAGCGTTCCCGGCAGGTAGCCGAGGCGTTCGCCCGCCTCGACGGCAGGCCGGGTCAGGATGATGCGGCTGACCTCCTTGCGCTGCAACGACTGCACGGCCTTCGCCATCGCGAGATAGGTCTTGCCGGTACCGGCGGGGCCGATACCGAAGACGATGGTGTTGTCGTCGATCGCATCGACGTAGCTCTTCTGTCCGAGCGTCTTCGGGCGGATGCTCTTGCCTCGGCTGGTCAGGATCGCCTGGCTGAGCAGCTCCGCCGGGCTCACCTTCGGATCGGCCGCCAGAATCTTCGCCGACTCCGTCACGCTGAGTTCGTTCACATCGTGCTGGCCAAGCTCCTGGTCCGCTCGCACCATCGTCACCAATTCCTCTACCAGCCTCACGGCTGCGTGCACCTGGTCGGCATCGCCGTCCAGGGTGATCTCATTGCCACGCACGAGAACTTCGACGCGCGGGTATTGCCTCTCGATGGTCTTGAGCAGCCGGTCCTGCGGGCCGAGCAGTCGCACCATGGCCACGCCGTCAACGCGGAGTTCGACGTGGTCGACAGCGCCGTCATCCGAACGAAGCGCGTCGCCGTTGTACTGGCTGTTATTGGCCAAGGGTGCCTTCCGGAAGGTGCCCGCCGAGCAGATGGGCATGGACGTGGAATACGGTCTGGCCCGCGGAGGGGCCGGTGTTGAAGACGAGGCGGAACTCGCCATCGGAGTGTTCGTCGGCGAGCCGTTGCGCCGTGGTGATCACTTCGGCGAGGAGCGCGGGATCCCCCGCTGCCAGCTCGCCCGCGTTGCGGTAGGCCTCGGTTTTGGGGACCACGAGAAGATGCACGGGAGCCTTCGGGGCGATGTCCCTGAAGGCGATGATGCGCTCGTTCTCGAAGACGACGTCCGCGGGGATTTCGCGCGCGACTATCCTCGTGAAGATCGACGGCTCGGCGTTCGCTGACATGCATCTAGCTTAAGCGACGGCCACCGTCAGCGGGCGGCCGTTCGCTACCAGCGGCCGAGTTGCGCGTTGAGCACCGCGATCGCGGCAGGCCCAGCGCTCGACGTTCGCAGGATGGTGTCGCCGAGCCGCACCGGTGTTGCACCGGCAGCCTCTAGTCGGCTGAGTTCCGCCGGTGCGATGCCTCCCTCCGGTCCCACGACGAGGACGACGTCCCGGCCATCTGGCTGCAGCGAGGTGAGGGCGACGGATGCCGCGGGCTCGAGCACGAGCATCCGCGTCCCTGCCGCGAGGGCGGCAAGCACCGTCGTCGAGGCGAGATCGCCCACCTCGGGAATCCACGGTCGGATCGACTGCTTGCTCGCCTCCCGCACGATCGCGGTCCAGCGTTCATGACCCTTGCGGATCTTCGCGCCCTCCCACTTGACGATCGAGCGCTGCGCCGCCCACGGGATGACGCCGTCGACGCCGAGTTCGGCGGCCTGCTGCACGGCATGCTCGTCACGGTCCCCCTTCGCCAGCGCCTGCGCGAGCCAGATCGCGGGCGAAGCGGGCGGGGTCTCCGTGACGGTCTCGACCTCGACGACGAACTCCGTCGGTTCGGCAGAGACGACGGATCCCGTCACGACGAGTCCCGCACCGTTACCGATCGCGATGGATTCGCCCACCGCGATGCGGCTGACGGTCACGGCATGACGCGCCTCCTGCCCCGTTACGGAGACGCGCGCGCCGGTGCTCGCCGCTGCGAGGTCATCGCTCAGGTAGAAATGCGCCACGGCCCCACTCTTTCAGATCCGACCGCATCACCGGAAACTCAGGACTTCGGTAACGGCGTCGCTCGCCGTGCGCGGTGGCCACGGGGATCGCGCGACGCGTCCCTTACCGAAGTCCTGAATTTCCGAAAGAAGGGGGCGCGATCGCCGGCCGGGTGGACGTCAGATGTTGAGGAAGCGGTCGCGCAGCTTCTGGAACAGACCCTGTTGGAAGTGCGTGAGGGACGGGGCCGCCGCCCTGTGCGAATCGGCGAACTGCTTGACGAGCTCCTGTTCCTTGTGGCTGAGATTGGTCGGCGTCGTCACCTGCACGCCGATCTTGAGGTCGCCACGGCCGCTTCCGCGCAGGTGGGTGACGCCGCGGTCCCTGACCGTGATGACCTCTGCGCTCTGGGTGCCTGGCTTGATCTCGACCGCGACCTCGCCGTCCAGGGTCTTGAGGGTGGTCTTCGTGCCGAGGATGGCATCCGTCATCTGCACCTCGAGCGTGGCGAGCAGGTCGTCGCCGTTGCGGCTGAAAACCTCGTGGTGGCGAACCTTGATCTCGAGGTAGAGGTCGCCGGCGGTGCCGCCCGCCGGGCCGACCTCACCCTGGTTCGGGAGCTGCAGACGCAGGCCGGTGTCGACGCCGGCGGGGATGTCGACGGGGATGCTGCGGCGAGCACGCACGCGGCCCTGGCCCTGGCAGGTCGGGCAGGGGTTCGGGATGACCGTGCCGTAGCCGCGGCAGGTGCCGCAGGGGCTCGAGGTCATCACGTTGCCGAGGAGGCTCCGCACGGCTCGCTGGATCTGGCCGCTGCCATGGCAGATGTCGCAGGTGACCGGCTGGGTGCCCGGCGCGCAACACGATCCGTTGCAGGTCTCACACAGGATGGCCGTGTCGACCTCGACCTCGCGCTTGGTGCCGAAGATGATCTCGTCGAGATCCACTTCGACCCGCACGAGGGCGTCCTGGCCACGCTCGCGACGGGAACGAGGGCCGCGGCTCTGTCCACCGCCGAAGAAGGTCTCGAAAATGTCGCCGAACCCGCCGAAGTTGCCACCGCCGCCGCCGAATCCGGCCTGCGGACCGAGGTCGTACTGCTGCCGCTGCTGCGGGTCGGAGAGCACGTCGTAGGCATGCGTGACCAGCTTGAACTGTTCGGATGCCTCGGCGCCCGGGTTCACGTCGGGATGCAGCTCGCGAGCCAGACGCCGGTACGCCTTCTTGATCTCATCGGTCGTCGCGCTGCGGTCGACGCCGAGTACCTCGTAGTGGTCAGCCAAATTAGTATCCATTTCCGCTGCGTTCGCTGGCGGCCTTCGGTCGTCAGCGGCAGCGATGTCAGTCTTCGCCGAGCAGGCGCGACAGGTATCGTGCGACGGCCCGCACTGCGGCGATATTGTTCGAGTAGTCCATTCGCGTCGGCCCGATGACGCCCAAGCGCGAAACTTCGCTGCCGAGAGACGCATAGCCGGTGGTGAGCACGGACGTCTCCCCGAGGCCGAAGGAGGCGTTCTCGCTGCCGATGCTCACCGAGAATCCGTTCTGGTCGGGCTCCATCTCGCCGAACAGCCGCAACAGGGTCACCTGCTCTTCGAGCGCCTCGAGCACCGGGTAGATGCTCCCGGTGAAATCCTCTTCCGTACGCACCAGGTTGGCCGCGCCCGCCATCAGGAGCTTGTCCTGGCGATTCGCCAGCACCTGGTCGATGAGCGCACTCGCGATCTGCTTCACGGCCAACGCCTGCTCCGCCGTGAACTGGTCCGCGATGGACACGAGCCGTTCGGCCGCCTCGGCGAGAGCGAGACCGCCGATGGATGCGTTGAGTTTCGTCCTCAGCTGCCCGAGGAACTCATCGTCCAGCCCGGGAGCCACATCGATCAGCCTCTGCTCGACCCGGCCGGTGTCGGTGATCAGCACCGTCATCATCCTGGTGGCGGTAAGCCGTACGAGTTCGACATGGCGGATGCGCGAGCGGGTGAGCGAGGGATACTGCACGAGAGCGACCTGGTGGGTGAGCTGCGAAAGCAGCCGCACGGTGCGACCGAGGACCTCGTCGAGATCCGCCGACTGTCCGAGGAAAGTCTCGATGGCGGTGCGCTGGGCCGCTGTGAGGGGCCGCAGGTCGGCGAGCCGGTTGACGAAAACGCGGTATCCCTTGTCTGTGGGGATTCGGCCGGATGACGTGTGCGGCGCCGCAATCAGCTCTTCTTCTTCGAGAAGAGCCATGTCATTACGGATGGTCGCCGCGGACACGCCGAAGGAATGGCGGTCGACGATGGACTTGGAGCCCACCGGCTCTCGGGAGGCGACATAGTCCTGCACGATGACGCGAAGCACATCCAGGCCGCGCTCAGAGACCATTCGCCATCACCTCCGGTCTTGGCACTCGACACATCCGACTGCTAATTGTACCGTGACGCACAGAAAGGAAGGCATTGCACGCGGGAGAACGGGGCAGTAGCTTATGCATGAGCTTGTCGACCG
Organism: Microbacteriaceae bacterium; assembly: GCA_025464815.1. GTDB lineage: Bacteria > Actinomycetota > Actinomycetes > Actinomycetales > Microbacteriaceae > Lacisediminihabitans. The sequence continues at coordinate 801 of JAODMW010000146.1, read as the reverse complement.
CCCACAAACGGGGGGCAGCATGCATGCCCGAGTTCTTTCCTCATCGGCAGGACCATATCGCCCATCTGAAAGGCAAAGCACATGACTGATCCAACACCGCAGGCCGCACCTCAGCCCGCAGCTCCGCTCAGCGAAACCGATGACAAGCTCTGGGCCTCGCTTGCACACTTCCTCAACATCATCCTGCTGATTCCGGCGCTCATCATCTACCTGGTCTTCGGTCCGCGCGGCGCGCGCACCAGGGTCGAGAGCAAGGAGGCCTTGAACTGGACGATCAATGTGACTGGCGCTGTCATCATCCTCGGAATCCTGCAGCTGATTCCGTTCATCGGGCTCCTGTTCTTCCTGCTCTATCTCGCGGTCATCATCGTGAACATCGTCTTCGCGATCCTCGGTGGCGTGAAGGTCAACGCGGGCGGCAGCTACCGCTACCCGGTGAACATCCGCTGGATCAAGTAGTCCGCAACACGCCTGAGAAGGGAGCCCGGGAACACCGTTCCCGGGCTTCTTGCTTTAATGGCGTCATGTCTGAAACCACGCCGCCCACCGGCAACCCCTACCAGAACGTGCGTCCGCTGAATCCGAGCGACGAGAGATTGTGGGCGACGCTCATCCATCTCGGCGGGATCTTCCTGCACTTCCTCCCGGCGCTCGTCGGCTACCTGCTGCTCAAGGACCGCGGGCCGCTCATCCGGGACCACACCAGGACGGCGCTCAACTTCCAGCTGACCGTGCTCATCGGCAACATCGTCGGGATCTTCACGATCTGGTTCTTCTTCATCGGTTTCCTGGTGCTGCTGG
>JAODMW010000091.1 GCA_025464815.1 Microbacteriaceae bacterium | reverse complement strand
CCACGGCACGGGCGAGCAGGGTCTTGCCGGTACCGGGAGGCCCGTAGAGCAGCACGCCCTTGGGGATGCGGGCTCCGACAGCCTGGAACTTGGCCGGCTCCTTGAGGAAGTCCTTGATCTCTTCGAGTTCTTCGATCGCCTCATCGGCGCCCGCGACATCCGCGAAGGTCACCTTCGGGCTCTCCTTGGAGACGAGCTTCGCCTTCGACTTGCCGAACTGCATGACCTTGGATCCGCCGCCCTGCATGCTGGACAGCAGGAACCAGAAGATCACGCCGATGATGAGGAAGGGGACGATGAGGCCGAGGAGGGAGGAGAGCCAGTTGCCCTTGTCCACCTGGTCGTCGTACTTCGCGCCCGAGGCGTCGACCGCTTTGACGATGTCTGCGCCGCGAGCGGCAGCGTAGTAGAACTGCACCTGCTTGCCGTCGGTGCCGGCGGTGGTGAGCACGAGATCGACGCGCTGCTCGGCGTCGACGATTTTCGCGGAGGCGACCTTGTCGTCGGCGAGGAGGGCGAGGCCCTGCTTCGTGTCGATCTGCTTGAAGCCGGAGCCGCTCAACAGGCTGAAACCGACGGAGACCACGATGACGGCCAGCACGATCCAGATGAGCGGGCCCCGAAGAAAACGCTTGAAGTCCATAGTGTTCCGGGGGTCGAACCCGGCACCTTTCTGACGAAGAATGTGAGTCCAAGGCTACCTGAGCCGCGCTGAGGGGCTGCTGCATGTTTGCCGTGGGCGTAATGCACGCTATTGCGGGTTTCGATACGGTCGCTGAGCGACCTACTCAACCCACTCTGGCGACCGGAGCGACCTGCTCGACCCACTCTGGCGACCTGAGCGACCTGCTCGACCCGCCCTGGCGACCTGAGCGACCGCCCTACTGATACACGTGGGGGGCGAGCACGCCGACACCCCGGAAATTACGGTATTTCTCCGCGTAGTCCAGTCCGTAGCCGACGACGAACTCGTTCGGGATCTCGAACCCGATGTAACGCACGTCGACATCGACCTTCGCGGCATCCGGTTTGCGCAGCAGCGCGCAGATGTCGACGGATGCCGCACCCCTGCTTTCGAGGTTGGCCCGCAGCCAGGAGAGGGTGAGGCCGGAGTCGATGATGTCCTCGACGATGAGGACCCTGCGATCGTGCAGGTCGGAGTCGAGATCCTTCAGGATGCGCACGACGCCGGACGACTGGGTGCCAGAGCCGTAGGACGATACCGCCATCCAGTCCATCTCGACCGGTATCCGGAGTTCACGGGCGAGATCGGCCATGATCATGACGGCGCCGCGAAGCACGCCGACGAGCAGCAGTTTCTGGCCCGCATAGTCCGCCTCGATGCGACGCGACAGCTCGGCGATCTTCTCGTGGATCTGCTGCTCCGTCAGGAGCACGCTCGTGAGGTCGTCGGCGATGTCGCTGTATTCCATGGCCTAGGCCTTCCCTGTCGAGCTGAAGATGAGCAGGCCGCCCTGCCTCTCCACCTTAATGCCGGGCAGGTCGATGGCTTCCTGCCCATGCCAGTCCGTCACGAGCCGGGCGACCTCGAGTGTCTGCCCGCGGCTGAGGCTCACGCCGAATTCCGCCGCGACGGTCATTCGGATGATGCGCTGGCGCAGTGCGGGAGGATTGGCCGCGAGCGCCTTCGCCGGCAACGATATTCCGGCCTCCGCATGTTCCGCGAGCTCCTCGATCTGTTCCTCGGCGAAGTGATCGAGCGCTTCGGTGTCCTCGCGGAACTGCGCGGCCGTGCGCGCGAGAGCCTCGGCGATGCCGGGGCCTAGTTCGGTCTCGAGCACGGGAAGAACCGTTTTGCGCACGCGCACCCTGCGGAACCGCTCATCGTCATTATGCGGATCGGTCCACGGGTCGAGGCCGGAGTCGAGACAGAACTGCACGGTCGCCGCCCGTCGGATCTCGAGCAGCGGACGAGCGAACAGCCCTGAGGAGACTGGCATTCCTTTGAGGCTGCCTCCACCGCTTCCCCTGGCCAACCCCAGCAGCACGGTCTCCGCCTGGTCGTCGAGGGTATGGCCGAGGAATACCCTCGTCGCGCCGGCCTTCGCGGCTGCCTCGGCGAGCGCGGTGTAACGCGCATCGCGAGCCGCCGCCTCCGGTCCACCTGCGGCGACGACCTCGACGCGCGTGACGACCACCGGGTCCAGCCCGAGGCCGCGAGCCTGCCGGGCGGCGCGAGCTGCGACATCCGCAGAGCCTTCCTGCAGCCCGTGATCGATGACAACGGCTCCCGCACGGACTCCGGCACGGCGCGACTCGAATGCCGTTGCCGCGGCGAGCGCGAGAGAGTCCGGGCCGCCGCTGAGGGCCACGAGCACGAGGCCCCCTCCGACCGGCTCGGGGAGCGCTGCGCGCACCGCCGTGCGCACATCCGCGATCGCGGGGGTCAGACGGGGGCGAGTGCTCATCCGATAACGTTATTGCAGCAACCCCACGAACTTAGGAGCCACAGTCATGGCCAGCTACGACGCCGTCATCGAGATCCCCAAGGGCAGCAAGAACAAGTACGAGGTGGACCACGAAACGGGCCGCGTCTACCTGGACCGCGTGCTCTTCACCGGATTCGTCTATCCCACCG
>JAODMW010000086.1 GCA_025464815.1 Microbacteriaceae bacterium | reverse complement strand
GAAGATACCGATGTAGAGCGTTCCGACCAGACCACCGACGAGGTGGATGCCGACGACATCGAGCGAGTCGTCGAATCCGAGCTTGTACTTGAGGTCGATCGCGAAGGCACAGACCGCACCGACCAGGATGCCGAGCACGATGGCCCAGCCCGGCGTCAGGATGTTACAGGCCGGGGTGATCGCGACGAGGCCGGCGACCGCACCCGACGCGGCACCGATAGATGTCGGCTTGCCGTCCTTGAACTTCTCGACGATCAGCCAGCCGAGGATACCGGCGGCCGGAGCGACCATCGTGTTGATCCAGGCGAGCGCCGAGATGCCATCGGCAGCACCCTCTGAGCCGGCGTTGAAGCCGAACCAGCCGAACCACAGGAGCGAGGCGCCGATGAGCGTGAGCGGCACGTTGTGCGGAGCCGCGAGACCCTTCTTGAAGCCGACGCGCTTGCCGAGCACCAGTGCGAGCGCGAGGCCCGCGGCACCGGCATTGATGTGGACAGCTGTACCACCTGCGAAGTCGTTCACACCGAGGCCGAAGACGGACCAGCCGCCGTCGGTGAGTCCCTTAGGGCCAACCGTGAAGTTGAAGACCCAGCTCGCGACGGGGAAGTAGACGAGGGTCGCCCACACACCGGCGAAGATCATCCACGAGCCGAACTTGGCGCGGTCAGCGATAGCGCCGGAGATGAGCGCGACGGTGATGATCGCGAAGGTCGCCTGGAAGCCGGCGAATGCGAGGCCGTGAATATCGAGATTCATCCACTGGTTGGCCGTTGTGCCCTTGGCGTTGATCTCGTTTGTCAGGAACAGATCGTGGAATGGATTCAGAAGCCAGCCCTTGATGAGCCAGTCCTTGCCTCCGCCGAATGACATTCCGTAGCCGTAGATGACCCAGAGCACGCCGACCAGGCCCATAGCGCCAAAGCTCATCATCACCATGCTGACGACGCTCTTCGCCTTGACCATGCCGCCGTAGAAGAACGCGACGCCGGGGGTCATGATGAGCACGAGCGCTGCAGCCACCATCAGCCACAGCGAGTTCAAGTTATTCGTGATGCTATCCGTCGTGGCATCTGTTAAGACCGACAAATCGACCATGGGTAAGGGTTGCCTCTCTCTTTTTTCAAAGGACTCCCTTTCGGCACCTGCGCTCGACCTGAAGACTGGCCTCGTTCGGGATCCGCCTTGGGGATGTGGCAAGTTTGCTGTGCCGATATTTCCACAGGGGTGTCACTGTGTTTCTCGTTTGTTACGCGCAGAGCGGCCATGTAAACATCGTGTTTCCGGATTCTGCCGATCTGCCTCGCAAATGGCGGCAATCGGCGGTGAGACAGCCGTTCTAGACTGGCGAGGATGCCGAAGCGGAGCCCGATGAAGTTGTTAAGGAGCGAACGCTACTCGGCGTTTCTGCTGCTCGGCGCCGCAATCCTCGGGGTGGTCCTGGCAAATTCCGCATTCGGACCGGGACTGCAGTCCGTCCGCGACACGCACCTCCCCATCCCCTGGCTCGGCCTCGACCTGTCAGTCGGCCACTGGGTCACCGATGGGCTTCTCGCCGTCTTCTTCTTCCTCGCTGCGATCGAATTGCGGCACGAGCTATCCCAGGGAGAGCTCGACAGCGGCCGCAAAGCGCTGATTCCCGCGGTGGCCGCCGTCGGCGGAGTCCTCGTTCCGGCCGGCATTTTCCTGTTGCTCGTGCGCGATCCGGTGCTGTCCGATGGCTGGCCGATCCCCACGGCGACGGACATCGCGTTCGCCCTCGGCGCGCTCGCCCTCGTCGGGCGGGCACTGCCGACGCGGATTCGCGCATTGCTCCTCGCCCTCGCTGTGATCGACGACCTCATCGCGATCCTGATCATCGCCTTCTTCTTCACGGATGACCTGCGCCCCCTCCCACTGCTCGCCGCGGTTCCCGTCGTCCTGGTGTTCGGCTGGCTCAGCAGACGCGCCCGCTCGGCGCCGATCGTCGTGATTCTCATCGTGCTCGGCCTGGCGGCGTGGGTGCTCGTGCACCTCTCCGGTATCCATTCGACGATCGCGGGCGTCGCCCTCGGGCTCATCATGGCGGGCAGGAGCGCCGGGGTCGCCCGCCACGCACTCGAGCCGTGGAGCAACGGAATCATCCTTCCGCTCTTCGCCTTCGTCGCGGCGCTCGTGACCCTGCCTGCCGTCGGCCTGTCGGAGCTGAGCCCCGTGTTCTGGGCGATCATCGTCGCGCTGCCAGTGGGAAAGCTCATCGGCATCACCGGCGGCGCGGTCATTGCGAACCGGCTCGCGGGCCGCTCGGCGCCGAATCTTCCGCTCGGGGACATCCTCGCCGTCGCCGGACTCGGCGGTATCGGCTTCACCGTCTCGCTGCTGATGAACGAGCTCGCTTTCGCGAACAACCACGAGATCGCGGTCGAGGGAACGCTCGCGGTGCTGGTCGCGTCGCTGCTGGCCGCGGTCATCGGCGTCATCCTGACGGCGATCCGGGCACGACACTACAGAGCGCGCGCCGCGGTCTAAACCTGGCCGGAGGTGAGGGCGATGATCCGCGAGATCGCCCTGAGGTACTTCTTGCGATACCCGCCAGACAGCATGTCGTCGGCGAAGATCTGGTCGAGCGGAATCCCCGTGGCGAAGATTCGGACCTGCGCGTCGTAGAGCCGGTCGACGAACGCCACCAAACGCAGGGCATCCGTCTGATGAGAGAGCTGGTGGACACCCGTCAGCGCGATCGCGTCGAGACCATCGACGAGCTTGATGTAGCGGGAGGGATGGACCGTGGCGAGGTGCTTGACCACGGCGTCGAAACGATCGACCGTGACTTCGCCGTCCACGCCGTCCACCGCGGCGTCCAGTTCGGCGTCGGACAGCGAGACGGCGTGACCCTCGATGTCGCGACGGCGATAGTCGAGGCCGTCGATACGAATGGTCGTGAAGCGCGCGGAGAGGGCGTCGATCTCCCGAAGGAAGTCCTGGGCGGCGAAGCGCCCCTCGCCGAGGGCGTTGGGCGGTGTGTTGGAGGTGGCGGCGATCCTGGATCCGGATGCCACCAGTTCGGAGAGCAGTCGCGACATCAGCCGGGTGTCTCCCGGGTCGTCGAGCTCGAACTCGTCGATGCACACGAGCGAGGCGCCTTTCAGCAGTTTCACCGCCGGGGCGTAGCCGAGGGCTCCCACCAGCGCCGTGTACTCGATGAACGTGCCGAAGTACTTACGCCCGGGTGCGAGATGCCAGAGGGCGGCGAGGAGGTGGGTCTTGCCCACGCCGAACCCACCGTCGAGATAGACACCGGGAAGCGCGCCCGAGGAACGCCGACGGGAGAACAGGCCTCCGGACTTCGTGGTCCAACCGGCGGCGAAAGCGCGGATGGCGGCGACCGCGGCGCCCTGCGACGGATAGTCGCGATCGGGCCGATAGGTGTCAAGGCTCGCCGTGAGGAACTGCCGGGGCGGGGTCAGCTGGGCGACGATCTCTTCTCCGGTCAGCGTTGGCTGCCGATCGACCAGGCTGTCGAGGTCGCGCAAGGGTTCGGCGGTCACGTGAGGGCTAACCTTTGGCTCGAAGTCGTGGGTGAATCTTTGTGTCGAAGTCTTACGAAAACCCGCTGGCAGGCATACGAGTTGCGTAGATTCGTTAAGGGTTAATACAAGCCTAACTCCCCGAATACAGGCTCACCGTCGCTCCCCGTGGGAGCCAACTGGAGGTTTCCATGACCGTCGAGGTCGATTCATCCGCAAAGTTCACCGAGTATGCACATCCCGAGCGGTTGGTGAGCACGGATTGGCTCCAGGCCCACCTGGGTACACCGGGCCTCGTCGTCGTCGAGTCCGACGAAGACGTGCTGCTCTACGAGACCGGCCATATTCCCGGTTCGGTCAAGATCGACTGGCACACCGACCTGAACGACCCGGTGGAGCGGGACTACATCGACGGCGAAGGCTTCGCGAAGCTGCTCGGTTCGAAGGGGATCACACGCGACAGCACCGTCGTCATCTATGGCGACAAGAACAACTGGTGGGCCGCCTACGCTCTGTGGGTCTTCACGCTGTTCGGCCACGAGGACGTTCGCCTCCTCGACGGCGGACGGGCCAAGTGGGAAGCGGAGGGCCGTGAGTACACGACGAGCGTGCCGACCCCCGCCGCCGTCGACTACCCGGTCGTCGAGCGGAACGACGCTCCCATCCGTGCCTATAAGGACGACGTGCTCGCGCACTTCGGCAATCCCCTTGTCGACGTTCGTTCCCCCGAGGAATTCAGCGGAGAGCGCACCACAGCCCCCGCCTACCCGGAAGAGGGCGCCCTCCGTGCCGGCCATATCCCGAGCGCCCAGAACGTGCCATGGGGCAAGGCGGCAGCCGACGACGGAACCTTCCGGAGCCTCGACGAACTCAACTCGCTCTACCGCGACGGCGCCGGGCTCAAGGACGGCGACAGCGTGATCGCCTATTGCCGCATCGGTGAGCGCTCGAGCCATACCTGGTTCGTGCTGACCCACCTGCTCGGCTTCGAGGGCGTGCGCAACTACGACGGGTCCTGGACCGAGTGGGGCTCCGCCGTACGCGTTCCGATCGTCAAGGGCTCCGAACCCGGTGCGGTTCCCGCGGCGAGATAGCGACGACCCGATCGGTGCCGAATCGGCCGGCGCCTACCGGCATCCGGTCGATTCGCATGATGAAGTGGAATACTGGATTCGATGACCACCAGCGATCTCCCCCCGGCTCTCGCCCAGATCCAGGAGGACTTTCTCGGCCTCGAACAGCGTGACCGACTCCTCCTGCTGCTCGAGTTCGCCAACGAACTCCCGGAACTGCCCCTGCAGTACTCGGAGCACCCCGACCTGCTCGAACGCGTGGTGGAGTGCCAGTCGCCGGTGTTCATCTTCGTCGAGGTCGACGAGAACGGCATCGTGCACCTCCATGCGACAGCGCCCAAAGAGGCGCCGACGACTCGTGGTTTTGCTTCGATCCTGGTCCAGGGTCTCGCCGGTCTCACCGTCGAAGAGGTGCTCGACGTGCCGGACGACTACCCCAACACGATCGGCCTCACCGAAGCGGTCAGCCCACTGAGGATCCGCGGCATGACGGCGTTGCTCGGTCGCACCAAGCGCCAGATCCGCGAGAAGATCGCCGCCTGAGCGCTCGGGCAGCTATCCGACGACCCTCGTGAGCCATCTCGCAATCGCGGTGTTCCAGCGATCGCGGTCGTAGTTCCACAGTTTCGTATGCGCGGCAACCGTGAACGCTTCATAGGTCACGATGTCGGGACGGGCCTCGGCGAGGGCGCGCGACGCCGTCGCCGGCACGAAGCCGTCATCGTCGCTGTGCATGAGAAGGATGGGCAGGTGGAGTTCGCCCGAACGCCGGACGAAGTTGAGTCGGGGCAGATCTATGGGCGCGAGCTGACCCGTGAGTCGTCGTGCCCAGTTCTTCCCGATGAGCACGAGCACCGCCGAGCGCACCGGATTCGGCAGGTTCCGGAGTTCACCCTGGTACCTGAGCGCCGTGACCCAGTCCACTACCGGCGAATCGAGCACGATTCCCCGCACGACGCCGGCGAGTTCCGATCGCGTCACGGCCTGGAGCACGGTGGCGCCCCCCATGGACCAGCCCATGAGCACGACATCCGTCGCTCCGTTGTCGACGGCGAAACGCAATGCCGCCTCGACATCATGCCACTCGGTGTCGCCGAGGCCGTAGCGACCGTCGAGGCTGGCCGGGGCGTCGGGGTCGTTGCGATAGGAGATGAGCAACGAGGTGTAGCCGGCGTCGCGGAATACCGGGATCGCCCGCAGCGTCTCCTCGCGGCTTACTGCCCGGCCGTGTACCTGGATGACCCAGCGCCCGGACGACTTCTCTGCTGGCACCAGCCAGGCCGGCGACGGACCCAGTTCGGTTTCGATCCGCACCTCTGTAAAAGGGTGCCCGAATTCTTCGGGGCCTAGATAGAACCAGCCGCTCAAACGACCGCGACGCGCCTTCGCGAGATCTCCGAAATCCACGGCGATCACCCTCCGGGTCACCGAGACATCGGTTTCACCGAGGACCTCGCCCAGGCGGGCGTGCCCGGTGCCGCCCGAGAACCAGAGGCTGTAGTCGCCGGGGAGCAGAGCATCCGCCGATCGACTCAACGTGACAGTACCCGCCGCCGAATCCGCGGAAATCACTCGCGTATCGTCATCACGGCGCCGCGGAGGGGTGACGACGGTCCGTGCGACGAAGAGCGTGAGAACACCGACCGCGATCGATGCGATGATCGCAATAGCTCCTGTCCCTCCGAGAACGATCGCCCACCATCGATATCCCCGGACGGCGTGCCTTCGAGAAACTGCCACAGTCGAACTTTAGTCTTCACTCGTGCCCGAAAATGTCGCAGGACCGTCGGTGCCGGCAGCCTTTGGCGCCGCGCTCGATGCAGTGCGGCGCGCAAAGCTGCGAGCGGAACTCGTTCTGAACGAGATCCCCTCCCCCGGCAACCTCGCTCCATACAGCGTCGCCCTCTCGGCGGATGTCACGCCCGCCCGCCACGACACGGATTCCGAGCTCGGCACCGGTCGCTTCATCCTCCTCTTCGACCCATCCGCTCCCGAAGCCTGGGGCGGGCAGTTCCGCATCGTCTGTTTCGCACAGGCGCCGCTCGAAACCGACATCGGACTCGACCCTTTTCTGGCGGATGTCGCCTGGTCGTGGCTCGTCGACGCGCTCGACGCTCGCGGGGCGCACTACACCGCCGCATCCGGCACGGCCACCAAGATCCTCTCCACCGGATACGGAGAGTTGGCCAGCCAGGGCGACGGCGCTCAGATCGAACTCCGGGCCTCCTGGACACCGCTCGACCACGACCTCTCCTCACATGTGGAAGGCTGGGGTGAATTGTTGTGCATGCTGGCAGGACTTCCGCCAGCGGTCGAAGGAGTCAGTTTGTTAGCCGCTCGTCGAGCTGGGCGTGAGTAGCGCCGAGCAGAACCCGACGCCACCGGTCGCAAACCAGGGTGAGCAGTCCCCGCACGCCCTCGTGACGGCCATCGAAACGCGCGAAGACTACCTGGATGCCGTGGCCGAGATCGCCGCCGGCAGCGGGCCTATCGCCATCGACGCCGAACGCGCATCCGGATTCCGCTACTCGCAGCGTGCCTACCTGATCCAGATCTTTCGTCGCGGCGCCGGCGTCTTTCTCTTCGACCCGCCCGCGATCGGCAGTTTCGCCGAACTCAACGAGGCCATCTCCACCGAGGAGTGGGTGCTCCATGCTGCCAGCCAGGATCTCGCCTGCCTGCGTGAAGTGGGCCTGGACCCGACCCGCATCTTCGACACCGAGCTCGGTGCACGCCTGGCCGGGCTCCCTCGCGTCGGGCTCGGGACGGTCGTGGAGGACCTGCTCGGCATCCACCTCGCCAAGGAG
>JAODMW010000040.1 GCA_025464815.1 Microbacteriaceae bacterium | reverse complement strand
AACCGGACTGTGTATCGGCCACATAGCACCCGAAGCAGTGGACGCAGGTCCGATTGCCTTCGTGCGCGATGGTGATCTAATACGGGTCGATATCGCAGCTCGCTCCCTCGACCTACTGGTCGAGCCGACAGAGCTTGCAGCTCGCCAGTCCGGCTGGGCTCCGCTTCCCCCGCGCTATACCCGTGGCGTTCTCGCAAAGTACTCGAAGCTCGTGCACTCCGCTGCGGAGGGCGCGATCACCGGGTAGCTTCGCGCCCACCATTCGTGACTACCAAGGAATATGTGATGTCCACGGAATCGATTCCTGTGCCAAAAGGTTCGCCGAGTAAACCGGCAGTATCCTCCCAACCAGCCGAATCCTCCCAGCCTGAGATGCTGACCGGATCCGGCGCGATCCTGCGCTCTCTCGAAATGCTCGGCATCACGGATGTCTTCGGGCTCCCGGGTGGCGCGATCATGCCGTTCTACGACGAACTGATGTCGTCCACCGCCATCCGCCACATCCTGGTTCGCCACGAGCAGGGTGCCGGTCACGCGGCCGAGGGCTACGCTGCGGCAACCGGGAGGATCGGTGTCTGCATCGCGACTTCCGGGCCGGGCGCCACCAACCTCGTGACGGCGATCGCGGATGCCCACATGGACTCGGTGCCGCTCCTCGCGATCACCGGCCAGGTCTTCTCGACCTCGATGGGAACGGACGCCTTCCAGGAGGTCGACATCGTCGGCATCACGATGCCGATCACCAAGCATTCGTTCCTCGTCACCCGCCCGGAGGACATCCCGGCCACGATCGCCGCGGCGTACCTCATCGCGACGACCGGTCGCCCTGGCCCCGTACTCGTCGACGTGACCAAGGACTGCCAGCAGAACAGCGCGCCGTTCATCTGGCCGCCGAAGGTCGACCTGCCGGGTTATCGGCCGGTGACCAAGGCGCACGGCAAGCAGATCCAGGCCGCGGCCCAGCTGCTCGCCGAGGCCCGGCGTCCGGTGTTCTATGTCGGCGGCGGCGTCGGTCGCGCAAAGGCATCGGCCGAACTTCTCGAGCTCGCCGAGAAGGTCGGCGCGCCGGTGGTCACCACGCTCATGGCTCGCGGGGTCTTCCCCGACTCCAATCCGCTCAACCTGGGCATGCCAGGGATGCACGGGACCGTGCCCGCGGTGCTCGCGATCCAGGAATCCGACCTGCTGATCTCCCTCGGTGCGCGTTTCGACGACCGGGTCACCGGCAAGCCGAGCGAGTTCGCGCCGAACGCCAAGGTCGTTCATGTCGACATCGACCCCGCCGAGATCTCCAAGATCCGGGTGGCCGATGTTCCAATCGTCGGCGATGCCAAGGATGTCATCGCCGACCTCACCGTCGCCTTCGCGGATGCCACGAAGAATGCGAAACCCGACCTCTCGGAGTGGTGGGCGCGTCTCGATCATCTGCGGGGGCTGTATCCGCTCGGCTACGACGAACCGGACGACGGCCTGCTCTCGCCGCAGTACGTGATCGAGCGCATCGGCCAGATCACCGGGCCGGAGGCGATCTATGCCGCGGGCGTCGGCCAGCACCAGATGTGGGCCGCGCAGTTCATCAAGTACGAGCGTCCGAACGCCTTCTTGAACTCCGGCGGTGCCGGGACCATGGGCTACGGGCTTCCGGCGGCGATGGGGGCGAAAGTCGCCGAGCCGGAGCGCACGGTGTGGGCGATCGACGGCGACGGGTGCTTCCAGATGACCAACCAGGAGCTCGCCACCTGCACGATCAACAACATCCCGATCAAGGTCGCGATCATCAACAACTCCTCACTGGGCATGGTGCGGCAGTGGCAGTCGCTGTTCTATGACGGCCGCCACTCCTTCACGGACCTCAACACGGGTCATGGCACGGTGATGATCCCGGACTTCGTGAAGATGGCCGACGCGTATGGCGCTCTCGGCATCCGGGTCACCAAGAAGGAGGAGGTGGATGCCGCGATCAAGCTCGCCAACGAGACGAACGATCGTCCGGTGGTCATCGACTTCATCGTGAGCCGCGACTCGATGGTGTGGCCGATGGTCCCGCAGGGCGTCGGCAACTCGTCCGTCCAGTACGCACGGGAGCACGCGCCAGAGTGGGAAGAGGAGTAATGCTGATGAAGGGATTCAGGCGATGAGCCACGTTCTCTCCCTCCTGGTCGAAGACAAACCGGGTCTGCTGACCCGCGTCGCAGGGCTCTTCGCCCGTCGCGGGTTCAACATCGAGAGCCTCGCCGTCGGCAAGAGCGAGATTCCGGGGCTCTCGCGCATCACGGTCGTCGTCGACGTCGAGGAGCTCCCGCTCGAACAGGTCACCAAGCAGCTCAACAAGCTCGTGAACGTCATCAAGATCGTGGAGCTGGACCCGACCCAGACCGTCGAGCGCGAGCACATGCTGATCAAGGTACGAGTCGACAACACCACGCGCAGCCAGATCCTGGAGGCGGCCACCCTGTTCCGTGCGCGGATCGTGGATGTCGCACCGGATGCACTCGTGATCGAGGTCACCGGCGACACCGCCAAGGTGCAGGCGCTGCTCAAGGTACTCGAGCCTCACGGCATCAAGGAGATCGCGCAGTCGGGTCTCCTCGCGATCGGACGCGGCGGCAAGAGCATCACCGAGCGCGTGTTCAAGAATTAGCTAGGAGCGGGTCGAGTAGGCCGCACGCGGCCGTATCGAGACCTCATCATCGATTTACCGAAACAACCGAACAGAACAGCTGGTTTCGATACGGCCCCTGGCGGGCCACTCAACCAGCGAAAGAGAAAAGGAATATCAAGTGACCGAGATTTTCTACGACAAGGATGCCGACCTCGCCCTCATCCAGGGCAAAAAGGTCGCCGTCATCGGTTATGGCTCGCAGGGTCACGCGCACGCGCAGAACCTTCGCGATTCTGGCGTCGAGGTAGTTGTGGGCCTCAAGCCAGACTCGAAGTCCAAGCAGAAGGCCGAGGAGGCCGGGTTCACCGTGCTCAGCTCGGCCGAGGCATCCGAGTGGGCAGACGTCATCGTCATCCTCGCTCCTGACCAGTACCAGCGCGGCCTCTACGCCGCCGACATCCAGCCTCATCTCGCGGCGGGCAAGGCGATCCTCTTCGGGCACGGATTCAACATCCGTTTCGGCTACATCAAGGCGCCGGAGGGCGTCGACGTGATCATGGTCGCTCCGAAGGGTCCCGGTCACACCGTGCGTCGCGAGTACGAGGCCGGCCGCGGCGTTCCCGTGATCGTCGCCGTCGAGCAGGACGCGTCCGGTCAGGCCTGGGAGCTCGCCTGGTCCTATGCGAAGGCGATCGGCGGCCTGCGTGCCGGCGGCATCAAGACCACCTTCACCGAGGAGACCGAGACCGACCTGTTCGGTGAGCAGGCTGTGCTCTGCGGCGGCGTTTCGCAGCTCGTGCAGTACGGATTCGAGACCCTCACCGAGGCGGGCTACCAGCCGCAGATCGCCTACTTCGAGGTGCTCCACGAGCTCAAGCTCATCGTTGACCTGATGTGGGAGGGCGGCATCGCCAAGCAGCGCTGGTCGGTCTCCGACACGGCCGAGTACGGCGACTACGTCTCCGGCCCGCGAGTCATCGACCCGCACGTGAAGGAGAACATGAAGGCTGTTCTCGGCGACATCCAGTCGGGCGCCTTCGCCGAGCGCTTCATCGCGGACCAGGATGCCGGAGCTCCAGAGTTCCTCGCCCTACGCGAGAAGGGCGCCAAGCACCCGATCGAGGCGACCGGCAAGGAGCTTCGTGCCCTCTTCGCCTGGAAGCAGGTCGACGAGGACTACACGGACGGCGAAGCCGCCCGCTAGCCGCTTTTCCTGTCGCGGCGGAGAAAACGCCTCGCGGAGGGAGTTGCGACTCCCTCCGCGAGGCTGTTTCTCCGCCGCTGTCGGGATTATCTCCGCCGCGAGCTCGGAGCGGCCCGTGCGGGGTAGGCCGGCCGGGCAGGCCGTTGCTAGCGGGGAACCTGCAGCCAGGCCATTCCGCGCAACTCGATGCACACCAGGTCGGGCTCCTGTACGACGACCATGAGCACGTCGTCGCAGTTGCGGCAGCGCACGATGAGACTGGCGGGCTCGACGTAGACCATCGCGCAGGCGAGCGTCGCCACGTCGCCGCAGGAGACACAGCGGGCGGATGCGGTGGTGACGTCGAACCGGAACAGTTCAGAGAGCGGCCCTGCGAGAACGTTGCCGTCTACATGGCCGGTCATCACTGCCCCCCGAACCGTTCGGTCTTGATGCGCGCGGGGTCGTGTCCGAGTTCGACCAGCGAGTTCGCGACGGTCTCGACGAACCCGGTCGGCCCGCAGACGAAGACGGCGGGGGAGAGGTTCGCGGGGAAGGTGCGCGCTTCGAGGTCCGCCCTGGTGAGGCGTCCCGCCGGGCGCGCCCAGCCGTCCGGAGCGCGCCGGGTGTATGCCCAGGTGACGTCGAGGCCGCGCGACGGTTCGGCAAGCTCGGAACGGAAGAAGGCATCATCCGGGGTGCGCACCGAATAGAGGAGTTTGAACGGTGCGGTGCTGTCGGAGGCGGCGTGCGAGCGGATCATCGCCACGAGCGGCACGATGCCGGAACCACCGCCGATGAGCTGCACCGGTCCCGTCTGTTCGATCCCGTCGATTTCGGGCCTCCAGACGAACCAGCCGCCGAGGGGACCACGGATCTCCAGCTGGTCGCCGACGATCAGATCGTCTACGAGATAGGGCGACACCTCACCCGTCGGCAGGCGGTCGACCGCGAGCTGGACCCGGTCACCGGATCCCGCCGAGGCCACCGAGTAGGAACGCACCGCCGTGTAGCCGTCGGGAGCAGTCAGCCGCACGTCCGCATGCTGGCCCGCGATGTTGCCGCCCCAGCCGGGAACGTCGAGCACGATGCTGCGCCCGGATGCCGTCTCCGTGCGAGTCTCGGCCACGACGCCCACCTTCCAGACACTCGGTTTATCGGTGTCCGTCACGAATAACGCTGTTCGAGCCAGGGATCACCGTAGATGTGGTAACCGTTCTGCTCCCAGAAACCGGGGTCGTCGTCATCCATCATCACGAGGCCGCGAATCCATTTTGCGCTCTTCCAGAAGTACAGGTGCGGGATGAGCAGTCGCGCCGGTCCGCCGTGTTCCGGGTCGAGATCCTCGCCATCGAACTCGAAAGCGATCCAGGCCTTGCCGTCGAGCAGGTCCTCGAGCGGCACATTCGTCGTGTAGCCGCCGTAGGAATGGGCCATGACGTACTCGTAGTTCGTGTCGACGTCGGCGAAGAGGGTGTCGAGCGAGACGCCGCGCCATGACGTGCCGAACTTCGACCAGCGCGTGACGCAGTGGATGTCGGTGGAGACGTCTTCGATCGGCAGGCTCTTGAGCTGGTCCCAGTCCCAGCGGTGCACCGCGCCGGACTCCGTGCGGATGCTGAACTCCCAGTCGGCAGTGTCGATGCTGGGCGTCGGGCCGGCCGAGAGCACGGGGAAATCCTCCGTGAGGTACTGGCCGGGCGGCAGGTCGGGATTGTGCTCACGACTGCGGCCGGAAAAACCGCGAGAGATGATGCCCATTTCGGTGCTCCTTCGGTTGCTTCCAGACTACTGAACCGCGGCTGCGATGGCGCAGCCGAATTGGACGTCGATCCGTAGCCGGGGACAATAGGTCTATGAAGACCATGACGTTGCCGAACACCACCCTCGAAGCCTCGAACATCATCCTGGGATTGATGAGAATCGCACCGCTCGCCGACGAGAGCATCCGATCCCTGGTGGGAGCCGCTCGTGAAGCCGGCATCAACTTCTTCGATCATGCGGACGTCTATGGCGGCACGCCGCACGAATGCGAGAGGCGATTCGGCGAGGCGGTGACCTTCTCACCCGAGGAGCGCGCGGCCATCACGATTCAGTCGAAGGTGGGCATCCGCTCTGGCTTCTGGGACTTCTCGAAGGAGCACATCCTGCGATCGGTGGATGAATCCCTCGACGCATTGAGGACCGACTACCTCGACATCCTCCTGTTGCATCGTCCCGACGCACTCGTCGAGCCGGACGACGTCGCCGAGGCATTCGACGCCCTGCACGCCGCGGGGAAGGTGCTGAACTTCGGCGTCTCCAACCACACGCCCGGGCAGGTCGAGCTCCTGAAGCGCTCGGTGAAACAGCCGCTCATCGTGAACCAGGTGCAGTTGAGCATCACCCACGCGCCGCTGATCGCCGCGGGGGTCGCAGCCAACATGGCGGGCCTCGACCAGTCGATCGACAGGGACAACGGAATCCTCGACTACTGCCGGCTCAATGACATCACGCTCCAGGCCTGGTCGCCCTTCCAGAAGGGCTTCTTCGATGGTGTGTTCCTCGGCGATCGGGAGGGATATTCCGAGTTGAACGACGTGATCGACCAGCTCGCACAGAGCTATGACGTTCCACCTGCGGCCATCGCGGTGGCCTGGATCACGCGGCACCCCGCCAACATGCAGGTGGTGCTCGGAACCACGAGCGTCGAACACCTGCGGGACTCCGCGGCGGGCTCCGACGTGCCCCTCACCCGTGAGGAGTGGTACCGGCTCTTCACCGCGGCGGGTCACATTCTGCCGTAGCCCGCGACGCCAAGCGCTTAGTGATCGCGTCGATAGGAGTGCCAAATGAAGGAGATCTCCCCCTCTATGGCGATCCTTGCTCGGAGATTCGAGAGGTGCAGGGCCAGATTTCCTTCATTTGGCACAAGGATGGCGCGCGTGTTCTGGTGGGGATTTGCTGTCCTTTTTGCCGTGATCGGCTTGGTTTCGTTCTTCGCGGGAACGACCATAGGTGGTCACATACCTCCTTCGAGCCAGTGTTCGTTGTCCGCCGACGTGCCGGACAAGGGGGGTCCGTACTACGAAAACACCACCGTCACAGGCGCGGTGACGTATTTTCCGCTCGGGATCGTCTGTACTTATGACTCGCCCGACGACTCGATTGGCCCGCAAACCGTTGCTCATCGGAACTGGGGCGAAACGATCGTCAGTTTTGTATCTTTGGTTGGAGTCGTCCTAGGGATAGTGCTTGGGGCTATCCAGAAAAGGCAGCGGCCATCAGGCGTCTAGCGGTCAATGAGTAGGGTCAAGCGTTTCTCGGGATGACGACGCCGATCAGCCGGCCCTGAACTTCGCCCCCGACGACGACACGGTGGCACCCGGCTAGTGTGAAACCATGACGCAACTCGACCTGGGGATCCCCGTGGTCCGGCGCGATCCAACCCGGATGCCCTCCACGGTCGGGCGCCCGGACGTCCCTGGGCTCGTCGATCGCTTCGGTCGCACCGCCCGCGACCTGCGCATCTCCATCACCGAGAAGTGTTCGCTACGCTGCACCTACTGCATGCCGGAGCAGGGGCTTCCGTCGATTCCCCGCGAAGACCTGCTCACCGCTGCGGAGATCGCCCGTCTCGTGGGCATCGGCGTGCGCGACCTCGGCGTGCACGATGTCCGCTTCACCGGCGGCGAGCCGCTGATGCGCGCCGACCTTGCCGAGATCATCGGGCTCTCCTCCGCTGTCGCCGACGGGGCCTCCATTTCGATGACGACCAACGGTATCGGGCTCGACCACCGCATCCACGAGCTCGTCGCCGCTGGCCTGACCCGCATCAACATCTCGCTCGACACGGTGGACCGCGACCACTTCGCGCGCCTCACTCGGCGCGACCGCCTTCCCGCGGTTTTCGCGGGCATCCAGGCGGCCAAGGACGCCGGTCTCACGCCGCTCAAGATCAACGCCGTGCTCATGCGCGATACCCTCGCCGGCGCCGCCGACCTGCTCGAGTGGTCGCTTGCAAATGGGGTGAGGCTGCGCTTCATCGAGCAGATGCCGCTCGACGCGGACGAGGCCTGGGCGCGCGACAACATGGTGGATGCCGCGGAGCTCCTCGATGTACTCGGTGCGCGGTTCACGCTCACGAGACCGCATCGCGAAGACGTCCATTCGCCGGCCGAGGAGTGGCTCGTCGACGGCGGCCCGGCCACCGTCGGCATCATCGCCTCTGTCACCCGCTCATTCTGCGAAGCCTGCGACCGCACCCGCATCACGGCGGAGGGCACGGTACGTTCCTGCCTCTTCGGCGACGAGGAGACAGACCTGCGCGGGCTGCTCAGGGGCGGAGCGGACGACGAGACGATCGCGGACTGGTGGCGCGCCGCGATGTGGGGCAAGCAGGCCGGACACGGCATGGAGCGCGCCGACTTCGTGCGCCCGGTGCGCAGCATGGGGGCCATCGGTGGCTGACGTGCTCGTGCGCTATTTCGCGGCCGCTGCCGAAGCTGCCGGTCGCGAGGAGGAGTCCCTGTCCTCCGTGCCGACCGTCGGCGACCTGCGAGCGGTGCTCATCGAACGCTATGGCGATGCGATGACGCGAGTGTTGGCATCCGGATCCTTCCTCGTCGACGGCGTCGTCAGCCGCGACGACGGCCGCGCACTCGGCTCGCGCGTCGACGTGCTTCCGCCCTTCGCCGGCGGCTGAGCGATCCGCGCGGCGATGTGTTGTCATTGCGCCGGCTGCAGCGACAGCATTGACAACAACACGGCGCATTGATGTCGCTCCGCTCCCGCTAGAGCCCGACCCACTCCGTCGCGCCGTCGGCGAGGTGCTGGCGCTTCCAGATCGGTACCTGGGCCTTGATGAGCTCGACGAGGTGCGCGCAGGCTTCGAAGGCTTCGCGACGATGGGGTGCGGCGACCGCGGCGACGAGCGCGGTGTCGCCCACCACGAGC
>JAODMW010000289.1 GCA_025464815.1 Microbacteriaceae bacterium | reverse complement strand
TTCGACCTGAGTACCCTGCGCGTGCTCGGCAGCGTCGGCGAACCCATCAATCCGGAGGCCTGGGTCTGGTACCGCGATGTGATCGGCGGAGGAACCACTCCAATCGTTGACACCTGGTGGCAGACCGAGACCGGCGCGATCATGATCTCGGCGCTGCCAGGGATCACGATCGCCAAGCCGGGTTCGGCGCAGATTCCGCTGCCCGGTATTTCGATCGAGGTGCTCGACGAAGCAGGCAACGCCGTGCCCGCGGGCGGCGGCGGCCTGCTCGTGGTGAGCGAGCCATGGCCGTCGATGCTGCGCGGGATCTGGGGCGACCCTGAACGCTTCAAGGAAACCTACTGGGAGAAATTCGGCACTGCGCTGTTCGAGAAGCCCAAGTACTTCGCGGGCGACGGCGCGCGACTCGACGAGGACGGCGACATCTGGCTGCTCGGCCGCGTCGACGATGTCATGAACGTCTCAGGCCATCGTCTCTCGACCGCCGAGATCGAGTCGGCCCTCGTCTCGCATCCGATCGTCGCCGAATCGGCCGTCGTCGGTGCCGCGGACGAGACGACCGGGCAGGCGGTCGTCGCCTTCGTGATCCTGCGCTCGGACCAGTCCGAGCTGCAGACCGCCGATGAGGCGAGCGCGCTGCTGCGAAAGCACGTCGCCGAGCAGATCGGTGCGATCGCGCGACCGCGCCAGATCTTCATCGTCGCGGAACTGCCGAAGACACGCTCCGGCAAGATCATGCGACGGCTGCTTCAGGATGTCGCGGAGGGCCGCGCGATCGGTGACACGACCACACTCGCCGACACCACTGTGATGCAGATCATCAGTGGGCAGCTGGGCGTTGAGCGGGTTGAGTAGCGAGCGCTAGCGAGCGTATCGAAACCCTTTTGACATACGAGGTTTCGATACGGGCGCTGAGCGCCCTACTCAACCCGCAACACAGACGCTGAGCGCCCTGCTCAACCCGCAACACGGGCGCTGAGCGGGTCGAGTAACGAGCGCTAGCGAGCGTATCGAAACCCTTTTGACATACGAGGTTTCGATACGGGCGCTGAGCGCCCTACTCAACCCCCAACACAGACGCTGAGCGGGTTGAGTAACGAGCGCTAGCGAGCGTATCGAAACCCTTCTGATACCGAGGTTTCGATACGGGCGCTGAGCGCCCTACTCAACCCGCAATACGGGCGCTGCGCGCCCTGCTCAACCCGCTCAGGCGAACTCGAGGATGAGCTCCACCTCGACCGGCGAGTCGAGCGGCAGGACCGCGACCCCGACAGCGCTCCTGGCATGGACGCCCGCGTCGCCGAAGATCTCGCCGAGCAGGTCGGAGGCTCCGTTGATGACGCCGGGCTGGCCGGTGAACGACGGGTCGGATGCCACGAAGCCGACGACTTTCACGACGCGCGTCACGCGATCCAGTGATCCGATCGCCGACTTGGCCGCGGCGAGCGCGTTGAGCACGCAGGTGGCCGCGTAGTCACGAGCATCCTCTGGGGAAACCGCCGCACCCACCTTGCCAGTCGCCGGCAGCGCGCCCGCCACGAAGGGCAGCTGCCCTGATGTGAACACGAGGTTCCCACTGACGACTGCGGGAACGTAGCTGCCTGCGGGCCTGGCAACCTCGGGGATGTCGAGTCCGAGTTCGGCGATCCGGTCATCCAATTTCGACATTACGCGTCCTCTTTCTTCTCGCGCTTGAGGTAGGCGACGAGGCCGCCTTCCGGGCCTGTGACGATCTGCACGAGCTCCCAGCCCTGCTCGCCCCAGTTGTTCAGAATGGCGGCGGTGTTGTGCACGATCAGCGGCGTTGTGAGGTATTCCCAGGTCGTCATCTCGGCGTCCGTTCAGGTTCAGGAGAGGTTGCAAACGTAGCTTTGATTGTATGGCTCAGGATTTAAGACGTTCCGCGCTGCCCAAAGCATTGGGCGGACTCATCGGCTTCAGTGTCCTCGCCGGCATACTCGTGACCGCGATGGTCACGCCCGCACTCGCCGTGACGAGTCAAGTGACGAAGGCCGGCATCGGGGTCTTCGACAACATGCCCGACTACGTCGCGCTCAGTGCGCAGTCACAGCAGAATGTCGTCTACGCGAACCGCGGCGGTGCTCCCGTGCCGATCGCGACGATCTACAGCCAGAACCGCCAGGAGGTCGCCGCAGACCAG
The DNA here is from genome assembly GCA_025464815.1 of Microbacteriaceae bacterium. Lineage (GTDB taxonomy): Bacteria > Actinomycetota > Actinomycetes > Actinomycetales > Microbacteriaceae > Lacisediminihabitans. The sequence goes on along the minus strand of JAODMW010000289.1, from coordinate 2,434 downwards.
ATCTCTCCCTTCCTGATGGATGCGGCGGTCGCCGGTGAAGACCGCCGCTTCTACCAGCACGGCGGCATCGACGTGCCGTCCGTCATTCGCGCGGCCGCCGGCAACCTGGTGAGCAACTCCATCACGAGTGGGAGCTCCACGCTCGACATGCAGCTGGTGAAGAACATCCTCGTGCAGCAGGCACTGCAGATCGAAGATCCGGTGAAGCAGAAAGCTGCATACACGGCTGCCATCGACGACAGCATCCAGCGCAAACTCAAGGAGATGAAGCTCGCGGTCGGCCTCGACAAGCGCTACAGCAAGAAGCAGATCCTGGTGGCATACCTGAACATCACCGGTTTCGGAGGCAACACCTACGGGGTGCAATCCGCCGCACAGGAGTACTTCAGCAAGGATGCGAAAGACGTCACCGTCGCCCAGGCAGCCAGCCTCGTCGGGATCGTGCAGCAGCCCAACCTGCAGAACCTCAGCGATCCCAAGTACTACGCCGCGAACAAGGTGCGCCGCGACCAGATCCTGAACGACATGTACTCGCAGAAATACATCACCAAGGCGCAGTTCGACGAGGCGATCAACACCAAGATCGCCGATGAGGTCAAGCTCACCGCCCCGACCAACGGATGCCTCTACGCCAAGGACGCACCATTCGCCTGCGACTACGTGAAAAAGCTGGTGCCGACCCTCACCTCGCTGGGCGCGACCGCGGCGGAGCGCACGGCCAATTTCGCGACCGGTGGCTACAAGATCTACACCAGCATCGACCTCGACCAGCAGGATGTCGCGCAGGCGGCACTCACCAAGAGCGCACCGGCGAGCGAGACCCGGTTCGCCCTCGGCGCCGCGGCGGATGCCGTGCAGCCGGGAACCGGGCGCATCCTCGTGATGGCGCAGAACAAGGAGTACAACAACACGCTGAGCGCCACGAGCGCGCAGACGGGTGTCAACTACAGCACCGACCAGGCATACGGAAGTTCGGGCGGTTTCCAGACCGGGTCGACCTACAAGATCTTCACCCTCATCGACTGGCTGCAGAACGGCCACGGACTCAACGACACCGTCAACGGCAGCGTGCGCACCTTCCAGCAGTCCAGCTTCAAGGCCTCGGCGTGCGGCGGCCCATTCGCGGGCACGTATACGCCCAAGAACGACTCGCCCGGTGAGGGTGGATCGATGAGCGTCCTCAGCGCGACCTCGGCATCGGTGAACGCCGCATTCGTCGGTATGGCCCAGAAACTGGACCTCTGCGACATCCGCAACGATGCAACGGCACTGGGTGTGCATCCCGCCAAGACGGGCACCAAGCTGGATGCCCAGCCTGCCTCGATCCTCGGAACGAATGAGATCGCGCCACTGACGATGGCCGCGGCGATCGCGACCATCGGTGCGAACGGCATGTATTGCGCGCCGACCATCATCGACTCGATCGTGGGGCCGGACGGCAAGAAACTCGTCGGCCAACCGAAGACCTGCACTGACAGCGCCATCGCGCCCAACATCGCCGCGACCGTCGCCTACGCGCTGGCGACAGTCATGAAGTCGGGCACCGGCGCAGCCGGCAACCCGAAGGACGGCGTTCCGATCGTCGGCAAGACGGGAACGACCGACGGCTCGTACCAGAACTGGCTCATCGCCAGCACCACCAAGGCGGCTCTCGCCGTCTGGGTCGGAAACATCCAGGGCAACCCCGCGAAGGCGACCGCGAACAACCCGCAGGGAGACCAGAGCCTGCGGCAGATCACCATCGCCGGTACCAACGGCTACAACACGAAGTTCAATATCTTCAGGGCGACGATGAAATCGCTCAACAGCAATCCCGCCTACAAGGGCGGCGCCTTCCCCGCGGTCGACCCGAAACTCTTGCACGGTACCGGTATCTCGGTTCCTCCTGTCGCCGGACAGACGATGGCCCAGGCCCAGTCGCTGCTGCAGAGCCTGCAGTTCGACGTGGTCGACGGCGGCCCCGTGGCATCCGGACTGCCAGCGGGTCAGGTCGTCAGGACGGATCCCGCGGCGGGATCGATTGCGGCGCTGGCGTCGACCATCACCGTCTATACGAGCGACGGTTCCCTTGCGACCACCATGCCGAACGTCGTGGGGATGTCGCGGCAGGGCGCTGTCGGCACTCTCGTGACCGATGGCTTCACCACGTCCAAGGTCACCTACAGCTGGGTCGCGGGATCTCCCGCCGACATCTGCAAGGTGACGGCGAGCGATCCGGCTCCCGATGCGGCGACGGCAAAAGACGCTTCGATCACGCTCAGTGTGAGCAACGGCGGGCCGACAGGCGGCACGGACCCGGGAGCCGTATGTCCATGATGTGATGCCCGGCTCCGGCGAAATGAATCGCCATCCAGTACCCTTTGCTCTATGTCTGCCCAAAAAGTGAAGCCCTCCGGCGTGCTCGGGGGGCTCGCTGGCATCCTCGGCTTCAGCG
>JAODMW010000284.1 GCA_025464815.1 Microbacteriaceae bacterium | reverse complement strand
ATAGGAATGAGCGTGCGCAGTCCCGAAGGGATCAACAACGTGTCGTTCCTCGTGCTGTTCCCGCTGACCTTCATCTCCAACGCGTTCGTACCGAGCAACAACCTTCCCACTCCGCTTCGGATCTTCGCGGAATACAACCCGGTGTCGGCCCTTGTACAGGCCGCTCGGGAGCTGTTCGGCAATGTGCCGCCGGGAACCCCCGTCGGCGACACGTGGCTGCAGCAGAACCCGATCCCGACGGTTCTCATCGGTATCGTCGTGTTGCTCGTCGTCTTCGTGCCACTGTCGATCTGGAAGTTCGGCCGGGTCAGCACGCGCTGAGGCTCCCTATGCCGCTACCCCCGTCAGCTCTTTCTCCATCCGTTATCGTTACCAGGCTTCGCGCCGCCGGCTGCGTGTTCGCCGAGGACGAGGCAGAGCTTCTCATCGCCGAGGCGCGCACTTCCGCCCAGCTCGCCGACATGGTGGAGCGGCGGGTATCCGGTCTGCCGCTCGAATACATCCTCGGCTGGGTGGAGTTCTGCGGGCTGCGGATAGTCGTCGAGCCGGGAGTGTTCGTGCCCCGCCATCGCACGGAGTTTCTCGTCCACGAGGCCGCCGCTCTGACCAAACCGGGAGCTGTTGTGCTCGATCTCTGCTGCGGTTCGGGAGCGCTCGGCGTCGCGTTGGCCGCAGCGGTTGACGGCATCGACCTGTACGCGGCGGACATCGAATCCGCAGCGGTGGCATGCGCTCGCCGCAATCTCGCCGCGATCGATGGACAGGTCTTCGAAGGCGACCTGTTCGAACCACTGCCGGCTGCCCTGCGAGGTCGCATCGACATCCTGATGTGCAATACGCCCTACGTGCCCACGGATGCGATCGGGATGATGCCCCCGGAGGCCCGTGACTACGAGCCGCACGTGACGCTCGATGGTGGCGCAGATGGGCTCGATGTGCAGCGCCGGGTCGCCGCCTCCGCGCAACAGTGGTTGGCGCCGGGCGGCCACATCCTGGTCGAGACCAGCGAGGAACAGGCACCCCAGACGGTCGCGATCTTCGCCCGCAACGGACTGGTCCCGCGGATCGCGAGCTCAGAGGAGCTTTATGCCACCGTGGTCATCGGCACGCGTCCGACCATCGGATAGCTACGCGGTTGTCCGGGAACGTTCTCCGCGGTCGATTAGAAGATGTCGGGGCTGGGCGTCGACGTGTGACGGATGGAGACATCCGCATGACGGTCGAAGCGGTAACCGACCCCGCGCACCGTACGGACGATGTCTTCATAGGCGCCGAGTTTCGAACGCAGGCGACGAACGTGAACGTCGATCGTGCGCTCGTTCGGAGCATCGTCATCGCCGACGGACCAGAGCGAGGAGATGAGCTCCGCACGATCTATCGTGCGACCCTCCCGCAGCACGAGGTATTGGAGCAGCTCGAACTCCTTGTAGGTGAGCGCCGCCGTCTCGTCGTCGAGCACGAGGCGCTTGCGCGACAGGTCGATCACGACGCCTCCGCGCGGCTTGTCCTCCGGGTCTGTCTGCTGGCGGTGCTTGGCTAGGGCAGACGGGTCCTGGAGCGCGAGACGGACGACCTCGACATCTCGGCCACCGACACCCTGCGGCGCCAACGCGACGGCGGCATAGGTTTCGGAGGAGGGGACGAGTTCCGCGGCGAGCTTCTTGAGCGCCTCGACGATACGGCCGAGGTCTGTACCGGCTTCGGCGGCTTTCAGCTCGTCGACGCCTACATAGAGCACGAAGCCGCGAGCCTCGGTTCCGGCCGGTACGGCGCGGATCCTGGCAGGCGCCTCGGTAGGCGCGGGAGGTGCGGCGACGATTGGGCTGGTCGAGGTCACCGAGTTGAGGCGACGGGCGGTTGTGGCACGAACGAGGTCAACTGTTGCAAGAGACATGAGTCGAATTCCTTGGGAGTGGTGAAGGGCCTCTAATGATGAGGGTGTGATCCTTCGGGATACTTCTGGTGGTGCAGTTACGGATGCTGCTCGTTATGAGGGGCGAGCATCCGGGAGTCCTGCTTCATGCGAAGCGAGGGGACTCGGCTAAGGATTGGCCGATTAGGCACACATTCGACAACACATGACAGTGCCAGCCGGCATCATCATGCCGGCAGTCCTGGAGGCCTCGAGGGCAGTCAGGGCGTGCACGTTTACAGTCATAAAACAACTATCTTGCATCGCGCGGAGGAATGTCAAGCGCGCCGGAGCCCACGCGCACGAATTGATCTCAAACGGTGCCGTAAAGCCGATCTCCCGCGTCGCCCAGTCCGGGCACGATGTATCCGACCTCATTGAGCTTCTCATCGAGGGCGCCGATCACAATATGGACCTCTCGTCCAGCGGTCGCTTTCTCGACGGCGGCGAGACCCTCGGGTGCCGCGATGAGGCAGATCGCCGTGACATCCACGGCCCCTCGGGCGAAGAGGTACTCGATAGCTGCGATGAGGGAACCGCCGGTTGCGAGCATGGGGTCGAGCACGAAGCACTGGCGATTGGAGAGGTCGTCGGGCAGCCGTTCCGCGTAGATGTCGGGCTGCAGCGTTTCCTCGTTGCGCACCATACCGAGAAAGCCGACCTCGGCGGTTGGAACGAGCTTGACCATGCCCTCGAGCATGCCGAGCCCAGCGCGCAGGATGGGGACGACGAGGGGGCGAGGGCTGCTGATGGCGAGTCCCTGCGCGGTGGCGACCGGCGTCTCGACCGTCACCGCCTCGACGCGCACGTCCCGGGTTGCCTCATAGGCGAGCAGGGTGACGAGTTCTTCAGCGAGCGAACGGAAAGTCGGAGACGACGTCGTCTTGTCGCGCAGCACGGTGAGCTTGTGGGTGATCAGGGGATGGTCGGCTACGTGGACTCGCATAGGCTCAATCTATCTGAGCGGAGGTTGGTCGTGGCGGTGCCATTGCTGTACACGGAGCGGATGCGCGAGGCCGTCGTGAGCGCGAGGCTCGCACTCGAGCACGGCGACGTTCCGGTCGCCGCCCTTGTGCTCGACGCATCCGGAATCCCCATCGGAGCCGGCCGCAACGAGCGCGAACTTCGCCAGGACCCGACGGCTCATGCGGAGATTCTCGCACTCCGCGCGGCCGCGGAGGCGACGGGGGACTGGCATCTCACCAACACCACACTCATCGTCACGCTTGAGCCGTGCCCGATGTGCGCGGGCGCGATTCTCGCCGCTCGGGTTCCCGTGGTGGTCTTCGGCGCCTGGGATGAGAAGGCGGGTGCGGCGGGATCGGTCTACGACCTGCTGCGTGACCGTCGGTTACCCCACCGCGTCGAGGTGTTCGCCGGAGTAGAGGCTGAGGCCTGCGCCCAGTTGCTCACCGACTTCTTTCAGTCCGCTCGCGCCGAGTCATGACCAGACGGTCGCCACGACCACGTCGGCGACCGCGAGCACACCCGCCGCGAGGAAACAGGGGCGTACCGATGAGTCGGCCCTTTTAGATCTGCGCATACCGACGAACACGGCGACGTTCCGGTCGCGGCTGTCGTGCTCGACGCAGCCGGGACGGTGATCGGCGCGGGCCGCAACGAGCGCGAACTGCGCCAGGATCCCACGGCCCACG
>JAODMW010000227.1 GCA_025464815.1 Microbacteriaceae bacterium | reverse complement strand
AGACGCCGCTCTGCCCGTGGCGATCACGATTGCGCCCTCGCGCGCAAAAGTCTCGGCGATCGAGCGGCCGATGCCGCGACCCGAGCCTGTGACGATGGCAACTTTGCCCTGAAGACGATCCATGTGTGATCCGTTCGTGAATGTGCCCGCTGGCTTCGAAGGCAGGAGCCGATCGAAGCCAGCGAGCCTTGCCGGTGAATTATTTGAAGAGATCCTTCAGCTGCGGGACCGTCAGGCCGGACGACAGGATGGCGTCATCCGGAAGGTCTTTCTGGCAGTTCGGCTGCTTCGAGGGATCGGTCGAATCCTCGATGATCTGCAGGTTGAAGATGCTCGGCTCGGTGTTGTCGATGCCGTTGAAGGCAGCGAGACCCTTGTTGAGCGCCTCCTGAACGACCCAGTTACGCGACGACTCGGTCGCGATCTGGTACCTGGGCTGGGAATCCTTGTACTGGTACCACAGGCACGAAAATGAGTTGGAGTCGTTTGCGGACCACGGCGGGATGGGCTTGTTCGCGGCGATGAATGCGCGAACGCCACCGACAGAGCCTCCGCCGTAGTCGGAGACGATTCCGTCAATCTGGCCGTACTTCGTGATCAGGCCAGCGACGACCTGCTGGGTCTTGCCAGGCTCCCAGTCCGTAGCAACGGGCGCATCTGCATCCAGAAGCTTGATCCCCGGGTTCTTCTTCGCTGCCGCGACGACGCCGTCGAAGACGCCCTGCGAGTATGAGTTGCCCGCGATGCCGCCGAGCATGACGAGATTACCCTTGCCGCCCATCGCCTTGATGGTCCAGTTGGCGAGGTTCTCACCGTAGGTCTTGATGTCTTCAGCGACGAAGTCGGTGTAGTCCTTGCCCGGCGTTCCACCGGGCGATCCGACGTAGGGAACGACCTTCACGCCCGCAGCTGTCGCCTTCTTGATCGTGGGGAGGAGCGCCTGGCCGCCATCCACGAACGTCACGATGACGTCGACCTTCTGGGCGACGAGAGAATTGATGTCGGAGATGGCCTTCTGGGTATCGCCCTGGGCATCCGTGTAGAGAACCTTCTTGATGTTCTTGCACTTCTTGGCATCCTCGATGAACACCTGCTTGGTGATCTTGCGCCAGGAGTTGCCACCGAAACCGTCGGCCAGGGCGACCGTGATCGGCTTCGTGCCGCAGTACTTGGTAATGGAGCCGATGTCACTCTGGACGCCGGTCTTCCCGACGGTGATATTGGCCTTCTTGGTGGCTGTATCGGAACCCGTGTTCAGGGAACCGCTGGAACATCCAGCGAGGGCGAGAGACGAAGCAAGCGCGATCATCGCGACTACCTTCACCCTCGCACTCCGGTTCGTGGTTGAGATTTTCACTCTGTCGTCTGCTTTCTCTTCGGGAGGTTCTTTGGTGCGCCGAGGAATCGGCTTTAGTCGTCGTTGACGTCCGTCTGTGCTTGTGATCTAGGCGGTGCGTGCACTGCGTGCCGACAGGGAGATTTCGCTCCTTGGGTTATGAGTCTCGGGGTTCGGCGAGACGGGGCGGGCGTCAGCTTGAGACTCGAGTGAGTCATTTTGCGACAGCCCCAACAAGGCAAAGATGCGCAGGACATTCTTGATTTCGAATCGCTTCCCGTTAGGAGAGAACCGTGTCCGGACCTGTGCCAACCGACCTGCTCGGCGAGATGTACGCGCAATGGATTGCCGAGATGACGAAGTATCCGGACATGTCCATCGACCTGCTGCGAATCATCTTCGAGGACTGGTCGCGCGCGACGGCCGAACCGGAAAACGTCACCTACAAGGAGACGACCATTGGTGGCGTGCCCGGCATCCTGGTCACGCCGATCGTCAGCGATTCATCGCAGATCCTTGTGCTCATGCACGGCGGCGGGTTCGCCCTCGGCTCCGCCTCAACCCATCGGAAGCTGGCCGGCCACCTCGCGAAGGCACTCGGAACGCACGCGTTCGTCGCCGACTTCCGACTCGCGCCCGAGACACGATTCCCAGGTCAGCTCGAAGATGGTGTCAGCATCCTCGACGCTCTGGTTGCCGACGGCTACGACATCGCCAACATCACACCCGTCGGGGACAGCGCGGGCGCGAACCTCGCGATCGGCATGGTTCAGATGCTCAAAGACGCTGGAAAACCGCTGCCTGCCCAGGTGATCACCATGTCGCCGTGGCTCAATATGGAAAACAACGGCGAGACTCTCGCGTCGAACAACGACACCGACTTCCTCATCGCGCCGGAAGGCCTTCAGGGGAACATCGATCGCTACCTGGTCGACTCGTCGCTCTGGACGCACCCGCTCGCCAACCCGCTCTACGCCGACTTCAGCGACTTCCCCCGCCTCTACATCTGCGCGAGTTCTCACGAGTCCCTGTTCGACAATGCGGTGCAACTCGACAAGCGCGCCCGCGCGGCGGGAGTCGATGTGACCTTCTCCGTCGGCGAAGGCCAGCAGCATGTGTATCCGCTGCTCGCCGGGCGACACGACCGCGCAGACGAAGAGATTGCGCTGATCGCTGACTGGTATCGCGCCGGTCGAAGCGCTCACTGAGAACCATCCAACGAAAGGACGCTGCACATGGCACGGCTCGAAAACAAGGTTGCCATCATCACAGGCGCGGCCTCCGGGATGGGGCGCGCAACCGCTGAACTCTTTGCCCGGGAGGGCGCCACTATCGCTGTCACCGATGCGGACGTCGACCGAGGTGAGGAGACGGCTCGCGCGATCATCTCAGCGGGTGGGGTCGCGCGCTTCTGGGAGCTGGACGTCTCAAACGAGAACAGCGTACGAACAGTGGTCGGCGACGTCGTCGCCCACTTCGGAAAGCTCGACGTCCTCATCAACTGCGCTGGCATCATCGGCGTGGACAAGCCAACCCATGAGGTCAGTGAGGAGGAGTGGGACGCGCTGTTCGCCGTCGATGTGAAGGGGGTCTTCTTCGCCACAAAACACGTCATCCCGCATCTGATCGACAACGGCGGCGGCAGCATCGTGAACTTCTCGTCGATCTACGGCATGGTCGGCAATGACGAGTTCACGCCCTATCACGTGGCCAAAGGCGCCGTCACGATGCAAACGAAACAGGATGCCGCCAGCTACGGCCGCTACAACATCCGGGTCAACTCCGTGCATCCGAGCACGGTACTCACTCCTCTGGTCGAAGGCATCGCCTCTGCCTACAAAGGCGGCCTGCCCGCCTACGAGAAGATGATGACCGCCAACCAGTCGATCCGGCGCCTCGGACGCCCCATCGAAGTCGCCTACGCCGTTCTCTATCTCGCCTCGGACGAGGCATCCTGGGTCACCGGAGTGAGCCTGCCGCTAGACGGCGGTTACACCGCGCGCTGACCGGGAACTACAGCTAGCTCATTGAGCTGAGGCTTCGGCGCTGACAGCGGACGCTCGGTCCTTCCGAAGCCGCCGCCAGTCGCCAACTCGTCGCGCTGTACGTCGATGGCGGCCCCGAGCGCGCGAAGGGGCGCCCTCGTGGAGTCGGGCCTCGTCGGATACGCCCGAGCGGACAACGCTGTGCCGTTCGCGAACACCTCAATGGCCGAGTGGTCAACAACCCCCGTCAGTTTCACAAGCCTGCGGCCGGAATAGATCAGCTGCTTTTCCGCAACGCGGACACCTGAAGTCGGGCGGCCACCAGGGTCACGGCGACGATCACAACCGCGAATCCGGAGAGGCCAACCCGTGCGCTCACAAACGAGGTTGCAAACGCCAGCAGCACCGGCGGAAGACCCTGACCTATATACGTGATCGTGTAGAACATCGCTATCACGCCCGCCCTCGAGGCCGGATCGGCAGTCGTCACTGCAACTGCGAGGGCAGACTTGAACAGCAGGCCCAGCCCGGCACCGGCGATGCCCGCACCGATAAGGAAGAGGGTTAACGACGAATCGAAAAGCCCGATGATGATGACCAGGAACCCCAGAGTTACTG
>JAODMW010000214.1 GCA_025464815.1 Microbacteriaceae bacterium | reverse complement strand
TGGTGTATCTCCTTGTGTTTGTTGTTGTTTACCGCTTTACCCGAAGTCCCTTGAATGAACTCAGGCGGCGGAATCCTGCTTCTCACGCAACTCTTCGACGGTGCGAACCGCCTTCTCGAGCGGTGCGTTGAACAGATAGGCGGCGCCGAACAGCGAAGCCTTGAAGGCGCCGGCAAGCTTGCCAAGCAGCACCTCCCGGGTTTCGAGATCGGCGAGCTTGATGACCTCTTCAGGCGTCAGGGGGTTACCGTCGAAGTAACCGCCCTTGATCACGAGCAGAGGGTTTGCCTTGGCGAAGTCACGAAGGCTCTTGGCAACGGTGACCGGGTCACCGTGTACAAATGCGATAGCGGACGGTCCGACGAGGTCGTCGTCGAAAGACGAGATCCCCGCAGCGTTCGCCGCGATCTTGGTCAGCGTGTTCTTCACCACGGCGTACGTTGCATTCTCACTGAGGTTGGTGCGCAGCTGCTTGAGCTGGGCAACAGTGAGGCCGCGGTACTCGGTCAGCAGTACAGCGGTCGAGTCGCGGAACTTGTCCGTGAGCTCGGCAACCGAAGCTTCCTTGTTCGCCATGTGGCTCCTTGTGTTGGTTTCGTGGCTTCCGGGCCGACGGAAAGGGCCCGCAGAACGAAAAAAGCTCCGGCACAAGCGCACGGAGCGGAATCACAAGGAAACTTCTCAATACACCTGCGCAGGTCTTCGCTCGAGCGAACCTTCGATTGGCGGGCTGCTCTTGCGAGAGCACGACAATGACCGGCGGTCTTTGGCTTCGTAAAGACTAGGGGATGCGGAGGTCGTGACGCAAGCCGAGCAGGCCGCCGGCTACTGCAGCCAGACGGCGGTGTCGGCTGCAAGGTGGCCGTCCGCCACGGCTCTCGCTTCGCTCTCGAGTAGGACGTGCGAACCGGCCGGCAGCTCAAGTGGGGCTTTGCCGAAGTTGACGAGTACGCGAATGCCCTCGTTCCTCAGGTCGAGGAGCTCTGCGCCCACGGTGTTCCAGCTCAGCCGCCCACGCCCCAAACCGAGTCGCGCACGCTGGGCTATCGCCTCGCGGTAGAACTCGAGCGTCGATCCGGCGACACCCTCCTGCAGGTTGACGGCGAGTTCCGCGAAAGCCTCCGGCTGAGGCAGCCAGGTGGCTCCTGTCGACCCGAAGCCCAGACCGGGTGCGTCGCTACGCCACGGCAGCGGCACGCGGCATCCGTCTCGTCCCGCCTCCGCGCCATTCGTGCGAAAGAAGCTCGGGTCCTGGCGCACCGTTGCCGGCAACGTGGTGTGCTCGGGAAGGCCAAGCTCCTCACCCTCGTAGATGTATGCGGAGCCCGGGAGCGCGAACATGAGCAGCGTGGCCGCACGGGCACGCCTGAGACCGAGCGTGGCATCCGGCTGCTCCTCGTCGGGGCCGATGCCGGAGGGCCAGCGCGTGGGATCTGCGAGCCCGAAGCGCGACGCGTGGCGCACCACGTCGTGATTGGAGAGTACCCAGGTGGTCGTTGCGCCCACAGCCGCATTCGTGGAGAGTGCGCTATCGATCGCACGACGCATCTCTACCGGGTTCCAGCCGACTGTCATGAAGTCGAAATTGAACGCCTGTTGCATCTCGTCGCTACGTACATAGCGGCTGAGGCGCTCGGCGGGCGAAACCCAGGCTTCGGCGACGAGGATACGATCGCCGCCGTATTCGGCGAGGACGGCATTCCAGCCGCGGTAGATGTCGTGAACATCGTCCTGGTCCCACATCGGACCACGATTGCCGCCGCCTTCGAGCTGGCCCGCCTTCTGGTGCCAATCAGGTAGCTCGTCGTGCTTGATGAGGCCGTGCGCCACGTCGATGCGAAAGCCGTCGACGCCACGATTCAGCCAGAAGCGCAGGATGTCCTGGAACTCCGCGATCACCTCGGGGTTGCGCCAGTTGAGGTCGGGCTGGCCGGGATCGAATAGGTGGAGGTACCATTGACCATCGGTGCCATCGCGAGTCCAGGCTGGACCGCCGAACACCGACTGCCAGTTGTTCGGTGGCAGCTCACCGGATGCACCCCGCCCGTCGCGGAAGATGTAGCGTCCGCGTTCGGCGCTGTTCCTCGCCGCGGCGAGCGCGTCGCCGAACCACGCGTGCTCGGCAGACGTGTGGTTGGGCACCAGGTCGACGATGACCCGCATGCCGCGCGCGTGCGCGCCATCGAGCATCCGATCGAAGTCGTCGAGCGTGCCGAAGAGCGGGTCGACGTTGCGATAGTCGGCCACGTCATATCCCGCGTCCGCCTGAGGAGAGACGTAGAACGGCGAGAGCCAGATGGCATCTGCCCCGAGGCGCTCCAGATAGTCGAGGTGGTCGATCACGCCCTGAAGGTCGCCCATGCCGTCGCCATTTCCATCGGCGAAGGAACGTGGATAGATCTGATAGATGACCGCGTCTCGCCACCATCCGCCCCGCACGACAAGCTGCCGGCTCGGGTCTACCCGCTCGTCTGGCCGCAGCGCCATCGCGTTTCCATCCCGTTCTCCGCGCGCTTCGAAGGCACACGTTAAGCGCTTACGTCAAGCGCTTGCACTGGAGATATTCACGGTATAGGTTGACTTGCCAAGACGCAACCAGCGCCAGCACCATGAGACTCAACGAGGAGTGACATGAAAGCAGCACGACTGTCAGCGATCGCAGGAATGGCCATAGCCGGCCTCGTACTCGCCGGCTGTTCAAGCGGTTCAGGTGGGTCCGGTGGGACCGACGCATCACTGACCTCCCACGGCCCGATCACCTACGTGCAGGGCAAAGACAACAGCAATGTCGTTCGGCCATTGATCGACAAGTGGAACGCAGCCCACCCGAAGGAGAAGGTCACCTTCAAAGAACAGTCTGACCAGGCCGATCAGCAGCACGACGACCTGGTGCAGAACTTCCAGGCCAAAAACAAGAACTACGACGTCGTAGACGTCGATGTCGTCTGGACCGCTGAGTTCGCGGCCAAGGGCTGGCTCCAGCCACTTGAGGGCGCGTTGGCGATCAAGACCACGGATCTGTTGCCCGCGACGGTAGCCAGCGCAACATATGGCGGCAAGCTCTATGCCGCGCCGCAGACGTCGGACGGTGGCATCCTGTATTACCGTAGCGACCTCATCAAGACGCCCCCGACCACGTGGGACGAGTTGATGAGCGATTGCGCCGTCGCCAAAACCGCGGGCATCGACTGCTACGCCGGACAGTATGCGAAGTACGAGGGCCTCACGGTCAACGTCGCGGAGGCCATCAACACTGCGGGCGGAACGATCGTCGCCAAGGACGGCAAGACGCCGACGCTCAACACTCCCGAGGCGAAGAAGGGTCTTCAGCGACTCGTCGACGCGTACAAGAATGGCGACATCCCCAGCGCAGCGATCACCTACCAGGAGGAGCAGGGACGTCAGGCGTTCGAGGCAGGCAAGCTCCTGTTCCTGCGTAACTGGCCATACGTCTACAGCCTGGCGAAGACGGACGGCAGCTCCACCGTGAAGGACACCTTCGGGATCGCACCTCTGCCTGGTAACGGCAACGGCCCAGGGGCATCGTCACTAGGCGGGCACAATGCCGCGATCAGCGTCTACTCGCAGCACAAGGCGACGGCACATGACTTCATCGAGTTCCTGGAGAGCAGCGAAACGCAGAAGTTCTTTGCGACCCAGGGTTCGCTAGCGCCTGTCATCGAATCGGTCTACACCGATCCGACGCTGGTCGAGAAGCTGCCCTACCTTCCGGTTCTGCTGAAGTCGATCAAGAGCGCCGTGCCGCGCCCCGTGAGCCCGTTCTATCCGGCGGTCACCACCGCGGTGCAGGACAACGCCTACGCGGCGATCAAGGGCGACGTCACTGTCGATAAGGCATTGACCGACATGCAGGCCGCCATCTCGGCGGCAAGCGCAGGCAACTAACCGGGCATCTCGGGTTGGCGGCGAAACCTCGACGTTTCGCCGCCAACCCGCCGACTCCACACGAGGGCGAAGCATGTCAACTGCAACCGAAGTCGTCACCCCTGGTCCACCGCGACCCGTTCGTCGCGGCCGCACGCTGAAGCGGAACCGCGAGACGCGAGTGGCCGCCTACCTGATCGCGCCGACGATCGTGCTCCTTGCGATCGTGATCGGATACCCGATCGTGACCGCAATCATCCAATCGTTCCAGAACGACCCCGGCCTCAATGCCACCACCGGGCAGTTCGTGAGCGGCGGCTTTGCCGGATTGTCCAACTACGCCCACTGGCTGCTCCAGCAGTGCATGGACGCGTCGGGCAACACCATCGCCTGTCCTCCCGGAAACCTCGGCTCCGGCTTTTGGAATGCGGCCGGCGTCACCTTTTTCTTCACGGTCGTCACAGTTGCTCTTGAAACGGCCATCGGCACATGGTTCGCGATCATCATGAACCGCACGTTCCGCGGCCGCGGTCTGGTGCGGGCCGCGATCCTCGTACCGTGGGCCATTCCGACCGCCGTCACCGCGAAGCTCTGGTACTTCATCTTCTCGGTCGCCGGCATAGCAAACTCGCTGTTCCAGACACACATCCTCTGGACGAGCGACACCTGGGCGTCCCGCTTCGCCATCATCATCGCCGATACCTGGAAGACCACGCCGTTCATGGCACTGCTGATCCTCGCGGGGCTTCAGCTGATCCCCGAGGAGGTATACGAGGCCGCCAGGGTGGATGGCGCCAGCCGGTGGCGCACCTTCACGACGATCACCCTCCCGCTGATCAAACCCGCGCTCATGGTCGCAATCCTGTTCCGCATCCTCGATGCGCTGCGCATGTACGACCTTCCTGCCATTCTGACGGGAGGCGGAGGGGGCAGCGGCAATGCGACGACGACGCTTTCAATCCTCGTCATCAAACAGGTCAGAGCGGGTTATAACAGCGCCTCCGCCCTGTCGACCATCACCTTCATCATCATTTTCATCGTTGCCTTCATCTTCGTTCGCGTGCTCGGTACCAACGTCGTGCGCACCCAGGAGGCACAGCAGAAGGGAACGAAAGCATGAGCTCGGTCACCGCTGGTTCCAGCACCGCCGCCGCCACGTTGGGCCTCTCGAGAACAGCCGTGCGCGCGAAGGTGCGCGTGCGACGAAAGGGCACCGCCCAGCGTGTGCGTACGGCGATCAGCGCCATCGTCATCGTCATATGGTGCCTGCTCCCCTTCTATTGGATGATCATCACAGCGTTCCGGGACGTCGGATACACCTACGACACCGCGTTCTGGCCTACGCACGTCACGCTCGACAACTTCACGACCGCATTCTCCACCGCGCTCGGCAACCACCTGGGCCAGGCGCTGCTCAACAGCCTGTTCATCGGTGTCTGCGTCACAGCCATCGCGCTGCTGATCGGAACCTTTGCCGCCTATGCGCTCGCGCGACTCGACTTCCGCTTCAAGGGTGTCGTGCTCGGGTTGATCCTCGGCGCGTCCATGTTCCCCGGTGTAGCCCTCATCACGCCGCTGTTCCAGCTGTTCACCAACATCGGCTGGTTCGGCACCTACCAGGCACTGATCCTGCCGAGCATCTCATTCGTGCTGCCGCTGACCGTGTACACGCTCACCTCTTTCTTCCGCGAAATGCCGTGGGACCTCGAGGAGGCCGCACGTATCGACGGCTGCACGCAAGGGCAGGCCTTCCGCAAGGTCATCCTTCCGCTCGCTGCCCCGGCGGTGTTCACGACGGCCATCCTCGCTTTCATCTCGTCGTGGAACGAATACCTCATCTCCAGCCAGCTCTCCAGCGACGCCACCCAGCCGGTGACGGTGGCCATCGCCAGCTTCGCCGGTAGCCAACCGCATCAGGAGCCGTACACCGCGGTGATGGCCGCTGGCACCATCGTCACGGTGCCCCTCGTCATCCTCGTGCTCATCTTCCAGCGGCGCATCGTAGCCGGCCTCACGGCCGGTGGGGTGAAAGGGTAGGTCATGCGTTTCAGCAACCGGGTCGAAGGCATCGACGTGGGGATCGGCATCGTCGGATTCTTCGCGTTCGTGTTCTTTGTCGTGACGGCCGTCAGCGAACTCACCGGCGCGCCGGCGCTCGGTTGGGCGCTGACGCTTCTCGCCCTCGTCGGCATACTCGCTCTGCTGCTGTTTGCACGACGGCGACTGCTCGCCGCACCGTTACACGAGTCGGCCGAACCGGACTACCCATGGAGTGACCACAGACCGTGACAAGCATCGACGATGTCGCGCGGGCAACGGGGGTATCTACCGCGACAGTCTCTCGAGCGCTACGCGGTCTGTCCAACGTCTCCGAGTCGACGCGTGAGCGTATCCGCCAGGCGGCGGAACAGCTCGGTTACGTGGCGTCGTCGAGCGCGTCCGGACTGGCAAGCGGGCGCACGCGCGCCATGGGCGTAGTGGTTCCATCGGTGAGCCACTGGTTCTACACGGCGGTGCTCGAGGGTATCGACGCCGAGCTGCGTGCCGCCAGCTATGACCTGATCCTGTTCAATCTCGGTGGTAGAAATGGTGACCGCGAGCGTGTATTCCACCGGTCCATCCTGCGCAAGAGAACGGATGCGCTCATCGCGCTCTGTCTTGACTTCACAGCCGCCGAACAGGAGCAGTTGCTGCTCACGGGCCACCCCGTCATCGTCGTGGGTGGTCCGGTGCGAGGCCTGCGTCACATCGGGATCGACGAGCGTGCGGTGGCGCGCAAGGCTACCGAGCATCTCATCGCCCTCGGTCATCGCGAGATCCTCCATCTGGGCGGCGAAGAGGACGAATGGTTGAACCGAAGAGTTCCGATCGCGCGCCGACAGGGTTACGAGGATGCCATGGTCGCCGCCGGCATCCCGACGCGCTCGGAGTGGGCACTACAAGGTCGATTCTCGCTAGCCCACAGCCGTGAAGCCATCGGCGGCCTCCTCAGTTCGCCCGCGCCGCGGCCGACGGCGATTTTCGCAGGCTCCGATGAGATGGCGATCGGGGCCATGCTCGCCATTCGCGAACACGGGCTCTCGGTACCGCATGACATCTCGGTCATCGGGATCGACGGCCACGATCTCGCGGCCTCATTCGGGCTGACCACGTTCGTACAAGACCCGTTTGCGCAGGGGTCCACAGCCGCAGCCCTATTGCTCGATGAACTCAGTGGCAAGCCGGCGCGGACGAAGTCGGTACACGCACCAACACGATTCGTCCAGCGTACGAGCACCGCGCCGGCGCGTTCCTGAAGTCGGAGGCCGGTTCGCATCGGCGTCGAGGGTGAATGACGGCCCGCACTATTCGGCGGGCTCCACTGGCGACGTGGCAGGCTTCTTGCGCGGGGCGGCGGCTTTCGGCGATCGCGGGAGCGTGGGGACGGCCGGCTTTCCTGCGGTCGCCGACGTCGTCGAAGTCGCGGCGGATTTCGCCGGGGTCGACGGCTTCGCTGCGGTGCGAGGCCGCGCGACCGGAGTCGACGCCGGCTCTGCCACCGCCACCAGGTCCGGGACCCCGGTGTCAGCCGTCTCGACCGCCGCGAGTTTGCGGGCACGGCGGCGACGGTCCGGCAGGAGGATGAAGCCTCCCAGGATCACGACGACGACGCCGAGCACGACGGCGGCGATCAGCAGCCCCTGGTTCTGTGCAGCGGCATCCGTCGTCGAGACCTCGATGGTTTTCTGATATTTCGCCGGCGTGGTCGGGAAGGTCACACCGGAGGTTCCTGCGACGAGCGGAGTGATAGTGGTTCCATCGGTCGCGAACCAGGCCGAATGCACCTCGTCACGGATGAGCAGGGTGGAGGCCGGCGCGGCAGCCAGCGCCGCGACGAGCGCGGGCCCCGGGTCGAAGTCGGCGAGTTCGGGCAGGTCGCTCGAGGGGTTGATCCAGACTGTCGCGAGCCCGACGACCTGGCCCTGCTTGATCGTGATGGGCGCGATCCAGTTGTTCGTCAGCTCGGTCGGCGAATCGGTCTTCTTGCCGGCGAGAAAATCACCGGTCCAGGAGAGCACTCTTCGGATGACGCCGACCTTCGTCGTCTCATCGAAGTCGATTCCCGTTCCCGCCTTCGCGCCTGGCCCGTACAGGTCGGCGAGTCGAGGAACGAGTCCCGTCGCGAAGTAGGCGCCTACCTGCTCTGGCACCTTCGGTTCGTCCAGGGCCTGTGCGGTCTGGGTGCCGGTGCCCGCCAGCCCGAGGGCAAGTGCGAGCACCACGACGACCCGTTTAGGCATGGTCGCGCCACGAGTGCTGCGGGTCGTAGCCCAGGATGCTCCTGGCCTTGTCGATCGACAGCATGGTCTCGTGTTCGCCGAGTTCCTTGCGTACAGTGACGCTCGGGAAGACTTCCGCGGCAAGCTCGGCGCTCGAACGGCTCATCACCGTATCGGCGGCGGCAATGATGTAGGCCTCGAAGCCGGGCTTGCTCAGAGTGAGCGCCCGCTCGACGGCCTGGGCGCCATCCCGGTCGTCGATGTAGCCCCAGAGATTCCATTTGCGGAGGGCGGGGTCGCTGTCGAACGAGGGGAAATCCGCGTAATCCACGACATTCATGACGTTGGAGAACCGCAGGGCTGTGATGCTGAGCTCCGGATCCCAGCGCACGAGCTTGATGGCCAGCTGCTCCTCGAGATGCTTGGTCACCGAGTACATGCTCTCCGGCCGGGTCTCGTACTCTTCGTCGACGGGGATGTATGGCGGAGGGGTCTCGAACGGGAGACCGAGCACGGTCTCGCTCGATGCGTACACGATGGTCTTGATGCCCGCGCGACGTGCACCCTGGAAGACGTTGAAGGTCGCGTTCATGTTGTTGTGGAAGGTGGCGGAGTCGGGCAGGATGCCGCCGGCCGGCGCCGCCGCGAGGTGCACGACCGCGTCGAGTCCGTCGTGCCGGTCGTTGATGCTGAACAACGCATCCGCCGTCTGGCCGTAGTCGGTGAAATCGACCTTCGTGAAACCGGCACCACGCTCACCAACGACGTCGAGTCCGATGACCGTATGACCGGAGTCACGCAGCCCGGTGACGACGGCTCTTCCGAGCTTTCCGGATGCTCCAGTTACAGCAATACGCATTTTGGGGTTCCTTACCTGATCGAGTACCTCAAGTTTGCCACGCCCATCTTCGCCGCGCCCATCGAGCTCGCCTAGGACTGAAGCAGGGCAAGCGGCAACTCCAGCCGGAAGACAGTCGAACCCGGTTCGCTCTCCACCGAGACCGTTCCGTGATGCCCTTCGATCACAGCGCTCACGATGGCGAGGCCGAGGCCAGTACTTCCCGCGGCACGGGAACGCGAGCTGTCGCCGCGGGCGAAACGCTCGAACAGCACCGGTTTCACATCCTCCGCGATGCCGGGGCCATCATCCGCCACCGTGACGACGGCGGTCTCCCCTTCGACGGCAAGGCCGACCACGACGCTCGTGGCCGCCGGCGTGTGTACGCGCGCGTTCGCGAGCAGGTTGGCGATCACCTGGTGCAAACGAGCGCTGTCACCGTCGATCATCACGGGTTCGTCTGGGAGGTCGAGCGACCATTCGTGATCAGGTCCGGCGGCGTGGGCGTCGCTCACCGCGTCGATGAGCAGGCGGGAGACGTCGAGCGGTGCGCTGTCGAGATCGCGACCCTCATCGAGCCGCGCGAGCAGAAGCAGGTCCTCGACGAGCGAAGTCATGCGCGTGGCCTCGGATTCGACCCGTCCGATCGAGTGCACGACGTCATCCGGAAGCTCGTGGTTTCCGCGCCGGGTCAGTTCGGCATAGCCCCGGATCGAGGCGAGCGGTGTGCGCAGTTCATGGCTTGCGTCCGCGACGAACTGGCGGACTTTGTTCTCGCTCGCCTGGCGCGCGGTGAGGGCGGATGCCACGTGCCCGAGCATGCGGTTGATGGCGGCACCCACCTGGCCGACCTCGGTGCTCGGGTCGGAATCGGATTCCGGGACCCGCACGGCGAGCGCCACCTCGCCGCGGTCGAGCGGGAGTTCGGCGACGTGGGTGGCTGTCGCGACGACGCGCTGCAGGGGACGCAGGGCAACGCGCACGATGAAGATTCCGACTACCGCCGCCACGACCAGGCCGATCGCCGTCACCCCAGCGATCACCGCCGCGAGCTGCAGCAGCACCGCCTGCACCTCGCTCAGGGGAAGACCCGTGACGATCTGCACGCCGCTCGAGAACTGCGTGACGGCCACGCGGTAGTCGCCGAGCCCGTTCGGCAGGGAAACCGTGGTCGGCTTGCTCACTGTCGACGCGGCCAGCAGCACGGAGGACTGGGCGTTGGAGAGCACCTGGTAGGTGCCCGTCTGGTCCTTCAGCGCGGCGATCGCGACCTTGTTATCCGAGACTACGGCGATGACGGTACCTGGACCCTGGCGGCTGACGATCTGCTGAATGCGCAGGTTCGTATCCACCGGCGGGGTGGTCTGTCCGGGGCCGAGCGGGCCGAAGCCGCCCTCGGACCGGCCGGTCGCAGCGGTCAACTGGCCGTCGAGCCGATCCATGAGGAATCCCTGGAGCGCGAGAACACTGATCGCGCCGATCACGATGGATGCGGCGGCGAGGAGCCCGACGACCGCGAGGACGAGTCTTCTGCGCAGCGACCAGCGGGCCCTGCGTCTCATCCGGTCGCCTTGATCATGTAGCCGACGCCCCGAACGGTGTGGATCATCGCCTCTGCGCCGGCATCGATCTTCTTGCGGAGATAGGAGATGTAGATCTCGACGATGCTCGAGCGACCGCCGAAGTCATAGCTCCAGACGCGGTCGAGAATCTGCGCCTTGCTCATCACGCGTCGCGGATTGCGCATCAGAAAGCGAAGCAGTTCGAACTCGGTGGCGGTGAGCTCGATGAGACGGCCGTCGCGACGTACCTCATAGCTCTCCTCGTCGAGCACGAGATCTCCGACCCTCAGCAGCGGGTCGTTCGAGTCGGCGACGACGATGGAGGAACGGCGAATGAGTCCGCGAAGTCGCGCCACCAGCTCTTCGAGACTGAATGGCTTGGTGACGTAGTCGTCCCCGCCGGCCGTGAGCCCCGCGATTCGGTCGTCGAGGGCGTCCTTGGCGGTGAGGAAGAGAACGGGAGTGTCCTGCCCGTCGGCGCGCAGGCGCTTGAGGACCTGCAGTCCGTCGATGTCCGGCAGCATCACGTCGAGCACGACCACGTCCGGTTGGA
>JAODMW010000143.1 GCA_025464815.1 Microbacteriaceae bacterium | reverse complement strand
GGTGGTCACCGAACTCGGCCGCCGAGTGCTCGAAACGGATCTCGTGGCCGTCGACGGGGTCGCCATCCAGCTCGACACCTCCCGCCGCTACCTCATGCTCAACAAGCCGGTCGGCATCGTCAGTTCGCTGCAGGATGACCGCGGCCGCCCCGACCTGCAGCGCTTCGTCTCGCGCTACGAGGAGCGGCTGTTCAACGTCGGGCGCCTCGACGCACAGACCTCGGGACTCCTCATCCTCACCAACGACGGCGAGCTCGCCCACGTGCTGGCCCATCCATCGTTCGGCGTGAATAAGACCTACATCGCGAAGGTGGAGGGGCGGGTGTCCCCCCAGACGATCGCGAAACTCACCGGCGGCGTCGAGCTGGAAGACGGGCCGATCGCCGCGGACAAGGCCCGCATCGTCGGGCAGGCCGGGGCATCCGAGACCATGGTCGAGATCACCCTGCACTCGGGTCGCAACCGCATCGTCCGCCGGATGCTCGAGGAGGTCGGGCATCCGGTCATCGACCTCGTGCGCCGGCAGTTCGGGCCGCTGCATCTGGGCACACTTGCGCATGGCGAAATCCGCGACCTGACTAAAGTGGAACTCGGGGCACTGCTCACCATCTCGCGCGAAGCGAACCGCACGGTGGCTGGCCAGACGGAGGAAGGGTAGCAGCGTGGCCGTTCGGGCAATCCGCGGGGCGATCCAGCTGGATCGGGACGACCGCGACCACCTGCTGCGTTCGACGGCGGAACTGCTCTCCAAGGCGCTGCATGCCAACGAGATCGACACCGAAGCGCTGATCTCGGTCATGTTCACTGCGACGCCCGATATCACGAGCGAATTTCCCGCCCTGGCCGCGCGCGAACTCGGCCTCGGCGACGTGCCCCTCATGTGCGCGGTGGAGATGAACGTGGTCGGATCGATGCCCCGGGTCATCCGGATCATGGCGCTCGTAGAAACGGACACTCCGCGCAAATACATTCAGCACACGTACCTGCGGGGCGCCGTTGCGCTGCGCCTCGACCTCGCACAGTAGGCGGACATGAACGGTAGCCGGATCATCGGACAGGTGCGCGTCGTCGGCGCGGGTCTCCTCGGCGCGAGCGTCGGCCTCGGGCTGAAGGCGCTCGGCGTCGATGTGATCGTGCACGACGCGTCGCCCGCGAACCTGAGCCTCGCGATCGACTATGGTGCGGGCCGCGCGGCACGCGACACCGACAACCCAACGCTCATCGTCGTCGCGGTCCCACCGGATGTCACGGCGTCAGTAGTCGCGGCGGAGCTCGCTGCGTTCTCGAATGCGCTGGTGACGGATGTCGCGAGCGTGAAAGTCGCGCCGCTGGCAGAGCTCCGCGCCGCCGGGGCCGACGTGGCCAGGTACATCGGATCGCATCCCCTCGCCGGACGGGAACGCGGGGGAGCGATCTCCGCCCGCGCCGACCTCTTCATCGGCCGGCCGTGGGTGATCACAGCGCACGACGACATTCCGGCGGCCCAGATCGGCATCATCGAGGATCTCGTGCTCGACCTCGGCGCCGCCCCCGTGACGATGACCGCCGAACAGCATGACAGCAGCGTCGCGCTCGTCTCCCACGTTCCGCAGGTGATCGCGACCCTGCTTGCGAAGCAGCTGCTCGGATCTACCGAGGCGGCCGTTTCTCTGTCCGGCCAGGGGCTGCGGGACACGACGCGCATCGCGTCGAGCGATCCCGAGCTCTGGGTGCAGATTCTCGGAGCCAACGCGGCCGATGTCGTACAGATCCTCCGCCGTTTTCGCGACGACCTCGACGGAGTGCTCGGCGCACTGGATGCCCCCACCGTGCCCGGCGCACGCCGAGCGATGGCGGAGGTGCTCGCCGCGGGCAACGCCGGCGTCGCGCGCATCCCCGGCAAGCACGGCCAGGACCGCCGCTTCAGCCAGATCGTGATCATGGTCGACGACAAGCCGGGCGAACTCGCCCGCCTGCTCACCGAGATCGGCCAGGCCGGCGTGAATATGGAAGACCTCCGACTCGAGCACTCGCCCGGCGCCGAGATCGGGCTTGCGGAGATCTCCGTGCTGCCCGAGGTGGAGCAGCGTCTGGTCGAGGAACTCGAAGCCGGCGGATGGAAGATCGCCGGAGCGTGGAAATGACCCGGATCGTCGTGGCGATCGACGGTCCGGCGGGCAGCGGCAAGTCGAGCGTGAGCCGGGCATCCGCTCGCGTGCTCGGCTTCGACTACCAGGACAGCGGCGCCGCCTATCGCGCGCTCGCCTGGAATGCGCTCGAGCATGGGATCGACACCCAGGATGCCGAGGCAGTGATCGCTTCGCTCGGCGACTTCGACTATCGCATCGGCATCGATCCAGACGGCTATTTCGTGCGGGTGGGGCAGACGGATGTCACCTGGGCGATCCGGGACCCGCGGATCACGGCGGTCGTCTCGCATATCGCGCGTGTGCCGGCGGTGCGTTCCTATCTCGTCGAGCTGTTCCGCCGGGTCATCGAATCGAGCGAACGCCCCGGCATCATCACCGAGGGGCGCGACATCACGACCGTGGTCGCTCCCGACGCCGACGTGCGGATTCTGCTCACCGCATCCGAAGAAGCTAGGATGGCTAGGCGTTCAGCTGAAATACCCGGGCAGTCTGCCGGGAAGGTTGCAGAGCAACTGAGTTCGCGCGACGCCCAGGATTCCCGGGTTGTCGACTTCATGAACGCCGCCGATGGTGTGACCACCATCGATTCAACCCATCTCGACTTCGACCAGACCGTTGCAGCGGTCGTCGCCCTGGTTAACCAGACGCGGGTTGAGTAGGGCGCTCAGCGCCCATATCGAAACCACTTATAAGGAAAACCCCATGGCAGACCAGGACCTCGAACGGGACGACTATCCCGAGTTGGATCCGCAGCTGAGCGAGAAGCTCGCTGCGCTCGACGAGGCGGATGCCCTGCAGCGTGCCAACGCTCTCCGGGCCGGCCTGCTGGACTACGAGCTGGATGAGGACGATCTCAGCATCCTCGACAGCGCGACGGACGACCCCGATGCGGTCATCTACCTGCCCGCGCTTCCCGTGCTCGCGATCGTCGGCCGTCCGAACGTGGGCAAGTCGGCGCTCGTCAACCGCATCCTCGGTCGCCACGAGGCCGTCGTACAGGACACTCCGGGCGTCACGCGCGATCGCGTCGCCTACAAGGCCGAGCATGGGGTGCGCCGTTTCACCCTGATGGACACCGGCGGCTGGGAGCCGGACGCCAAGGGCATCAACGCCTCCGTCGCAGCCCAGGCGGAGATCGCCGTCGA
>JAODMW010000134.1 GCA_025464815.1 Microbacteriaceae bacterium | reverse complement strand
AGGTGTGCCTGAGGCCTGCGGCGACCGCCTGGTCGCGCAGCAGCCATTCGCCGATGAGCTTCGATTCACCATATGGCGACTGCGGGTTCTTGGGCGTGCCCTCGGTGACGATGTCGACGTCCGGTGTGCCATACACCGCGGCACTCGACGAGAAGACGATCCGGTCCACACCACGATCCTGCATCGCAGCGAGCAGCACGGCCGTACCGGTGACGTTCTGCTCGTAGGTGTGCAGCGGACGCTGCACGCTCACGCCGGCGTACTTGAAGCCCGCGACGTGGATCACACCGGTCACCTCGTGCTCGTCGATCACGTCGAGCAGTTGGCCGCCGTCGAGAATCGAGGCTCGGATGAAGGGGGTCCCCGGGGCGACGAAACTCGCGTGTCCGCTCGAAAGGTCGTCGAGCACGACGGCCGCGAGACCGGCGTCGTGAAGTGCCCGAACGACGTGTGCACCGATATAGCCGGCGCCGCCGGTCACGAGCCAGGTCATAGCCCCCAGAGTAGTACGGCCCCTTCCGCTGGAATGAAAACGCAGGAGATGTCCGCCGAACCTGCGTTGCGAGTGACATCCGTCGCGATTTCGTCGCCGATCTCCTGCGTTTTCGAAAATCGCGCGACGAGTGGATGCCGCAGCCGCTGTACCCGGAACCGCGTGCGGCACGCTCGCGGCACGCTCGCGTCACGTCGAAGCATCTGGCAGAATCAGCACCATAAACAATTTTCTGCCACTCGGAGGGGACTCATGCTCAAGAAAATCGTGCTGCTGGCGTTGCCCGGAGTCGCGCCATTCGAGTTCGGCGTCGTGTGCGAAGTCTTCGGGATCGACCGCTCCGACAGCGGCGGCCCAAGGTTCGACTTCACCATCGCCACCGCGACGCCAGGAGCAGTGCGCACCAGCCTCGGCTTCGACATGATGATCGACAACGACCTCAGCGTGGCGGCCCACGCCGACCTCATCGCCGTTCCGGCGCACGCGATCGAGGCCGTCGATGAGAGGTTCCTCGACGTCATCCGTGCAGCGGAGGCGCGCGGGGCGTGGGTGCTCAGCATCTGCAGTGGCGCGTTCGCGCTCGCCCAAGCCGGCATCCTGAACGGCCGCCGGAGCACGACGCACTGGATGCACGCCGACAGGCTCGCGGCCCAGTTCCCCGGAACGATGGTTGACCCCGACGTGCTCTACGTCGAGGATCGCAAGGTCGTCACGAGCGCCGGAACGGCGGCAGGCATCGACGCTGCCCTCCACGTGGTGAGGAAAGAACTCGGCGCGGCGGCCACGACCGTGATAGCACGACGGATGGTCGTGCCCCCGCAGCGTGACGGTGGCCAAGCGCAGTACATCCAGTTCCCGATCGCGGAGCATGCGGACTCTTTCGCGTCGGTGACCGATTGGATGCTGGCCAACCTCGGCGAGGACCTCACGATCGACCAACTCGCCCGCAAGGCGCTCATGTCCTCACGGACGTTCGCCCGACGATTCAGGGCCGACATGGGCACGACGCCCGCCGCCTGGCTCAACCGCCAGCGCATCATCCGTGCCCAACACCTGCTCGAGCGCACGGACCGGAGCCTCGAGTCCATCGCGGCCGAGACGGGGTTCGGAGCCGCCGCCGTGATGCGGCACCACTTCCTCAAGGTGCTGCAGACCACGCCGACCACCTATCGGCGCACCTTCGGCGAGCAGGTGGCGAGCTGAGCGGCCTCGCCGCCATCACTCCTGTGGCGAGATGATGTGGACGACCGGTCTGCCGGGCGAGCCACCGATACTGCAGTCTTCTTCATCGAGCCGGCGTCATCGATGGTCCAGGTCAGCGCAAAGGTACGAACTGGCGGCGGTGGTGACGGCATCCTTCGAATAACTATTTCCATGGGTGCGTGTTCGTGTCGATGTCGGGCGAGGACGCGGTCGCGACAGCGGTGCAGACGCTGCCGGGCCTAGATGGGGAGCGGTGTCGAGTTGCCGGTCTGTCGGCTTGCGGCGCTTAGGATTCAGTGATGGCCGGGGCGGCAGGATGGAACGAGAGACGAACGGGTGGGATCGGATTTGAGGCAGGATGATGTCCGTCGAGCGGGATTCCGTCCCCTTGTCTCGATCGGCGCGATCGTTCTCCTCGTCGTTTTCTTCGGCGTAAGCCTGTATTTCTTCGGTTCGCTGAGACACGCACAGCTGGGACTGATCGACGATCACGAGATCCTCCGCTTCCTCGGGCCGGATCATCGCATTTCGCTCACCGACATCCCCGGCGTGCTCTTCAACCAGACCGAGGTCGGCCGGTGGGGGCACGCCAACAGGCTCCGGCCCCTCTATTACCTCTTCCGAATCGTCGAGGCGTCGCTTTGGAAGGACGATGCCGGGCTCTGGTACCTGACCCGGATGGCACTCGTCGCACTCACCGCGGCGCTCATCGCTCTAGCCGTTCTCCGCGGCCTCGTTTCCCGCGCTCGCTCGTTCCTGGCGAATCTCGTCGGCTTTGCGCTCGCCCTCATCGCTGGGCTCCTCGTGCTCTCACTCCCCGCGTGGGCCGACATCGCGAACCGACTCGGTCCGTCGGAGATTTACGTCTCGCTCGGCGTTGCGCTCTTCGTCGTCGGCGTCGGCGAATTGTGGCGTCGGCCATCGGGCATCGGAGCCTGGATCATCGTCTTCGTCGGTTACCTCGTGATCGTCGGATCGAAAGAAGACGGAGTCCTCTTCCTCGTACCGCTCGCCGTCGTCTACCTGCTTCTCTTCCGTCGCTCCGCGCGCCCCTGGCTCGCAGGCATCTTCGGGGTCGTCTCCGTCCTGTTCACCGCCTATGTCACGATCGGCATCCTGCTCGGGACTGCGAGCACCGGTGAGGACATGTACGGCAACTCACGCTCAGTCGGTCTCTTCGTGAGGGTGATGGTCGGCAGTCCACTGCTCGGCGCGGCGCTGGCGTTCCTGGTGCTGACAGCAGCCGCAGAGTTCCTGCGGCGCCGCAGCGCCGGCCTCCACACCGGCACCCGTCTCGGCAGTGCTCCTGCAGGACTCGGACGCGTGGCCGCGATCGCCTCGGACTATCCACTCACGCTGTCGAGTATCGCCTGCGTCTATCTGATTCTCGGTGACGGGTATTTCTACCAGAACTACTACGCGATCATCCTTACCTCGTCGCGGTACGGGTTCCTCACCGACCTCTCCGTCGTCCTCGGGTTCGTGCTGCTGATGGCCGCAGCGATCCGTCTGCCGATCGATTCCGTTCTCTACCGGGTCGCGATCGCCGCCGGTGCGATCATGCTGTTCCTCGTGACACCACTCGTCCAGAACGTCCACTACGGGCGCTCCTTCCATGTCCAGTCTGCGATCCTGACCGACACCTCGGTGATCGTCGACAGACAGATCCAAGCCGGGGTAGCGGCCCTCGCGCAGCATCCGGGCTCCCAGGCGGTATTGCTCGCGGCGAACCCGCTCGCCTACGAGCGGGTGTTCGCCCTGCCCCAGTTCCTCGCCTACTACGGCTCGACGACGCACGCCTTCCTCCGGGTGGCAATACCGGCATCGGACTATCGAGGAAAGCCCCTCCTCGCCGATCTGACATCGCAGCTCCGCTCGATGGTTGCAGACGGACGCACTGAGGCCGGATGGCGCATCTTCCCCTCCGATCGGCTCGACCCTTCGGCGTACACGGTGTGCTTCTCCTTCGGAGCGGCACCGGTTCAACCGAACTGCGACTCACAGCACGCCATCGGCTGAGAGACCCGTCGACTGCGCGGTCAGGTCTCGTCGGGCCGGTCGACCGGTTTGCCCACGGATGGTCGACGGAACGAGAACCACTTGTGCCCGACGTAGCTGATGATCGTCGTCACGACGACGATCACGAGCTGTGCGACGAGAGGGCGCCATCCGCCCCACTCGACGAGCACCGGAAGCAGAATCGTGTTCACGGCGAGGCTGACGACGTAGACCGACTGGAAACGCAAGAAGTCGATACCGAGTTGCCCGGTCTTCGCCGCACGGAAGGTGAACCGTCGATGAAGGTAGAACGCCACGAGTGTCGCGATCGCATAGGAGAGGTAGAGACTGCCCAGGTACCCGATGATATGGCCGAGAGTGAGCTGGAACACAGCGAAGAGCAGATAACCCACCACGGTATTGATACCCCCGACCAACAGGAACCGCACTCGCTCGTCGCCGAGCAGCCGTCGAATCAGTTTCAGCACGCCGCAGGTCCAATCATCACCGGCCGGATGCCGCGGCTCAGCTCGAGCCTCCTGCTCTAGGTAAGCTCGAGTCGTGCACAGCGTATCCGTGGTTGTCCCCGTCTACCGTGGGGAACACACTCTCGAAGCAACCGTAGCCGACGTCCTGCGCTTCGGTCCCGAGTCCTTGACACCGGGTGGCACAGCGTTCGGAGTGACCGAAATAATCCTCGTGCACGACAACGGCCCCGATCGATCGGACGAGGTAATTCGACGGCTCGCCGCCGCCTATCCGTCGGTCAGGCCGATCTGGCTCAGCACCAATTTCGGCCAGCACGCCGCGACCCTCGCTGGCATGGCTGCATCGACCAGCGATTGGGTCGTCACGATCGATGAGGACGGCCAGCAGGATCCTGCCGACATAGGCGGTCTCCTCGATGCGGCACTCACCGAGTCAGTGCAGCTCGTCTACGGTCACCCACTTAACCCTGCGCCGCACGGCCCCCTGCGGAACGCCGCATCCCACTTCTCCAAATTCCTCATCGCGCAGTTCTCGGGCAGTCGTCGCGCGCTGGACTTCAACAGTTTTCGGCTGGTACTCGGCTCTGTCGCACGCGAGGCGGCCAAGATCGCCGGCCCAGGGGTCTACCTCGACGTGGCACTCGGCTGGATTTCCGGGCCGTACACGACCACGGGTATCTCACTCCGGGGCGAGCAGCGGGCATCCGGATACTCCCTACGGTCGTTGCTCAGTCACTTCTGGCGGCTGGTGATCACGAGCGGAACTCGGATGCTGCGGCTCGTCAGCATCGCCGGTGTCGCTTTCGCGATCATCGGGGTGCTCTTCGCCCTCTGGATCGTCATCGTGAAGATCTTCTTCGGCATCGACAGCCAGGGCTGGGCGTCGATCATCGTCATCATGCTTCTAAGTTCCGGTGGAATTCTCTTCGTCCTCGGCGTGATCGCCGAATACATCGGTGCCAATGTCAACAAAGCGATGGGCAAGCCGCTCTATTTCGTCACGACGGACCGTGCCGACGGGCCACTCGGCTTGCGAGAAAAGGGTTCGACGGGCAACGGTTCGCGGTAGCTCGCAGCTACGACGATCACCAGCTGATCAGCCGGCCGCTGAAGTCCGACCGCACTTCGGGGCGCAGTGACTCGAGCGAGGCCGGCGAGAGAACGACGCACCGGTCGGCAGCACCCTCGAGGATGGTCCGAATCGTCGTCTCGATCTGCGCCGTAGAGCGGAGTTCGGTGCGCTCGTAGATATAGGAGCTGATGCTGCTCGCTCCCTCCGTCCAGGTCGCCGAGAGCGACATCGCCCACTGGTTTGCTTCCGCCATCTTCTTCTTCGAACCAGGGTCCACGAACACCGGGCGAGCGCATGGCTGGTCGGCCATCACGGCGGCCGCCTCGAGGATCCTGCCGACTCGGGCATTCGGCGTCACCGCGGCGATTGCGAGATCATTTCGCACTATGAGCCCCTGCGGACGGAAGTCCGCGAGGCTCGATTGCGGGTTGGCTGGAATCGTCGCGAAGGTGAGGATCGAGAGACTCACCAGACCGATTCCGATTGTTGTGGTAACGATCTCACTGGCCGATCGACGAGGCTCGCGACCTGAATTCCACGCGGCCAGTATCGGCGCGATCGTCACGAGCACCTGCACTACGAGCAGGATCGCAACGACGAGGAAGAGTCCATTGAAGAACTTGTATTGGAAGTATCCGAGCGATCGCACTATGCGGAATTGAAGGTAGATAAGCACCACTCCCTCGCCGAGGGCGACGAGGGCGACGAGACCGAAGAGGCCTGCGGATGCCCACGGTCGGTCTCGAAGCAAAACCCCGCGACGAGCCAGCGACAGTCGCGCCCAGGCGAGGGCTATCACCGCGATCGCGATGGCGCACATCGCGGTCAACGGCGAGACCGGCACTGCACCGGGAGTGGCGAGAGCCTGCTCCGGTGAACCGGCAGCTCGGGTCGCATCGACGACGAGCCAAGCAGCGAAACCGACCGCCGCAACGGTCGCGAGCACGACGAGCGCCTCGACCGATCCCGCGACCAGGCGACGATGGAATCGTCGCCACGGGCGTCTCAGCACGACCACGAGCCAGGCGAGTCCGGCGAGAGGACCGAAGAGGCTCCAGCAGTGTGCGACGAGGATCGCGAGGGCTGAGACGGCGAGAAGCTGCGTGATGCGCGTTCGACGGGTATCCGAAGCGAGGACGATCGCAATGACAGTACCGATCACCGCGAGCAGAAACCCCGGGAAACCGTAACTGAACGATTGCGCGCCAAGCCCGAGCACGAGGAATCCGGGAACGGCGACGGCTGCAATGACAGCGAGCCCCGGCGAGTGCCGCAGTTGGCGGAGGGACACGATCGCCGCGACGAGAGTGATGACAGCGATCGAGATCACGATAGCGGTTCCGACCCCGAAAGCACCGACCTCCCGATCGACCGAGGAGATGCCCGGGCCGATCCACGACTCGGCCGCGAAAGCCACGAGTGCGTGAAAATGCTGGGGGTAGGGCACGTAGGCGAACAATGTGCCGTCGGCGGGCGTTCCCCACCCGCTGCCGATCACACCGTTGCGGCGGATCATCTCGAAGATGTTGAAGTGCGCCACATCGTCATTGCCGTAGGCGCCCATCAGCATCGATACCGCTCCGGTGCCCGCACTGTATTTCTCAAACGGTCGGAACAGCCAGACAAGCAAGGCGGCTTCGCCGACAAACACCCAGTCGATGCGGGAGAATGTCGGCAGGATCGTCGCGCGCTGAGTCGGACCGCAGGCGAGCCGATACGCGATGAAACCATAGAGCACCGCGATCACGATGTCGAACCGTCCGATTCCGTTGGGTAGCGGCAGCCTCACCCACCAGAGCAGTGGAATGAGTCCAAGACCGATCGAACCGTTCAGGGCGAGCCGGCGACCAAGCCTTCTCGCGGTCGGTGTGAGCACGAGAACAACTCCGACGAGTGCCAGCCCGATCGGTCCCTCGACGAGCTGAAGCAGTGCAGCGAGGATGACGATCGCTGCCACGGCCACACCCAGGACGATCGCGAGCGCGCTGCGTCGCCCCCCGGGAGGGACTGCCGGGGCGGTGCTGTCGTCGCTCACAGAGCGCGTGCGATCGTTGCCAGGAATGCCGTGCCGGAGCCACTGAAGGCGAGCGAACCTTCGGACGGCGTGACGTATACCGACTCTCCACGTTCGAGGGTGACGGATGACTCGGCCCCGGCGATCGCAATCGAACCCGCGGTACAGATCACGATACCGGGCGCGCCCAGCGGGTAGGACGCGTCGAGTTCGCTGTCGCCGATCTCGCTTGCTGAGATGCGGACGAGGGCGAAGTCCGCATCATCTGGCTGGAAGACCTCCACGCCATCAGCGGGCTTCGACGCCCTCAGATAGGGAACGGGCACCGGCGTGAAGTCGAGCACGCCGACGAGCTCCGGCACATCGATATGTTTCGTCGTCAAACCACCCCGCAACACATTGTCAGAGGCCGTCATAAGCTCGATCCCGAGGCCCTCCAGATAGGCGTGAATGTTGCCTGCCGGCAGGTAGAGCGCCTCACCCGACGCAAGCGTCACGCCGTTGATGAGCAGGGAGATCACGATCCCTGGGTCGCCCGGGTACTCCGAAGCAAGTGCCCTGGCGATCGCGAGGGGTGGTGTCGCGCTGCTCCCCGCTAGCTCTGTCACGAGGCCGACGAGCGTCGCGACCCCGGCCTGGCGGGAAATGAGCCATTCGAACGACGTGCGGAGGCCATCCGGCGCGGCGAGCATCTGATAGAGATCTTCGAGTGGTTGTGGCTGCGGGTCTTGTCGTGACATGTCGAGGTCGATGAGTGCAGAGACGATCGCAAGGGTCTCATCGAGCGGCCGAAACCCACAGAGAGCGTCGAATGTCGGGCTGAGCGCGTAGATCAACTCCGGTTTCGGATAAGCGTCCTTATAGTTACGCTCCCCGGCGGCCAGCGGTACTCCAAGCTTGTCTTCGCGGCCGAACCCGTCGATCGCCTGCTCCGGGGTCGGATGCGCCTGGAGCGATAGAGGGGAAGCCGCGGCAAGCACCTTGAGCAGGAAGGGCAGCCGCCCGTCGGTTGCGAGCGGCCCCAGCGTCGTGTGCGGGTCGTTCGCTATCCATTCGGCGAGATCTTTCGCTCCCCCGGTCTGCGAGGAATCAAGGATGATGCTCGGCGACCCCGGATGCGCCCCGAGCCACAGCTCCGCCTCCGGCTCGCCACTCGGTTGGGTGCCGAGCAGGTCGGAGATCGCCGTGCGGGAACCCCAGGCGTACGGCCGTGGCGTGTTGGTGATCCCTACGAACATCCCTGAGTTTCCTTGTCTATCTCCGCCACTTGGTCGCCTTCTACAAACCGTGCGGGTGGCCGCGGAAAGCGTTTAGACCAAAGTACCAATCACCTTGGGAACGTTCGGACGCCCGGCATAGAGTCTTCCGCGGGTTGAGTCGCGCGAAGCGCGTATCGAAACCGCATTCCACACAGAGCAACGGAGCATCCATATGTCGTCATTCGAGCCCATTCCGAGCGATTTCTACGGCTACGAGAACGCCCTCATGGATCGTGAGAAGCAGCTCATCGTCGAGTTGCGCGCCTTCCTGGAGGCGGAAGTGCGGCCGATCGCCAACGACCTGTGGACGAAGGCGGAATTCTTCCCGCGCTCGATCGTGAAAGGGCTCGCAGACCTCGGACTGTTCGGGCAGTCGTGGGAGGAGACCCGCACGTTCGAGAACAGCGCGGTCTTCCGCGGCTGGGTGGCGCTGGAGCTCGCTCGTGTCGACGCGAGCGTCGCGACCCTGGTCGGCATGCAGAACGGGCTCGTCATGGGCTCGATCGCCGTGGCCGGCTCCGCCGAACAGCGCGCGGAGTGGCTGCCGAGATTCGCCAGCGCGGAGCTGCTCGGCGCCTTCGGGCTCACGGAACCGCTCTCCGGCTCCGACTCTGCCCAGGGTCTCCACACCGTCGCCAGGCGCGACGGGGACAATTGGGTGATCAACGGCGCCAAGCGCTGGATAGGCAACGGCTCGATCAGCGATGTCACGATCATCTGGGCCAAGGATGCGGACGACGGCCAGGTGAAGGGCTTCATCGTCCCGACATCCACACCCGGCTATTCCGCCACCCGCATCGAGAACAAGCAGGCCCTGCGCATCGTGCAGAACGCCGACATCGTGCTCGAGAACGTGGTCGTTCCCGAAGCGAATCGCCTGCAGGGCTCCTCGTCGTTCCGTGAGACCGCGGCCGTGCTGCGCCTCACGCGTGCCGAGGTCTCCTGGGCCGCGGTCGGCAACGCGGTCGGCGCCTACGAGGCGGCCGTGAAATATGCCGGCGAGCGCATCCAATTCGGTAAGCCGATCGGCGGCCACCAGCTGATTCAGGAGCTGCTCGCCAAGAGCCTCGGCAACATCACCTCCTCGATCGGCGTCGTCACCCGCGTCAGCCAGATGCTGGATGAGGGCATCCAGCGCGACGAGCACTCCGCGCTCGCGAAGGAATTCACCACGAGCCGGATGCGCGAAACCGTCGCCTGGTGCCGTGAACTCTTCGGCGGCAACGGCATCGTCATGGACTACGGCGTCATCAAATACTTCGCGGATGCCGAAGCCATCTACTCCTACGAGGGCACCCGCGAGATGAACACCCTCATCGTCGGCCGCGCGATCACGGGCAAGGCCGCGTTCGTCTAGGCCCCCCGAAAACGCAGGACATACCGCGCGAAAAACCGTCCGACGGCACAATCCCGTCGCAAGCGCACGAATCTCCTGCGTTTTCGGCAATGCGGATGTCGCGGCGGCGGCTCAGACGCGCGACAAGTCCAGCCGGTAGCCTCTCTCTATGGGAAAACTCGAACGTCGCGGACTCCGGCTGGGGTTCGCGACCTTCGTTTTGTTCACCGGTCTGGCCGGCGACTTCTGGCGGGACGCGCTCAGCTGGTACGGCTACGGGGTCATGGTCGCCATCGTCGTCGCGGGTTCCGCGGTGCTGCTGGTGCACAACCGCTCGCGATTCCGGTGGAGCGGGCTGCCCTACCCGCTCCTGGGCTTCCTCCTCGTCGCGGCTCTCTCCATCGCCTGGTCGTTCTACCCGCTGTTCACCACCCTCGGCGTGTTCGTGCAGTTGATCACCGCCGCATCCGCCGTCTCGATCGCGGTCACGCTGAGCTGGGCCGAATTGCTCACTGCTCTCGGCTGGGCCCTGCGTCTCATCCTCGGCCTGTCGTTCATCTTCGAGTTCATCGTGTCGGCGTTCATCCGCCACCCGATCTATCCGGTCTGGCTCACCGAGCATCCGGCCCACCCGGCGCAACTGCTCTACTGGTCGCGTGACCTGCTGTTCTCCAGTGGCAAGATCCAGGGCATCGTCGGCAACTCGAGCCTGCTCGCCATGGCCGCCCTGCTCGGGGTGATCGTGTTTGCCGTCCAGCTGGCTTCGCGCAGTGTCGGACGTTTCTGGGGCTGGTTCTGGATGCTCGTCGCCATCCTGACGATCGCCATCACCCAGTCCGCGACCATCGTCATCGCGCTGGCTGTGGTGGCGATCGTTGCGGCCGCCGTGCTGGTCGCGCGCCGCGCGCGCAGCCCTCGCGGCAGGACGCTCGCCTACGGCGGCATCGGCGTCGGCATCGTCGTGATCGCCGTCATCGGCTTCCTGCTGCGCGGTCCGATCCTGAGCGTGCTCGGCAAGAGCGCCGACTTCACGGGACGTGGCGAAATCTGGAAGGCCGTGATCGGGCTCGCGCAGCAGCGTCCGGCCTTCGGATGGGGCTGGTTGGGCTACTGGATCCCCTGGATCCCACCCTTCAAGGGCTTGGCCAGAGCCGGCGGGGTGCAGGTCATGCACGCCCACGACGCCTGGCTCGATGTCTGGCTCCAGGTCGGAATCGTCGGGCTCGTGATCTTCGCCGCCCTGGTGCTCTCGACCATCGTGCGCTCGTGGATCATGGCGACCGACCGGATCGTGACGACCCCAGGCACCGCCGGACACCTCTCCTGGGTCGCGGTGCTGCCGATCCTGGTGCTCACCGCACAGCTCGTGCAGAGCATCGCCGAGAGCCGCATGCTGATCGAGGGCGGATGGATGCTGCTGGTCCTCTGGGCGGTCAAGACCAAGTCGAGTCCGCTCTCCGCCGAACTCGCGGCAAAGCAACCGAGCCGCTCATGAGCAACGCACAGCCTCGCCACCACGCGATCAAGGCCGCCGAGAGCTTCTTCGGCTCCGCACGCTTTTCCTCCGCCCTGACCCAGACGATCATCGCCACCGAACTTGGATCGCTCTTCATTCGGCAGATCATCGGCTGGGCAGGGCTGCTCGGCATCCTGGCAGCCCTCGTGATTCTCGCGACGTTCTCGTTCCTGGCCAGGCGAGACACCGTCGAGTGGCACGGGCTGCTGCCCATCTCCCTGCTCATCTTCGTCGGGTGGGCTGCGATCTCTGTGTTCTGGAGCCAATACAACTGGGCGACTCTCGGCAGCGTGGTCTACTTCGGCGCGGTCACTATGCTCGGCATCTATGTCGCGCTCATCCGCGACACGATCCAGATCGCGCGAGCCTTCGGGGATGTGTTGCGGGTCGCACTCGTGCTGTCGTTGGTGCTCGAGATCTTCTCGGGCGTGCTCATCGATGCCCCCCTCCGCTTCCTCTTCATCCAAGGCAATCTCGCCGAGCTCGGACCCCTCCAGGGCATTTTCGGAACCCGCAACCAGCTGGGGATCATCACCCTCATCGCCATCGTCACTTTCGGCACCGAGCTGCGCACTCGGTCGATCCAGCGCCCCGTCGCCATCGGTTCCCTGGTGCTGGCCGGGCTCCTCCTCTTGCTCAGCCGCTCCCCCATCGCGATCGGCTCATTCGTCGTGGTCGCGGTCGCGGCTCTCGCGCTCTATGGTCTGCGCAGGGTCCCGGCCGAGAGGAAGAGGTTCTGGCAGATCGGCCTTCTGGCGCTGACGGTCACCATCGTCGCTGTCGCCTGGGCCGCACGCACCCCGATCATCACGGCACTGAGCGCCAGCGCCGAACTCAAGTTACGACTGCAGCTCTGGCAACCCATGCGCCTGTACATCCAGCTCCACGAGCTGGAGGGATGGGGATGGGTCGGCCACTGGCGCCAGGACGTCCCGCCCTTCCAGGCCTTCCCCAACTACCTCGACAGCACCCCGACCTCCGGCCTGAACGCCTACCTCGACGTCTGGTTCCAGCTCGGGCTGGTGGGCCTCGTCGCATTCATCGGGCTGGTGGCACTAACCTTCATCCGCTCCTGGCTGCTCGCATCGAGACAGCGCAGCTTCGTCTACGCCTGGCCGGCCCTCGTGCTCGTCGTCCTACTCACGACCGGCCTCGCCGAGA
This sequence comes from Microbacteriaceae bacterium, assembly GCA_025464815.1. GTDB lineage: Bacteria > Actinomycetota > Actinomycetes > Actinomycetales > Microbacteriaceae > Lacisediminihabitans. The sequence continues at coordinate 18,803 of JAODMW010000134.1, read as the reverse complement.
GTTCGATGCTGGTGGAATTCGGATGGCTCACCTTCGTGGTCTGCTGCGTGAAGGCGTCACGGGAGCTGAGCTGGCGGAAGGCGTTTGCTGAAACGTCGGTCGTCCTCGCTTGACGTTTAGGCAGGTTGGAGAATATCGCGCACCACGTCGAGGAAGGAAACGACGGTAGGGCCCAGTGCGAAGTTCCCGGAGCACTGGAACGACCAGCCAGGTCGATCCTTCGTCGTCTGCTTGGTCAAGGCTGCCTGGGAACTCGATTGGCGAAAAGTTTTGCCGAGACTGTGCCGACGTCATCCCAGCTCTAACCGTCAGCCTTCGCCCTCATCCCCGGCGGAAACGGCGGCGAACCTCGAAGATGACCGCCGCGAACGGGTTCCTCCTGATCCGTGCGATGCGCTCGTAGAGGCCACGAAGCTGCGCCTCCAGCCGCTCGTTCTCGACGATTAGCTGGTTGCTCTTCGCCAGCATCTCATCCTGCGGCATGAGCTGGTCGGCTGCCGCCCGGGGTGACGGCGCGAGTTCATCGCTCGCGAGCGCGATCCCGACGTACTGGAAGACGTGGGCATCCGTACTTGCGAGCATCGCGAAATAGCCGGGAGATGGGGTGAGACCCATTCCGGAAAGCCGCTCGGTCAACCACTTCTCGGGATAACTCACCACCGTCGGCAGTTCTTCCGCGATCCGGAATCCCGAGTCCTCAAAGACCGAGAGCACCTCTGTGCGGTCGTAGAAGTGCAGGTGGGTCTTGTCGAGCAGTCCGATCTCCGTGTACGGGAAACGACCGTCCATCAGGTCCAGTCGAACGGAGACATGGCCCATATGTGGGATGGAATACACCACGGCGCCACCCGGCTTTAGCAGCTCGTGCACGGCTCGGAGAACCGACCGGGGGTCCGGAAGGTGTTCGATGACGTCGCCGAACACCACCACGTCGAAATCCCCGAGCAGCTCGCGCGCCCCGGGCTCACGGATGTCGAACACGAAGGCCTCGCTCAGCCGGGTCTTCGCCTCGGCAATATCCGCTTCGTTGATGTCGACACCCACCGTCGTGCACGCTTTGAACTCTTGCAGCGCCGCGCCGAACCTGCCCGTCGAACAGCCGACATCAAGAACGCGGGATCCGTCGGGAATGAACCGGAACATGTTCGACCAGCTGTTGTTCTCGGTACCGGAGACGAAGGAGTGCTTTGCGTACGGGGAGAGCGTGTCCATCGATATCCATTCAGGTTTCGGCTGGGCTCCGTGCCCGGTCCGACCGCGGTTGAAGTCTAATGACGCTCGGTCTTCAGTCAAAAGAAGCTCTGTTCGCCCATGCGGGAGCGGCGAGGGTCGAGCGGGACACCGAGCGGATAGGGTGAGTGGGCCGAAATTATCCGCCCCACCGAACGAGGCTCACCACGTGACTGCACCTGCCGCCCGGGTCAACAGGTTCCTGACCCGCTACAGGGCCTTCGTGACCCCGACGGCGGAAGGCCTTCCCCGTCTTCGCGTGATCCTCGTGTTTCCGGCGATACTGCTCGTACTCGGCGCGATTCTCGTAGGTCTCGGCTGGAACGGAACCTCCTCGGGCGCATACTACGGGCAGGTCTATTCCGGAACCGATCCCGATCTCATCTCCGGTCGCCCTCAGGCCATCCGGTCGGACGAATGGAACACCGGGACGTCGTGGACGATCTCCCAACTCCAGCAGGGCCTGCCAGAGCGCAACGAGACATTCCCGGGCGGTATGGACTCCACGCTTCCATACGACCTGCCGAGACTCGACTGGTCGGTCGCATTCCGGCCCCATCTAATCGGCTTCCTCCTCTTCGGCGCCGACCAAGGCCAGGCCTGGCGCTGGTGGTCGAGTGGCTTCGCGCTCATCGCCGCCGCCTACGCGTTCGTTGTGACGATGCTTCCGCGCCGGCCGATCCTCGGGGCCGCCCTTGCCGTCGGATTCTTCTACAGCCCCTTCTTCCAATGGTGGTACCAGTCCACGACCTTCTGGCCGGCCGTCTGGGCACTTGCGACCATGGCAGCCCTCGTCTGGGTGCTCCGATCGTCAAAACGACGACCGCGGTGGGTCTGGGCCGCGATAGTCGGCTACCTCACTGCCGTGATGGCGATGGGCATCTACATCCCCTATATCCTCGCCGTCGCCTACGTTGTGGCGTTCTTCGGCATCGGTCTCGTCATCGAGAGCCTTCGTCGGGGATCGACTTGGAAACGAGTGCTTGGTGCCGTCGGCCCGATCTTCGCCGGTGGTGCTGCGGGCGCACTCGTGACCGTGATCTTCCTCGCCACCCGCGCCGATACTGTCGAGGGTTTCCTCTCAACGGTCTATCCCGGTGCGCGGCTCACAGAGACTGGCGCGGCCCACGCACGTTCGTTCGCTCGCGTCATCGGCTCGTCATTCAGCGAGTCCCTGACGAACAGCGGTAACTTCCTTGGTGCCAATTCATCGGAGGCTTCGACCTTCTTCCTCGTCGGCATTTTCCTGATCCCCGTCATCATCTGGGCGATCGTGCAGCAACGACGGGCTTGCGCGGTACTTCCCTGGCCACTCATCGGCCTCGTCGCCATCGTCGTCGTCTTCGCCGCCTACGCTTTCGTCCCCGGCTGGACAGCGATCGCCCACCTACTCTTCCTCGACCGAATCCCGATCGATAACACGAGGGTCGGGGTCGTCATTGCACTCGGAATTGCCTCGCTCGCCCTCCTCGTCGCAGTGATCCACTATCTGGATGACGCCAACCGCAGCCCGGGCCGCGTCGTCGCCTGGACCGGCGCCGGTCTCTTTCTGCTATCACAGGTCGGGATCGCCGGGCTCGTCGGGCTCGGCTCGGGATTCCACGCGCTCCAGGCCGCAGCACCGTACTGGTGGTTCTTCGCACTCATGTCGACCTCTGCGCTGTTCTTTTTCGCCCGAAAGCGTTACACGATCGGCGTGGTCGCCTTCCTGCTCGCGACCGTCCCGACGGCGAGCGGAGTCAACCCCGTCTATGACGGCATCTTCGACCTCCGGCAGACCCCCGTCGCCCGTGAGGTCATCTCTGTCGACAAAGCCGAGCCCGGCACTTGGGTCGGGATCGGCAACCCGCTCATCACGGCCACGCTCGTTGAGTCCGGTGTGCGAGCCTACAACGGCGTACAAGGCGCCCCCTCCGAGGTGATGTGGAAGGAGGTCGACCCCGCCGGCCGCTACCACGATATGTGGGACAGGATCGGCTTCGTCAACTGGACGCTCGGGCTAGGCGAACCGAAGGTCACTAATCCCTCCCTTGACGCCGTCGTCGTGACATTCGATGCCTGCTCCGACTTCGCGCAGAAGAATGTGCACTACGTACTCGCTGAGGGCACCCTCGATGCGAAGTGCCTCGCCGTCGACGAACGGGCGAGCTCCCAGCTAGCCAAATACACGATCTACCGTGTCGTCGCCCCCTAATCAACCAACGTTCCCTCGAAAGGATCGGCACCGATGCCTCTCGTCTTCGTGAACCTCCTTCAGACCACCGGCACGAAGGGCGGACTCGAGATCTATGCCCGAGAGCTGTACCGCACCATCGGTGAACTCGGTTCCGAGTACAGTTATGTGGGATTCGCGAGCCGCGAGCTCATGGAGAAGGACACCTCTTGGTTTCCTGGCAACATGATCGACTCTGGGATCAGTGGCGAGAACCGGTTTGACTGGGCTCGGGGCGAGCTCTTCACCGTGTCGGCGAAAGCGAAGAAACTGGGCGCCGACCTCATCCACGGCCCAGCGATGCTCGGACCGCTTCGGTCGAGCGCACCCGTCGTCATCTCGGTGCACGACCTGCTGTACTTCTCGCATCCGGAACTCATGCAGAACAAACTCTTCACGGGGCCGGTCAAGTGGATGGAGCGGCGCGGCGCGGCTAACGCCACGCGACTCATCACGATAAGCGAGTACTCGGCGTCCGCCATCCGCAAGTACCTGAAATTTCCAGACGACCGGATCGACGTCATCCCGCTCGCCGGCCGCACGAATTCGACGCCGTCATCGACGCCGAAAACGCGCCGCAACGATCTCTTCCTCGCGATCGGCCAGCGCAGCCCCTATAAGGATTTCGCCACCGTCGTGCGATCCTGGGCCGAGATCCCACCCACGGAGAGGCCACGGCTCGTGATCACCGGCAGTTTCGGCGAAGACCCGCTGATACCTCTCGTCAAGGAACTGGGGCTCGAAGGCTCCGTCGAGCTCAAGTCCTGGGTTCCGACAGAGGAACTGGGCGAGCTCTTCGCGACGGCGACGGCGCTCATCGATTCCACGCTCGCGACCGGATTCTCGCTGCCAACCCTCGAGGCGATGGCGATCGGGCTTCCGGTGCTCCTCGCGGACACCGAGGTGTTCCGTGAGGTTGGGGCGGATGCGGCCGACTATTTTGGCCCGGGCGACCCCCTCGACCTCGCACGAGCCGTCCGGCAACTCGCGGCCGCCCCGACACGCCAGGCTGAACTCACCGCGCTCGGTCTCGCCCGAACGACGCTGTTCTCGTGGGAGAAGGTCGCAACCGCGACACTCGAGTCGTTCGCGAAGGCGATCTCCGAGGGCAAGCGCCGCCGCTGAACATCGCGGCCGGGCTCCCGGGACAGTCTCTAGCGCGGGATGGTCGCGAGGATCTCGTGTAGTACGTCGATGCTCTCGTGGGTCTCGTAGTGCCGGTTGCCGACGAAGAGGCCGTCGAAGTGGATCGCGTCGGCGGCGGGCAGCGACTCCGGAACATCCGAATCGAGGTACTTCATCGCTGGGTTGCGAGTGAAGTTACCGGCAACTACCGGTCGTGACTCAATTCCCGCAGCGGTCAGCGCGGCGCCGACCTCACGGCGACGCCCGGCGAGAGCACCCTCGAGCACCATCGAAAAACCGAACCAGCTGCTCCTGCCGGTCTCTTTCTGAAGTCGCACATCCTCGAGTTGGGACATCACCTCGACCCAGTAGGCACCGTTGCGTCTACGCTCCTCGACGATCATCGGGATCTTCTTCACCTGCTCGATGCCGATCGCGCCCGACATCTCCACCGGGCGGACGTTGTAACCGGGAAGCGCGAAGCAGAAGGAATCCTCGAACGGATCGCCGGTTTTGTCATGCACGAAATTTTTGTCCGGCAGCTCACGGATCCAGCCATGGGCGCGAAGGCTGACCAGGGTCTGGCGAAGTCGTTCATCATCCGTCACGATCATGCCGCCCTCCATCGTGGAGATGTGGTGCGAGAAGAACGTGCTGAAGGTGCCCATCGCGCCGAAAGTACCGGCCTGCTTTCCCTCGAACTCGGCACCGAGAGACTCGCAGTTGTCCTCGAGCAGTAGGAGCCCGTGCCTATCGGCGAGAGCCTTGAGCTTCGCGAAGTCGTTGGGGTTGCCGAGGATGTTGACGGCGAAGATCGCTTTCGTCTTCGGCCCGATCGCTGCCTCGGCGAGATCGAGGTCCATGTTGAGGGTGTTGAGGTTGATATCTACGAAGTTGAGGCGAAGGCCGTACTGCTGCAGTGGGTAGTACGTGGTCGCCCAAGACAGGGCAGGAACCAGCACATCGTCTCCGGGATTGAGGTCGATCTCCGGGTCGAGTACCGCTGCGGCGATCACGAGCAGGTTAGCGCTGCTGCCGGAGTTGACCATCACCGCGTGCTCCGAGCCGACCTGTGCCGCAAAGTCGCGCTCGAACTGGGCAACGAGAGGACCCATCGTGAATCGACCACCCTCGACGACGCGCTGGATGGCGGCGTACTCCGCTTCATCCCAGGATGCTGTGGCGAGCGGAAAATCGGTCGTGGGTGCTTGGCGGTCGTTCATGTTACCTTCCGGGTGTGCTGGTGAGATAGTCGGCGTAGGTCGCAGCCATCCCGTCGCGAAGAGTGGTCGTCGGTGACCACCCGAGGGCGCGAGCGGCGCTCGAGTCGATGAGACGCTGGGGAACACCCGATGGTTTGCTCGTGTCGAACTCGAGCGCTCCTTCGAACCCCACCACCTCTTTCGCCGTCTCGTAGTACTCGGCGACCGAGTAATCGCTGCCCCAACCAAGGTTCAGGGTGGACGGCCAAGCCTGGAGCTTGTCGATCTGCTCGACGAGCCAGGCCGCAACGTCCACCGAGTAGGTGAATTCGCGCCGTGCCGTGCCGTCGCCCCACACCGAGACCGCGTCGCTGCCGTCGCGCTTCGCCTCATGGACCTTGGCGAGCGTCGCCGCGACAAGGTGAGCGTTCGACAGCTCGAAGTGGTCGTGGATGCCGTAAAGATTTGACGGGAGGGCCGACTTGTAGTTGAGCCCGTACTGCCGAGTCACGTACTCGCAAAGCTTGATCGCCGCGATCTTCGAAACGGCGTAGCCCTCGTTTGCTCCCTCGAGATGGCCGGTCAACATGTCGTCCTCGACGAACGGATGATCGTACTCAGCTGGGTAGACCGCCGCGCTTCCCACATAGAGAAAATCAGGAACGCGAAGGTCGATCGCAGCAGAGAGCACGCTCGAATCGAGCAACAGGTTGTCGAGAAGGAAGATCGTCGGTTCGGCGAGCTTCGCACCGATTCCTCCCACCTTTGCGGCGGCATGGATGATTGCGTCAGGCTTCGCCTGCTCCATGAACGCCCGTGTGGCCGCCTTGTCACGGAGGTCGACATCCTTGCGGGTCAGCGTGATGAGTTGGTCGCCCGACCGCTGCGCCGCCACCTGGCTCGCGATGCTCCGTCCGAGCATGCCGCCAGCCCCGGTTACGAGAATGCGCACTTACGCGGTGACAATCTTGTCGACGTAACGCGTTCCGCCGAGTTCGAGCGCCTTGATGTCGGCGTCGACCATGATCTCGGCGAGTCTCGGCGTGAGGATGGAGGGCGTCCAGCCGAGCTTCTCCTGCGCCTTGCTCGCATCGCCGATGAGCGAGTCGACCTCTGTCGGGCGGAGGTAACGCTCATCGAACTTGACATACTTTTCCCAGTCAAGCCCGGCGTGCTCGAACGACAGTTGCAGGAAGTCGCGAACCGTGTACGCGGTGTTAGTCGCGACAACGAAGTCATCGGGTTCGTCGACCTGAAGCATCCGCCACATGGCCTCGACGTATTCGGGGGCGTAACCCCAGTCGCGAACGGAGTCGAGGTTACCCATGAACAGTTCGTCCTGAACACCAGCCTTGATGCGCGCAACGGCGCGGGTGACCTTGCGGGTCACGAATGTGTCGCCGCGGCGAGGAGATTCGTGGTTGAACAGGATTCCGTTGGACGCGAAGATGCCGTAGGCCTCGCGGTAGTTCTTGGTGATCCAGTACGAGTAGACCTTGGCGACTCCGTAGGGAGAACGCGGGTAGAACGGGGTCGACTCGTTCTGCGGCGGCGGCGTGGCCCCGAACATCTCGGAGCTGCTCGCTTGGTAGAAGCGCGTCTCGAGGCCGATCGCACGGATGGCTTCGAGGAGTCGGATCGTGCCGAGGCCCGTGATGTCACCTGTGTACTCCGGTTCGTCGAAGCTCACGCGAACATGCGATTGTGCACCAAGGTTGTAGACCTCGTCGGGCTGGATCTCGTTGAGCAGGGTGACGAGGCGCGAGCCGTCAGCGAGGTCGGAGTAGTGCAGGAACAGGTTCGGGTGCGGAACGTGCGGGTCCTGGTAGATGTGGTCGATGCGGTCGGTGTTGAACGTCGACGAGCGTCGGATGAGACCGTGGACCTGGTAGCCCTTATTCAGGAGAAGTTCTGCAAGATAGCTGCCGTCCTGGCCGGTGATCCCAGTAACGATCGCTTTCTTGGCTTTGGTCTCAGTCATTCAATTCACTCCGTTATAACGCGGCTGGCTGGGCACAGCAAATGGGAGAAACACTCGCTCCTAAACCACAGAAGCTTATCGCAGACGCCCTCTCGGGCCGTCCTCAGAGCGAGCGCGCCCGAGCATTGATGCGGTCGGCGGCGAAGCCGGACGCCCAGCGGATTGGGTACTGCCAGACGACGCTGATCGGACGGAGGCCACGAGGGAGGTGTCGGCGCTTGACGGACTCGGACTCACGGCTCGAACCGATGCGGTTGGCGACAGTCAGGGAATCCGGGTGCCAGCGGAAAGCCGAGACCGACTGCCGGGTCCAGGCGAAGCGGCCGTGCGAACGCAGCTTGAGGAATGCGTCGAGATCCATCGCGTACTTCAGGCTACGGTCGAATCCGCCGATCGCCTCGAGCGCGTCTAGGCGGATCATCGTGCCGGGATGCGGGATGAGGTCGGGGCCCCAGGCGAGCAGTTTCGGCGCAAGCCAGCCCGCATTGCTCACCGCGATCGTGCGTCCCTGCGCGTCGATGTAGTCGCAGCCCCCGAACGCCAGCACGGCCTTCGGCGTGGCTTCGAGAATGGCGCGGAGGATGCGGAGTCCGCTGGGGCGGAACAGGTCGTCGTCGCCGATCCATGCGTAATACTGCTCAGTCGTCCGCGCTCGAAGTCCGCAGTTGATTGCCTCGGAGATGCCCTCTTTCGGGTCATCGACGACAAGTGCGCCATGCTCTGCGGCGAGCGCGCGGGCGGCGAGAGCGGCTGCGGGAGCCACGACGACGAGGGTGAGCGGAACATCCACTCGCTGCAAGGCGACGGCGTCGAGGGTCTCTTTCAGACTGTCGAGCCGGTCGCCCAGTGTCGGCAGAACGACGAGGACCTCTGGCGCTGCCGTCACGTCGTGCCTTCTCCATTGCTAGCATTCGGGGAGACGAATGGCTCGTGTCTTTGGAATTGTGCTGAAGTCGCCGTTGTTACCGGAATGGACGTCGCACCTCAGCGAGTATAACGAGAATGCAATACGGAGAACCGTTGGAAAAGAACACGCGAATCTATGTCGCGGGGCACAAAGGCCTTGCCGGATCGGCGATCTGGAGGCATCTCGAAGACGAGGGCTTCGACGACCTCGTAGGAACGTCCTCGAGCGACCTCGATCTTCGCGATCGCTCGGCGGTGTTCGATTTCATGCGCGCGAATCGCCCGGCTGTCGTCGTCGACGCTGCAGCGAAAGTGGGTGGTATCCACGCTAACGACACGTTTCCCGCTGCCTTCCTCAGTGACAACCTCCAGATCCAGGTAAACATTATGGATGCCGCTAATGACGTGGACGTCGACCGTTTGCTCTTCCTCGGCTCCTCCTGCATTTATCCCAAGTTCGCCTCACAGCCAATCAAGGAGTCTTCGCTGCTGACTGGCGAGCTCGAGCCGACAAACGACGCATACGCCATCGCAAAAATCGCCGGAATCATGCAGGTGCAGGCCTCGCGTAAGCAGTACGGCCGACGCTGGATTTCGGCGATGCCGACCAACCTCTACGGCCCGGGTGACAACTTCCACCCGGAGAACTCGCATGTCCTCCCCGCGCTCCTGCGTCGTATCCATCAGGCGAAGGTCGCCGAAGCCGACGAGGTCGTCATCTGGGGTTCTGGTACGCCACTTCGCGAGTTCCTCTACGTCGACGACCTAGCTGAAGCGTCCCTGTTCCTGCTCGAGCACTACGACTCCCCCGACACCATCAACGTCGGCGTCGGCGAAGACCTCTCAATCCACGACCTGGCTCAACTAATCGCCGACATCGTCGGTTTCGAGGGCAGGCTGCTCCAAGACCCGAGCAAACCCGACGGGACGCCGCGGAAGCTATTGGATGTCTCGCGACTCAACGAGCTCGGCTGGCACGCGAAAACCGGCCTCCGCGATGGAATAACGAGCACCTATCGCTGGTACCTGGAGAACATCACGAGCGTGCGCACAAAATAGCCCCGCGGGGGATTGGTATCATCTGACTATGCCAACCTCGCTGGAGAAGACGCTGATAGTCATGCCAGCTTTCAACGAGGAAGAGTCGGTTCGATCGGTGGTTCTCGAGGTCTATTCGAAGCTGCCGGGAGTCACCTGCCTCGTCGTCGACGATGGGTCACACGATTCCACCGCCGAAGAAGCAGCGGAGGCCGGCGCGATAGTTGCCAAGTTGCCGTTCAACCTGGGCGTCGGCGGTGCGATGCGAGTCGGTTTTCGGTTCGCTCTCAACCACGGCTTCGACAACGTAGTACAGGTCGACGCCGATGGCCAGCACGACCCCGGCGGCGTCATCTCGCTCGTGCAAGCCCTCGAGTCCGCCGACCTCGTGCTCGGCGCTCGTTTCGCCGGTGAGGGCGACTACACGGTCAAGGGACCGCGGCGTTGGGCGATGGTCGTCCTCTCCAAATTCCTCAGCCGCACCGCTCGAACCCCGCTCACTGACACGACCTCTGGGTTCCGCGCCAGTGGGCCGCGCGCTGTTCGGCTCTTCGCCGAGCACTACCCAGCCGAGTACTTGGGTGACACGATCGAATCGCTCGTCATCGCCGCGCGGGCGAGGTGCGTGATCGTCCAGATACCGGTGGCGATGCGGCCCCGCGCAGGCGGGGTCCCGTCGCATCATCCGCTCAAAGCTGCTGCCTACCTCGGGCGTGCCTGCATGGCGCTCGTCTTCGCGCTCGTGCGGCCGCCCGTCGCGGTGCCAGAGGCGCGGATCACCGCATGAGCGTCGCGTCATACGTCTTCGGGGTTCTCAGCGCCCTCCTCACGCTCGGCGTCGTCATCGAGATGCTGCGTCGTCGTCGACTTCGCGAACGCCACGCCGTCTGGTGGCTCGTCGCGGGCACGCTCGCACTCATCATCGGGATCTTCCCCTCGACGCTCGTGTGGGCGGCTAATCTCGTCGGGGTCGTGGTACCGCTCAACCTTGTATTCTTCGTTAGCGTCGCTGTACTCTTCCTGGTCTGCATCCAACACAGCTCCGAACTGACCGCGCTCGAAGCGAAGACCCAGACGCTCGCCGAGACCTCTGCACTGCAGGAGATGCGGATAGCGGCGCTCGAGGCGGAGCTGAAGAGAACCAAGCCCTAGCGTCACGGCACTCAGGATGTGCTTTCGGCATGCTGCCTAGATCGCGATTCCCTGGTTCTACGGACCAGCCACGGTTACTGCCGACACGCGACCTCTCGTCAGCAGATAGCCGCCGTGTAGGAACAGTCCAGCGATCGGTCCAGCAAAGAGAGCGATCACAACCCGCGTTGTGAAATCGACGGGAAGCAGCAGGCTCGCGATTGTCACCAGCGCCCCGACGACCCAGCCGGCCGAATAGACGAAATGCGCCGACCGGGCCAGCACGGCCGGAGCACTTATACAGAGCGAACCGACGAGAGCAGATGAGAGCACGAGCGCAGCGATGAACCAACCTTCCGGCCTCGGACCAGCAGGAAACAGTATCCCGAAGACCGACGGTCCGAGCAGCCAGCCGAGCGCCGCCAGCACGACTCCACTCGCGAGGATGAGCCCCTGCAGGCGCAGGAATGTTCGCCAGAATCGATCGGCGCGATCACGAAAGATGATGATGAAGTAGCTCTGAAGCGACATCGCGATCACGATCAGCGGGGCCCGAGTTAGCGTCGTCGCGAGGATCACGAACCCGAACGTCACCTTCGAGACGCCCGACGAGGTCAGGCCGAGCAGTAGCGGGAATCCGCTGACCATGACGCCGGTCGACGCGGCGGCCAGGATGGTGCGGGAAACGTTCCAGGTGATCGAGCGGTAGCCGACATCCAGCTCAGTCTTCCCGACGATCGAACGACGGATGAACGGCCAGAGCAGCACGAGGGTGAGGGGGAACGGGATGGCAACGACCCAAGCGAGCGCGACAGTGCTCGACGTGAAGCCGAGGACGATCGCGATTCCGATGAGTCGGAGCAGCGAGTCCGTGACCATCAGCATCGCGAGTTCACGCCAGCGCGCTATGCCGTAGAGGGAGCCGCAGAGCACCGCGATCATCACGAACGATGCGGTGCCGATTGCGAGCGGCCAGACGTAACTCCAGCCGCCGACGGGGAAGGCAGCGCTGACCCACAGCGGTGCCGTCGCGACAACGAGCAGGAAGACGACGACCCCGCCCGCAAGACCGAAATTGCGCGCCTTGCCGACGTGGGCATCGGCCGCTCCCGCTGTAGCGGAGGTCGCCCTCGTCACCTCCTGCTGGATACCGAAGAGGGCGCCGACGACGAGATAGATGAACGACCAGAAGACCGCGAAGGTCGCATAGGCTGCAAAACCGATCTGATGGGGAACGAGCCAGGTAACGACGTACGATGCGATCCCTGACATGATCGTCGCAGCGAGGATGAGGGACACACCCGAAAGTCGGGAGACCCCGCTTCCGCTCTCCCCCTGTGCCGTCACGCACCACATTCTATCGAGGGAGTCCGGGCACGGCCCGTGGTCAGCGGTGTGACTGGAGGATGTCGCGGATCATGTCGAGGCTGCCTTGGCTGCAATAGGCGGTATACCAGCCACGACGGCCCGCTCGGAGCACGGGAAGCACTCGACGGAACCTCGACGGCGGGAGAGCAGCGCGGAACATCTCGACTTCGAGTTTGACCGCGGCACGGGACTCGAGGTTGGCGGGTACTCTCTCGCCGAGCTCCGACAACCTTTCTAGGAGTGCTCTGGATCGCCGGACGAGCTGGTCGTTCCTGCCCGCCCGCGGCTCGAGCACTCGGCGGATCTTCGTGGCGAGCGTTGCTCGCCGAACCCCGATCTCGTTCGAGGCATGCTGGCGGTAGTCGATGAGCGCGGAAACCGACACCCCCAATCGTCCGGTGGCCGCCGCGATCGTCGCCAGCCACTCGTCGTGAACCCATGACGACGGAAACGGGAGAGCCATTTCGAGAAGCCGACGTCGGAAGACGACGGTCGCGCCAGTGACGATATTGCGCTTGATGAGTACGGCGAACGGATCGTCGCCACGGATGGCTACCAATTCGTCCTCATCGATCTCCAGCGTCTCGAAGAGTCGGAGCCCGAGAGGGTCACCGTTCGTGTCGATGAGCCGGGCATCGGAGAACGCGAGGGACACGTCATCCGAGTCGCCAAGCGAAGCGAGGCCCTCGGCGAGCCGATCGGGATGCCAGACGTCATCCTGATCGCAGAGGACGATGACATCGCCCCGCGCGGCGCTGATCGCTCGCTCGAAGTTGGCGGTCACACCGAGCGGAGGTCGGTTTTCGAGGATAACCATCGACAGTGCACAATCCGGATGTGTCTCAGCGAACTCGTCCATCAGGTCGCGGGCGATCCGCACAGTCTCGTCGTCGGACGCGTCGTCGGAGAGGATTATCTCGCCCGGCAGCACCGATTGCGCAACGATGCTTCGAAGCTGTGCCTCGAGAAACCGCGCACCGTTGCGGGTGCACAGCGCTACCGAGATCGACGGGGCCGGATCCGACCGGGTGTCCGCGCTCCGATCCATCGCCACCCCGTCATTCTACGGCGGTGGCCGCCCGCTGACGCGTCGCGCCTTGCCGGATCGTGCATCGTCCGTGCCGATAGGCTCAGGGCGTGACATCGCAGGATAGGCGCCGAACAGAGCGAGAGCCAGACTCACCGCTAATTGGCCCCTCTGGCCCGCGCCGTGCCACGCTCCGCGCCATTCTCGTCGTGGCGATCCTCGCCCTCGTCACTCTCGTCGCGTGGGGTATCGCCTCTCCGGTCGGCGCGAGCCCCGACGATGACTTCCATCTGGCGAGTATCTGGTGCGGGGCCGGCATCCGCGCCGGTCTCTGCGAGGCGGCGGCACAGTCCGACGAGCGGATCGTTCCTAAGGCGCTCGAATCCCAGGCGATCTGTTATGTCGGTCACCCTGAACGCAGTGCGGCCTGCCAAGGCGCCTCCTACGGCACCCACCCGACAAGCGTCGAGGCGACGAGCCGCGGCAATTTTGACGGAACCTATCCGCCCGTCTTCTATGCCGTGATGAGCATCTTCGCCGGGCCGAACGTCGAGATCTCGGTCCTGTTGATGCGCGTAGCCAATAGCGTGCTTTTCGTCGGCCTCGCGACGGCACTGTTCCTGCTGCTCCCTCACCGACGACGCCCGCTCCTCGTCGGAGCACTCGCCATCTCCCTCGTACCTCTCGGGATGTTTCTCATTCCGTCGACCAATCCGAGCAGCTGGGCGATTTTGTCGGCCTGCATCGTTTGGCTCTCACTTCTCGGCTACTTCGAAACCGCGGGCCGCCGTAAAATCGGGCTCGCCATGCTCGCCGTCGTCGGCACGGTGATGGGTGCCGGGGCACGAGCCGACTCGGCCGTCTACGTAGGGATTGCAGCCGCCTGCGCGCTCGTCCTAACCTTCCGGATGAGGCGGCGCTACTTACTCTCAGCGATCCTGCCCGTCGGGCTGGCCATCGCCGCATTCGTGTTCTATACCGCGTCGGGCCAGGCCCTCGCGAGTTCCTCCGGCCTTCCCGGAAGCGATGGGACCCACGATGCCATCGGATTCCACCTCGGCCTCGCCCTCTCGAACCTGGTCAACGTACCGGGTCTCTGGGTGGGTGTCTTCGGCAGCTGGTCGCTCGGCTGGTTCGACACAAAGCTTCCGGACGCCGTCTGGGTCGGCGGTTTCGCCTCGTTCATCGCGATCACCATCGTCGGTCTCCGCTCACGATTCCGCAGGAAGGGCATCGCGGTACTGATCGTTTCTGCCGCTCTACTGCTCTTCCCGACAGCGATCCTCGCGGCGTCCGGTGCCGCTGCGGGCTCCTACGTGCAACCGAGATACCTGCTGCCGCTCATTGTGATCTTCGCTGGGGTGGCCCTCGTGAATGGCCGCATCGGAGACCTGACGTTCTCCCGCACTCACCTTTGGGTAGTCGCTGCCATCCTGTCCATCTCGAACAGCCTCTCGCTCTACGCAACCATCCGCCGCTACGTGACAGGAACGGATGGACGCAACCTCAGCCTTGACTCCGACGTGCAATGGTGGTGGAGCATCCCAATTTCTCCCATGGTTCTCTGGGCCATTGGCTCGCTGACCTTCGCCGCTGCACTCGCGCTTATCGCTCGGTCTGCCGACCGCGCGATCTCGAGCTCAGATGCGCTCCTGCGGGCTTCGATTCCCGAAGTCCCAACCTTCCGCTGAACCGAGCCGACGTTGAGAGCGTAGCTGTCGAGACTCGCCTGAGCGCATACTTCCACACCGTGAAACCGGCCTCGGTCGTGTAGTCGAAGCTACGAGCACCAATCCCATCGCCGAGACCGTCGATGAGGAGATCTGCGCGTTGTCCACGCTGCGGTACGTGGTGCCGAGAGCGAGCGCCATCTGGCCCTTGGGCATCGCTGCAAAGGGTAAGAATCGTCGGATTTGCGGTTCCCCCGAGAATCACCAGGGCATCCCAGCCGCCCACCTGACGAAGAGCACTCTGCGTCATGACGCCGTCGCGTCGATTCAGCGAAGTTCCGCTGTCATGAAAATCCCAACGGACGCGTTCTAATAAGAGGGAACTCTGAAGTTGTAGCCCTCAAAACTCCACACCCTGATCGGGTAATCGCGAATGATTCCCGCGGTTTCAACTGGATCCGTCGTGTAGAAGTGCTGCTGGGTTGTCCCGCTCCAAAATCGGGCCACCTCCACCGTATTCGCGGCGGTGGTGTTATCGGGATAGACGTAAAACGCGACGCCTTCATAGCTCCACGTACTCGCAGCATAGGTACGAATAATCTGGTCTTTCTCAGTGCCGTTCGCCGTAAAGAAATGCCCTTGCAGTCGAGGACTCCAGAATCTGTAGAGCGGCACGGTGCCCGCGCGCTGGGTGGGGAACGCGTCGAATGCGACACCCTCATACCGCCAGACCGAGGTCGAATAGCTTGCGATGATGTGATCGCGCTCTGCCTTGTTCATCGTGTAGAAGTGATCGTTCGATTGCGGGTTCCAAAAGCGGTAGACCGGTAGGGCTGTGATAAGCGCGGCGTCGAAAACTGCCGTTGCACCTTCCGTCGCAACGTCCAATACGTCGGACAAGGAGTCCGTCGTGAAGCTTCCGTCGTCGAAGATCACGTCGATCTTGTAGTAGTCGGGGGAAAGGCCGCTGATCGAGTAGTGTCCGCTTGAATCGACGTCGTAGCTATCTCCCGTGTCCACCCACGTGTCCGACTGACTGTCGTAGACCTCAACGTCCACGTACACATCTCCGGCTGCGAGTGCCTCGGGTGTGACTCCGGTCACTGCACCCGAGATACTCACTGGATGCGGCATGACCATGTCGAAGCCAGAATGAATGCCGCCGCCCGAAATCGGCACCAGCGTCGGCATGTAGTACTCGCTATTCCCGTCCCATACTTGCTTGACGAAGGTGTGAGACGGGTCGTAAAAGTCGAGTTCGTAGCTGCCGGGAACAAGTGACTTCAGTGTGAATCTTCCCGCGCTATCCGTGACGGCATAGGTCGCGCGTGCCGCCTGCCCGGTCACGTGTATTCCTGCCAGCGGGGCATTGTGGGAGTCGGTGACCACGCCGGAGATCTCGTCGGCGTACTTCATCGTCACTGCCGAAACAGCCACGGCGGAACCAGCCGTGTCGAAGTACTCGGCGTCCGAGAGGTTTGAAGATCCGCCCAGATAGAAATCCGCATAGTCACCCGTCGTTCCGTCATAGTGAAATCGCAAGGTGTAAGTCGTGTGGTCGACGAGTTGCGGCAATGAATAGTTGCCATTCGCGTCGACGTACACGCCAGTCCCATTCCCAAATAGTGCGCCGATGGTGCCTGGGACTGGATAAGGGAACACTATTACGCTCCTCGCGGGCGCAGATGCGGGATGCGAGTTGCTGCTGTCATTCAGGTTGACGTGGCCAGTTGCGGCGACCATATGGATCAGAGTCGCGTTTACCGGCGCGGCCGACACCGCACCGACGTGGAACTGGTTGGATGAGAAAGTCTGATAGTTCGAGTCGCCGGGGACGGAAAAGGTGAAACCGTACCATCCGTCGATGAGATTAGTCACGGTGAAGTTCCCCGCGACGTCTGTGCTGACACCAGCCGGGATCATTTGGTGAAAACCTGTCCAATTGTCTGGATAGTAGTAGTACGAAATCGCAATTTGGCCCGTCCCAGCCGACGTTGCAGAGGTGCCGAGGCTGACGTGCCCGGTGACGACACGGGTCGCTGGCATAGTGAAATCGAGCACCATATCTGTGCCTGCGTCGAATTGAATGGGCACGCCCAGATTGTCGCTCTCGCCGTCCGGATACCATTTGCTCTGGTATCCCGAGGTCGATTTGTAGGTGAAATGCAATCGATACTCGCCCCAACCCAACGCGGGCAGTGTGTAGCGGCCACCTGCAGCGACTGCCACGGGCGACGATTCCCGATCCCACGCACCTGTGGTTCGGTATTTTTCGTAGCTCACAGAAACCGACCCCACTGGCGCAACCGTGGAGGAATCACCCAGCGTTACCTTCCCCGTGATCGCTGCAAGGTGTGGAAGTGTCATGTCTTGACGGAGCGTTGCTCCCCCTGCGACTACGACCGCACCTGCTTCGGCCGACGCGCCAAGAGGATTAGTCAGGGACGTGCCGCTGAAGCCACGAGTTCCCAGGTATGTGAACTTCAGGAAATAACCAGTTGGATACAGGCCGGGGATGGTGTAGTTACCGGAGGCGTCAGTCATCACGGAATGGCCGAAGGATTCGCCCGAAGGTCCGTTCGAACTCAACCAGTACTGTACGGAGACCTCCCCGCTCACGGCAGACGTCGACGGATCCCCCAGGTAGACGTGGCCGGCGATCGTGGCGTCGAACGGCACGTCAGCGATCGCGGGAGCCGCTCCGCCCAGGATAATTGAGGAGGCTAGCGCGACTAATGCGATCGCGAATTTCCAGGGTCGGGTAGGCATAGGGCTCATTACAGTTACCTTCGGGTAGGCAAAAAGCGATGGGTTCTCGCTAAATCGAAAACTTAGCAGTAATCGACCGCGCAAATGTCAATTCTTGGGCTTAGAGAGCCGGTCGACCTCTCCATTGAGGACAGGGTGAGCGCGAGCCCCCAGTCGGTTAACGTTCGCGCCGGCCGGGAGCTCGTGGGACGGACCTAACGGTCGTTCTTCGGCACCAATTCGTTATGAGCGTCCCTCGTGCGCATTCGACCGCTGTGAGAGAATCTCCACAACGGCAGCGTCCGTCAACGAAAGAGGTTCGGGATATGCGGACCAGGCGAATGTCGGTCACGTTTGGCGTATGCGCGATGGGGATCGCGATTGCGCTCTCGGGGTGCTCAGCCGCGGGATCAGCTCAAGTGGCGGCGGCGCCACTAACGACATTGCGACCAGCGCCACCTACGCCTTCGGCGACGAGCGGAGATCCGGCGGGGAGTGACATTCCCACCCCATCCGGAACGTCGGGCAACATTCCCCAACCGGGGGACGTTTTTGCGCCGGGAACAGCGCTTCCGTCCACCGAGAGCGGGAGTCTGTACCGGCTGCTGGATGGAAGCTATGTATACGTCAGCTATGACAGCACGACTCCGCTGCCGGCTTCCGTGAGCACTGATGTCCAAGCGCGGCTAAACCTGATCCCGCACGACACTGATAACCCCTTCGGCACTGACTCGGCCAGCTACAACTTCTCAACGGCCAATCAGCGGGCAAGCACGAAGCTTCTGACGGATGCAGGAACGACGACAAGTAAGACCATCGTGCTAATCCGGCTGACAAACATTGGACTGCCGGGAACCGCTGCTGGCTCGGTCAACTCATTGAGATGGTTCGCCGAGTCGACGCAGTCGCAGACAATCCAGGTCTTCGAGCAACCAGCAGGCCAGTGGACAGGCTGGGGCAATTCTGATTCTGATAAGTCAGCACTTCGCGCACGCTTAGATAAGTGGATCTCAACCCAGTCGAACCCGGCCTCGTGGGCTGTGTTCGTCCAGGGATAGCGCTCTAACTATCGCTCCCTACCCCCGCCGAGCAGCACGCAGAACCAGCGCTGTCTTGGCTGACGCGGTATCCGCTGTCGCAAATTCGGCCAGATCCTCACCGGTCT
>JAODMW010000125.1 GCA_025464815.1 Microbacteriaceae bacterium | reverse complement strand
AGATCGGCAAGTACCACCCCACCGAGGAGCCTTCGTTCATCGAGGTCAACTCCGAGCGTGCACAGTACTGGCTCAGCGTCGGCGCGCAGCCGACCGAGCAGGTCGCCGCACTTCTCAAGCTGACCGGCGACTGGGGAATCTTCAAGGGCGAGAGGGATGCGAAGAGCACCGTCAAGACCAAGGAGTCCAAGGTCGATTTCGTCGCCGACGAGAAGAAGAAGCCAGTGCTCAAGCCGAAGGCCGAGGCGCCCGCTCCCAAGGTGGAAGAGCCCAAGGCTGAGGAGCCCAAGGTGGAGGAGCCGAAGGCCGAAGAGCCGAAGGCCGAAGAGCCTGAGGTTGCCGACGCCGACGCTGCCGCCGCCACGGGCGATGACCTCGCCGCCGATGCATCAACCGAGGCGCCCGTCGAGGGCTCGGAAGACGCCGTCGTGGCCGAGGCCACGGCTGACGCTGACGCAGACAAGGCGTAGCCAGTGCTCGCAGCCGCTCTCGAGCACCTCGTCAAGGGGATCGTCGATAACCCTGACGAGGTTCAGGTAGTAGCAAAGAACTCACCGCGCGGCGAGGTTCTCGAGGTGCGCGTGCACCCGGAGGACCTCGGTCGCGTGATCGGTCGCGCTGGTCGCACCGCGAAGGCGCTACGCACCCTCGTTTCGGCCATCGCCGACGGCCGTAAGGTGCGCGTCGACGTGGTGGACACCGATTTCTAGAGAAGTCAGCCCCAGCGACCAGCTCCGGGTCGGCCGCCTCACCAAGGCGCACGGCCTCAAAGGTGCAATCAAGGTCGAGTTGTACACGGATGCCCCGGAGCGGCGGTTCGTTCCGGGCGCCGTGTTCTCCCTGCAGGTTCCGCCGAGTTCGCCATGGCACGGCAAGACTCTCGAGCTCGTCGAGCTCAAGTGGTACAACACGCACCCGGTCGCGTTCTTCAAGGACGTGCCGGATCGTTCTGTCGCCGAGACCCTCATCAAGGCCATTCTCTGGGTCGACCAGGACCTCGCCGAGCAATCGGAGGAGGAGGATGCCTGGTACGACCACCAGCTCGTCGGTCTCTCGGTCATCCGTGACGGCGTGAAGGTCGGCACGGTCTCCCTCGTCGACCACCTGCCCGCCCAGGACCTGTTGCACGTGGCGACGGATTCCGGCGAGGTGCTCGTTCCCTTCGTGAAGGCGATCGTCCCCGCCGTCGATATCGCGGCCGGAACGCTCACCGTCACGCCGCCCGCCGGGCTCTTCGAGGAGCTCCCGGACGATGACGAGCTACCGCTCGACGAGTCCTCCGCGCCCGAGTAGTTCCTCTCACACAACCGTTGCGGAGGATCGCACCGGCGCGTCGTAACGGATGCGGGCGGATGCGGGAACGCGGTGCCGCACGCCGACCGCATACGATCGTCAGATGCGCATCGACATCGTCACGATCTTTCCGGAGTTCTTCTCCGTGCTCGATGTCTCCCTGCTCGGCAGGGCGCGGCAGAGCGGACTCATCGACCTCGGCGTCCACGATCTCCGCGACTACACCTTCGACCGGCATCGCACCGTCGACGACACTCCCTACGGTGGCGGCGCGGGCATGGTCATGCGACCGGAGCCATGGGGCGAAGCCCTCGACAGCATCCTCTACGCGAGCGAAGCGAAGCAGTCGGCGCCTCCCGTCATCATCTTCCCGTCGCCGGCCGGCGAAGTCTTCACCCAGGTCACGGCGCAGGAACTCGCCACCGAGCAGCACCTGGTCTTCGGATGCGGTCGTTACGAGGGCATCGACCAGCGCGTCATCGACTACGCGGCTACCCGCACGCGTGTGCGGCTCGTCAGCATGGGGGACTACGTACTCAACGGCGGCGAGGTCGCGACCATGGCGATGATCGAGGCCGTCGGGCGCCTCATCCCCGGAGTCGTCGGCAATCCGGAGAGTCTCGTCGAGGAATCGCATTCGGATGGCCTGCTCGAGTACCCGAGCTACACGAAGCCGGCCGAGTGGCGCGGCTTCGAGGTGCCACCGGTGCTGCTGAGCGGCAACCACGGAGCGATCGCGGCGTGGCGGCACGAACAGCAGCTCAAGCGAACCCGTGCCGTGCGCCCGGATCTGCTTCCGCCGCTCTAGCCCCGGGCGGTGAGCACGATCGGCCCGTCATCCGTGATGGCGATCGTGTGCTCGGAATGAGCGGCGCGCGAGCCGTCGAGGCTGCGCAGCGTCCAGCCGTCCGGGTCGGTGAAGATGCGATCCGTCGTCTGCATGAGCCAGGGTTCGATCGCGAAGACGAGTCCCGCGCGCAACGGCAGGCCACGACCCGGCCGACCGTCGTTCGGTACGTGCGGGTCGCCGTGCATCGTGCGTCCGACGCCGTGACCACCGAAGTCCGTGTTGATGGAGAATCCCGCGCCGCGGCAGATCGTGCCGATCGCGGCCGAGACATCGCCCATCCGCGCACCGGGCTGGGCGGCGGCGATCGCCGCATCCAGCGCGCGCTCGGTGACCTCGATCATCCGCAGATCTTCCTCACGCGGTGTGCCGACGACCACGGTGACGGCCGAGTCGGCCACCCAGCCGCCCAGCGATGCTGCGAAGTCGAGGCTGAGCACGTCGCCATCCCGCAGCCGGTAATCGAAGGGCAGACCGTGCAGCGCCGCGTCGTTGACCGAGGTGCACAGCACCTTGCCGAAAGGCATCGCGCCGAAGGAGGGGTGGTAATCGACGTAGCTGCTCATCGCACCGGCCTTGCGGATGAGGCCCGCCGCGATCGAATCGAGCTTGAGCAGATTCACCCCGACGGCGGATGCCGCCTTCAGCTCCCCGAGAACGCTCGCGACGAAGGCGCCTGCGGCCTTCATCTCCTCGATTTCCGCCGGGGTCCTGAGCTCGATCACGCGTCTCCTCTCGCTTGCAACAATTCTTCCTCTACAGCGAGCGTAAGCTTTCACGCATGTGGTATCGCCGGGCTGTTTTCAACACCCAGTTCGCCGCAACCATCATCCTGCCGCTCTGGCTGCTTATCGGACGAGTCTTTTTCGGCGTGATCCTCGGCTGGCACTACGCCATCGGGCTTTTCCTGGCCCCGCTCCTCTTCGTCTTTCTCGCGGTCGTCGCGACACTCACCTGGGCCCGAAAGCGCACCCGGCGTTCCGGCGCCGTCTCACGTACCGACGCGGTGCTGCTGTCCTTCTGGTATTTCGCCATCCTCTGCTACGGATTCTTCGTCGTCGACTCCGTGCACAGTGAGGAGCCGGGCACCTCGATCGCGACGAAGGCTTTCGGGCAGCAGTTCCGGGACGCCTCCTTCACGATCGCCGACATCTCCGGCGGGGTCATCATCGTGATCGCGCTCACGACCTTCTGGGTCGTGCTCATCGAATATCTCATCGAGACTCGCCCCCAGGTGGTCAAGTCGCTGACCGGTCTCGAGGACAGCGAATTGGGGCGGGTCGCGGACGAAGCCGAACTTCCGGGCCTCCCGGATTCCCCGGCGCAGGCCACCTCCACCTGACCTCGCCGCCTCCAGGTAGCGCCGGGGAGTGCGTTATGGCAGAATTACCCCTTGTGCTTGGCAAGCACGGTCCTGCCACAGGGGGAACCGTCATCCATTCGAGCGCCAATCCTTCTCACGTTTTAACTATTTTCGTGATCGACCTGTGGCGGTTGCAGAGAGCGAACCACCATGCATATTCTCGACGCCGTTGATGCGGCATCCCTCCGCTCAGACATCCCGGACTTCCGCGCCGGAGACAACGTGAAGGTTCACGTGAACATCGTCGAGGGCACCCGCTCTCGTATCCAGGTCTTCCAGGGCGTCGTCATCGGCCGCTCCGGCGAGGGCGTGCGCGAGACCTTCTGCGTGCGCAAGGTCAGCTTCCAGGTCGGCGTCGAGCGCACGTTCCCCGTGCACTCCCCGGTCATCGATCACATCGAGGTCGTCACCCGTGGTGACGTCCGTCGCGCCAAGCTCTACTACCTGCGCAACCTGCGCGGCAAGAAGGCGAAGATCAAGGAAAAGCGCGAAGCGCACTAGACGCGCCGCTCTATTCGAGGCTTTCTCTGAGCTCCCCATCACCTAAAATGATGGGGAGCTCAGGGGTTTAATGACAGAAATCGAACCGGCCACGTCGACATCTGACGTGGTCGAAGCGCGGCGCCGCAAGAACCGCGGCGTCAAACTTTTCATCCGCGACATCGTGCTGATCTTTCTCGCGGCGATCATCATCTCCGTCGGGATCAAGGCTTTCCTCATCCGGTCGTTCTACATCCCTTCGGGATCGATGGAAGACACCCTCCAGATCAACGACCGCATCATCGTCAACGAGCTCGTCCCCAAAATGATCGCGGTACAGCATGGCGACGTCGTCGTATTCAAGGATCCGGGCGGATGGCTGCCGCCGGCCGCGCCCGTGCAGCAGAATGCTTTCGCCGCGGGGGTCGACTGGGTGCTCTCCGTCGTCGGCCTGAGCGCCCCCGACAGCAACGATCACCTCATCAAGCGCGTCATCGGACTTCCCGGCGACAAGGTCGCCTGCTGCAACGCGTTCGGCCAGATGACTGTCAACGGCATCCCGCTCGTCGAGCCATACCTCAAACTTCCCGCGGGCGTCACCAAGGTCTCCGGCGACGATTTCTCTATCACGGTGCCCAAGGACAGGCTATGGGTCATGGGCGACAATCGCTACGACTCGAAGGATTCGCGATACAACAGAGGTACCCCGAGCGGCGGCTTCGTTCCCATGGACGACGTGGTCGGCCGCGCCTTCGTGGTCAGCTGGCCATCGAGCCACTGGACCTGGCTCGACAACTATCCGAAGGTCTTCGGCGGCGTGAACGGCGATACCGGTAAGTGACTCCGGTCGATCCCTCCCTCGAAGTCGAGACGCTCCTTCACAGCGAAGGGGCGCGATATGTCATCGGATGCGACGAAGTGGGCCGCGGTGCCATCGCGGGCCCGGTTGCCGTCGGCCTGTGTGTCGTGGACGCGAGCGTCGGTCCGATGCCGGTCGGCCTGCGCGACTCGAAACTCCTGAGCGAGAAACGGCGCGAGGAACTGGCACCCCTCGCCGCACGTTGGGGTCGCCACACCGCGGTCGGGCTCGCTTCGGCGCTCGAGGTCGACACCATCGGGATCATGGCCGCGCTCGGTCTCGCCGGCAAGCGCGCACTCGGCGAACTGCATGAAGCAGGCGCAGTCATCCGCGATTCTGTGATCCTGCTCGACGGCAGTTTCGACTGGCTGAGTCCTGCGCTGCAGTCGCCATTGCCACTTCGCACGCGCATCAAAGCGGATCGCGACTGCGCCTCGGTGGCCGCCGCATCCGTCGTCGCGAAGGTGCATCGGGACCGTCTGATGATCGACGCGCACGAGACCCACCCGCGCTATGGCTGGGTGTCGAACAAGGGCTACGGCAGCACGGGACATTTCGCGGCGATCGCCGAGTTCGGTGCGACCGATTTCCACCGTCATACCTGGCTTCATGCGGAGCTCTAGCTGACCGAGATTGCGGACTCCGGGGTCGCGACTCACTGCGTGCTCCTCCAAGCTTCACCGCGCTAGAATCGTTTGAGCATGGAAGAAGACGAGTTCGAAGACTACGACCGCGAGGTCGAGCTTGCGCTGTACCGCGAGTATCGGGATGTCGTGTCCCAATTCCGCTACGTGGTTGAGACCGAACGCCGTTTCTATCTGGCCAACGAGGTGGAACTTGTGCGGCAGGACACCGAGCACGACTTCTATTTCGAACTCACGATGAACGATGTGTGGGTCTGGGACGTCTATCGCTCCGACCGCTTCGTGAAGTCGGTGCGGGTGCTCACCTTCAAAGACGTCAACGTCGAAGAGCTCTCGGCTAAAGAACTCGAGCTGCCCAAGGAACTGGCGCTCGACGAGTAGCCGCTCCTCCCCAGCTCACGCTTTCCTGCAATTCCCACCGTTTCGCCTGGTCCGTTTCACGAGTTTCCCTGGCACGCCATCCTCCTAGTCGGAGGTGGCTATGGCTGCGAAAGACGAACTGGGCAGGCGGGGTGAGGATGTCGCCGCCGCCGCGCTGACGTCGGCGGGGTATCTCATCGTGGACCGCAACTGGCGCTGCCCGCAGGGCGAGATCGACATCGTTGCCGTGGATGGCGATGAGACCGTCTTCGTCGAGGTCAAGACGCGCTCGAGCCTCGCTTTCGGGCATCCACTCGAGGCCATCACGGCACTGAAGCTCTCGCGATTGAGGCGTCTTGCTGCGGTCTGGTGCGAGGCGCATCCGGGCAATCACGATCGCATTCGCATCGACGCGATCGCTATCGTCGCACCTCCCGCCGCCCAACCGCAGGTCGAGCATCTGCGGCGGGTGTTCTGATGCCGATCGGTCGCACCACCGCCGTCTCGCTGCTCGGGCTCAGTGGAGCGCTCGTCGAGGTCGAAGCCGACATCTCGAGCAACCTGCCCGCCTTCGTGCTCATCGGCTTGCCGGACACCGCCCTCAACGAGGCGCGCGACCGGGTTCGAGCGGCAGCCACTAATTCCGGGTGCGCGATCCCCAACCGCAAGATCACCGTCAACCTTTCGCCGGCCGCGCTTCCAAAACACGGGTCCGGTTTCGACCTGGCGATCGCGATGGCAGTCCTGGCGGCCGCGGAGATCGTCGGAGCCGAATCGGTCGGCCGCGTCGTCCACCTCGGCGAGCTGGGGCTCGACGGCCGGTTGCGGCCCATCAACGGCATCCTGCCCGCCGTGCTCGCGGCGGCGCGCGCCGGTGCCGCCACCGTGATGGTCCCGAGCGGCAACGCAGACGAGGCGAGCCTCGTGCCCGGCATCCGCGTGGTCGGCGTCGCCTCCCTCCGCGACGCCGCCATCTGGCACGGCGGCGAGTTCGAACCCGTCCCCGTCGAGGCGCTCATGGTGCCGCGCCCGCCCGCCACCGTCGACGAAGGCCTCGACCTCGCTGACATCGTCGGCAATGAGGACGCAATCGAGGCCATGATCGTGGCCGCGGCCGGCGGGCACCACATGTTCCTGCTCGGTCCTCCCGGGGCAGGCAAGACCATGCTGGCCGCGAGACTTCCCGGTCTGCTTCCCGACCTGGATTCCCGCGCCGCCCTCGAGGTCAGTTCGATTCGCTCGCTCGCGGGATTGCCGGTCGGCTCATCGCTGGCGACCCGACCGCCCCTCGAGTCGCCGCATCACACCGCAAGCGCGGCCTCGCTCGTCGGTGGCGGCAGCAACATCATCCGACCAGGGGCCGCGGCGCGCGCCTCACACGGAGTGCTCTTCCTGGACGAAGCACCCGAATTCCAGCCGGCAGCGCTCGATGCGCTGCGTCAGCCCCTCGAATCCGGGGTCATCAGTATTCACCGGGCGAACGCGGTCGCACATTTTCCCGCCCGGTTCCAGCTGGTCCTGGCCGCGAACCCATGTCCCTGTGGCCAGTACGGCGCGCAGGACTCCGAATGCGTGTGCCCGCCGCACACGCGACGGCGCTATCTCGCCCGGCTGTCCGGTCCCCTGCTCGATCGCATCGACATCCAGCTGCGCGTATCCCGGGTGACCGCGGCACGGCTTCGGATGGTGGACGACACCCCGCGCCTCAGCACCGCGCAGGCACGCGGCCGGGTGACCGACGCGCGGAAGGTGACAGCGGAGCGCCTCGCCCACACCCCGTGGACGCTCAACTCGCAGGTACCGGGCTCCTGGCTGCGCGGTGACCGGGTTCGCCTTCCGTCGTCGACGACCGTGTCCATCGATCGGGCGCTGGAACGCGGCGGCCCCACCATGCGCGGTTACGACCGTGTTCTGCGTTTGGCCTGGACCATCGCGGATCTGGTGGGCGATCCACGCCCGACCGCCGACCACCTAGGGCGGGCTCTCTACCTCAGAAAGGCATTCGCATGACGTTCTTCGGACTCGATGAGGCGACGGTGCTGCCGCTCGTGCGTGCGGTCGCCGGTGAGCAGCTCCCGGACGAACAGATCGAGGATCGCTTCGCCCGCGCGAGCTGGACCGGCATCGCCGAGCCAGGTGACCGGATGGCGGGAGAGCTCGTCGCCGCGCTCGGGGCGGGGCGCGCCCTCGCGTCACTGGTCGAAGGGTGGTCACGCGAGGCGATCCGTGACTCCGTTGTGGCGGGCGGGGTGGAGGTCTCGATCGATGATGTCGAAGCCGCACTGGCACGATGGCGTCCGCGCATGAAGTCAGCCGTCGCGGTGACCGCACTGCGGCAGGCGGCGCGATTCTCCGTCAGACTCCTCGTGCCGGGTGACCCATCATGGCCGTCGGCGCTCGGTGATCTCGGCTCGCATGCCCCGCTGGCGCTGTGGCTTCGTGGGAACGAGTCGACGCTCGCCACGGTAGGCAGTTCGATAGCCCTCGTCGGCGCTCGGGCTGCCACCGGTTATGGGGAACACATCACGATGGAAGCATCCGCGGGACTTGTCGACCGTGGCTACACCATCGTGTCGGGAGCCGCCTACGGGATCGACGGGATGGCTCATAGGGCTGCGCTCGCCAGCGCTGGTCAGACCGTGGCCTTCCTCGCCGGGGGAGTGGACCGCTTCTATCCGAGCGGTCATGACGCACTTCTGACTCGCATCGTCGAGAAGGGGGCGGTTGTTTCGGAACTGCCGTGCGGTTCTCCGCCGACCAAGTGGCGCTTTCTGCAGCGAAACAGGCTTATCGCCGCGGCGAGTCGGGCCACGATAGTGCTCGAAGCGGGTTGGCGGTCAGGGTCGCTCAACACTGCCGGGCACGCGGCTACCCTCGGGCGCCCGCTCGGCGCCGTTCCCGGGCCGGTGGCCTCCGCCGCCTCCGCCGGATGTCATCGTCTGATCCGCGAATTCGATGCCGTCTGCGTGACCAATGCCGATGAGATGGCCGAGTTGGCGCCGCTCGATGCCGAGAGGGTGACCGACGGCCCGGCACATAATGGCGGTGGCTATTCTCCTGAGCAGATACGAGTGCTCGACGCGCTGAGCTCCAGGGCTGCACGTGCCGCCGAGGAGGTGGCGCGTCGCTCGGGCCTCTCGGTGGCCGGGGTGCAGGCCGTGCTCGGCGTGCTCGAGCTGGATGGAAGCGCGAAGGAGTCAGAGCGCGGCTGGACGGCGGTGAAACGGTGAGGACCGCTGCGTGGGGCGGCCATAAGGTGGTCTGGTGACCCAATTCGGACAGTATCCGGCCCCAACCCATGTCATCGCGCACATCAGCGACACGCACATCCTCGGTGGTGATCGCCCGCTCTACGGCACAGTCGCCACACACGAAAACCTCCTGCGAGCGCTCGAGCAGCTCGAACGCTCGGGCAGCAACCCGGAAGCGATCGTCTTCACGGGCGATCTCGCCGATCTGGCGGAGCCGGACGCCTACCGGCGACTACGCGAGATCGTGGAGCCCGCTGCCGCTCGTATCGGCGCCCGGGTGATCTGGGTCATGGGAAATCACGACGAGCGGTTCCAGTTCGCGACAGAACTGCTCGATGAGACCGGAACCGCCGAACCCCAGGATCGCGTCTACGACATCGCCGGGCTGCGCATCATCGCCCTGGACAGCACGGTCCCCGGCTACCACCACGGCGACCTCACGGATGCCCAGCTCGCCTGGCTCGCCGCAGTGCTCAGCACCCCCGCTCCGCACGGCACGCTGCTCGCGATGCACCACCCGCCGATCCCGACGCCGCTCGAGCTCATGGCCCTGCTCGAACTGCACGGCCAGGACCGCCTCGCCGACGTCATTCGCGGCACCGACGTGCGCGGTGTCCTTGCCGGCCACCTGCACTATTCGACCCACAGTCTCTTCGCCGGTGTCCCCGTCTCGGTCGCCGCGGCTACCTGCTACATACTCGACCTCAGTGCGCCGCTCCACACGATGTCCGGCATCGACGGTTCCCAGGCCTTCAACCTCGTGCACGTCTACGCGGACCAGGTCGTGCATTCCGTCGTTCCGATCGGCACGTTCGCCGAGATCAGTGAATTCAGCGATGTCTTCGTGCGCGGGTTGGAATCCATGACGCCCGAGCTTCGCCTCGAAGCGTTCTCGAGCAAGGAGTCGACCTTCACGGTGGACCAGGTCGAGGCATTGGGTTCGGTGGACTGAGGTTCATGCCGCGCGCTGCGCCTCCACCTCCTGGGGCCGAGGTGCGCGACCATGGACCTGTGAAGCTTGAACACGCCGTCGCCGACTTCGCGGGGTATCTGTCCGCCGAGCGCGGCTTCAGCGAGCACACCGTGCGGTCGTATCGTTCCGATCTGAGCCAGCTCGCCGAGTTCGCCAGTATCCAGGGGGTCGAACGCGCTGAAGACCTGTCTCTCGAACTCTTGCGGGACTGGCTCTGGCAGGGATCGCAGGCGGGCCTGGCTAAGTCGACCCTCGCGCGTCGCTCAGCGGCGTCCCGCAGCCTGACGTCCTGGTTGGCGAGAACGGGCGTGGCGACCACGGATGCCGCGATCAGGCTCAGGGCGCCCAAACCCGACCGACACCTTCCACGCGTTCTCACCCGCGCCCAGATCGACGGCATCCTGTCCGGACTCGCGGCGCGGGCGGCCACCGGGGATGCCGGAGCCATCCGGGATCTCGCGGTCATCGAGCTGCTCTACGCCTCGGCGCTGCGGGTGAGCGAAGTCACCGGCCTGGATGTGGAGAGTGTCGACCTCGGGCGTCTGACCGTGCGGGTGGTCGGCAAGGGGTCGAAGGAACGGGTGGTGCCCTTCGGTGTGCCCGCGAAGGACGCCGTCGTACGCTACCTGGAGGCGGCCAGGCCGCGTCTCGTCGAGCAGGGCGAGGAGGCGACGCCCGCCCTGTTCGTCGGTCCGCGCGGCGCGCGGCTCGGAACGCGCAGCGTCTAC
>JAODMW010000109.1 GCA_025464815.1 Microbacteriaceae bacterium | reverse complement strand
TCCTGCAGTTTGTCCCGCGTGATCGCGTCCAGGGCGCCGAAGGGCTCGTCCATGAGAAGGATCTGCGGATCGTACGCGAGAGCGCGGACGATCGCCACGCGCTGGCGCATGCCGCCCGAGAGCTCGGACGGGAAGGAGTTGCTGAAGTCCTGCAGCCCGACCATCGACAGCAGTTCTGCGACCCGGGCCTGAATCGTCGACTTCGGTGCGCCTTTGCCCTCGAGCCCCAGCGCGACGTTTCGCGCCACCGTACGCCACGGCAGGAGGGCCGGTTCCTGGAATACGAACCCGATGTCCTTGCCCGGTCGGGGCGGCGTCGCCCAACTGACTTCGCCCTGATAGTCGGTATCGAGACTCGCGATCATGCGAAGAAGCGTGGACTTCCCGCATCCGCTAGGACCGATCAGGGCGATGATCTCGTGATCCTCGATGGTCAACGACACGTCTTCCAATGCCGTGACGCTCTGCCCCTGTGCACCACGGTAGACCTTGGTGATATCCATCACCGAAAGAAAACTGGTCATCGGAGTTCTCCATTCGGGGCGAAGCCGGGGACGACATCCCCGTTACGTGGAAGAAAATTCAACATCTTATGCCTGTTTCCGTGTGACGGAAATCATCTTTCCGCGTCGATTAGGAGAGTATTGACGAGGTGCCTCCGCTTGTCAAGACGGCGCCTTCCGTGGCAGCCTTCCTTATTTCGCCGATGTTTCGAAGGCATCACGCCGAAGTTTCCACAGCCGCCCAATTCACGGCATGAGACATCCGACTACGTCAGTTGGCCCATAATGTAACAATCATCGAACAGCTCTTTCCGCATTGCGGAAAGGTGATTCCAGGAGGTAGTCATGTCTGCGGGACGAGGCATTCAGTCGGCGAGTGATCCCTGGAAGGACGGTCGTCCTCCTCACATCCCGTTCGGCCCCGGAAGGCTGCCCGCGGTTTGCCTGTTACCGGGCGATCCGGCCCGGGTGACCCTTGCCGGAACGGTGCTGGAAGACCTCCGGGAACTCGGCCAGAATCGCGAATTCCGGTTGGCGGTCGGCACCTATAACGGACAGGAAATCGCAATCTGCTCAACCGGCATCGGCGGTCCTTCGACCGAAATCGCGGTCGTGGAACTCAGCCGATTGGGCGTAACGACATTCATCAGGGTCGGGGGGATGGGGGCTATCCCGGCCACCCTGCGCCCCGGCACGATCGCAGTCGTGAGCGATGCCTTGAGGGAGGGCGGGGCGGCCAGGTTCTATGACATCTCCGTCGATCCGATACCGGCACATCCGAAGGTTGTCGAGCAGTTGAACGACGCAGCCTCGAGCCTCGGAACCGAACTTCACCCGATCACGGTTCTCTCGTGCGATTCCTACTACGTGGGCGAAGGTCGCCCTCTGGCTGGACTGGAAGACGTCGCAGCAGACAGATACCGGGCGGTGCTGGGTCTCGGCGCCGATGCGATGGACATGGAGTGTGAGACCGTCTTCGCTGTCGCCCGCGCCCTGGGGCGCCGCTATGGGGCCGTGCTCGCGACCCATGGCAACAGAACCACGGATGAGTGGCTCGACGATTACGAGCCAGTACAGCTGCAGATGCTGAAGATCGCGGCGACCGCGGCCGCAGCGCTTTCATGATGCAGCGCTTTCATGATAGCGAGCCGGATCACCGTTTTCGGTGAGCCGGCCGGCGCCTAGACCTTCGCGGGAAGGATCTCGATCAGAAGCGCTTCGACTCGGGCCTTGATCTCATCCCGGATGGGCCGAACGGCTTCGATTCCCTGCCCTGCTGGGTCGTCGAGTTCCCAGTCCTCGTAGCGCTTACCCGGGAAAATCGGGCAGGTGTCGCCGCAGCCCATGGTGATGACGACATCCGATTCCTTGACCGCCTCGGTCGTGAGGATCTTCGGCACGTTGTCGGCGATGTCGATGCCCTCTTCGGCCATTGCGGCGATAGCGATCGGGTTGATCTGGTCCTTCGGCTCGGAACCAGCGGAGAGCACCTCGACGGCACCGTGCGACAGCGCCGTCATGTAGCCGGCGGCCATCTGGGAACGTCCGGCATTGTGGACGCAGACGAACAGCACTGTGGGTTTCTCGGACACCTGATCTCCTGACTCTGACCTATCAAAGCGTAGGCGTTCATCTACGGATGTTCGCGATGAACCGTGCGGGCGGATGTTCTCGATTCGGCACAACACGCCTACGCTCGAGACAAGGGAAGAAAGCCGATCAACGATGCGACATCAGACGCAGTATCACCCGGCCAGTCCGGCTAAAGTAACGCTGCTCACGGTCGTCGTGGTGTGGGGTCTCGCCTGGAAGGCGGTTTCGCTGTGGCGGGCCGCGCGTGACAATAGCAAGCCGTGGTTCATCGTCCTGTTCGTTTCCAATACGGCCGGGATTCTCGATGCTCTCTACATCTTCAGGGTGAGCGCGAATCGACGCCGCAGGGAACAAGAACAGGCCCAGGAGCCGGGGTAGCTGCAGGCCTGCGCCGGAGGAGAGGCCGCAAGATCTTCGGGTGGTCCAGCGACCCCTCCTACTCGGGGAGAACGGCATCTTCGCCTCGGACCGATGTGGTCGGCCACTAGTCACATGCGGTACCGCCTGCCTCTGCCACCACGCTAACCCTCAT
>JAODMW010000105.1 GCA_025464815.1 Microbacteriaceae bacterium | reverse complement strand
GAGTGGGCGCTGTGCTGGATGGCGAATCTGAGACGCGGCCTGCACGAGCTGAGCGGCGGCGCCTGGATCACGGATGCACCACACCTCGTCTTCTTCATGCACGACGAGGTCGTGGTGCATTGTCCGGCCGAACTCGCCGACGCGGTGGAGGCCGCGGTGCGCGAGGCGGCCGTTGATGCCGGCCGCCTCATGTTCGGCGCGATGCCCGTGACCTTCCCGCTCACGGTCGCCATCGTCGACGACTACGGCCAGGCCAAATAGTCAGGACCTCGGTCGGCGCCCGCGTTTCGGGCGCACGACGGACAGCGCGCGGAAGGAGTCATTGTCCGAGAGCGCCGCGATGGCCGATCCGAGCCACGCGATGGCCGCGACCGCCTGTGCCTCGCGCGCCACGAGTGCGAGATGCGCATCCGTGGGGAACGAACCGGTGATCACCGGAGTTCTCGTCCGGGCGAGATCCGCCTCCCACCAGCGGCGAAAGTGCTCGGCGAGCCTTTTGGCCGCCGCTGCGTCGATCGAACTGGTGACGAGTACCTGGTCGAGCATCTCGGTCCACTCCGGGAGTCCCTCGAGCACCGGCTCGGACAGCCAGCCCGCCGCTTCGTCCCGGCCGGCCGCGGTCAGGCGGTAGAGGGGGAGTGCGTCCTCTGTCGTCCCGGCGGGCTCGATCAGGTCCTGTTTCGCGAGACGCTCGAGTGTGCCGTAGATCTGTCCCACGTTCACCGGTTTGCGATGCGGAGCCCTGCTCGCGAGCTCCGAATGGAGTTGCAGGCCATAGGCCGGGCCCAGCGTCAGGATGGCCAGAAGGCCGTCTCGAACCGACACTCGCCCTCCTCGGCTACTCCGAAAGATATACCGAGTATAGGTTCGCGACACACCGATGCGAAAGACTCGGTAATCACACGCTTGTGATTTAGGCGTTTCATCGGCGATAATGGGGCCAAACGGTTCGCCGTGGAATTTCATACGCAGCTCGAAGATTCATTCCGAGGTCGATGGGGAAGTCGCACCTCAACGGAATGGAGATATCGTGGCTGCATCGAACGCCGGCCTCGCCGGTACAACCAGTGCCGCGAAGGCACGTGGGGTGCTTTATGTGCACTCTTCTCCTCGCGCGCTCTGTCCCCACATCGAGTGGGCGGCAGGGGGCGCTCTCGACCGCGCCGTCAACTTCGACTGGGTTGAGCAGCCCGTGCTCAAGGGCTCGATGCGCACCGAATTCTACTGGGAGGGAACCCAGGGCACCGGGGCCGCCCTCGCCTCCGCACTGCGCGGCTGGGAGCATCTCCGCTATGAGGTCACCGAGGATGCCACCGTCGGCAGCGACGGCGGACGCTGGCTGCACACGCCGGACCTCGGCATCTTCTTCGCGCAGACCGACAGTGTGGGCAACGTCGTGATCCCCGAGGATCGCGTCCGTTACGCGATGGAGATCGCCGGGTCCGACGCTTTCGAGCTGCACCGCGAGCTGCGGCTCGCGCTCGGCCAGGCCTGGGACGACGAGCTGGAGGCCTTCCGCCACGCGAGCGACACAACCAGGTGGTCTGGCTGCACAAGGTCGGCTAGCTCCGGTAGACCTCGAGGATGCGCTCGACGTAGCCGGACGGTGCGAACAGCTCGCGGTCGATGACCGCGCCGTTGGAGAGCCCGACGAGCAGCGACGGATCATTCACGAGCGTGACAAGCGCATCAGCCAGACCCTCGTCATCCGGCGTCGTCGAGAGGAAGCCGGAATTCGCGAGCCCCTCGCTGAGCTTGGGATCGCAGTAGAGCACGCCACGTTCGCGGCTCACGGCCTCGGCGATCGTCATCGGCTGGTTGTCGAAGCCGAGTGAGGTGATTGCGACGGCCGAGGAGGCATCCATCATGGCCAACACCGCGTCGTGGGAGAGCGCGCCCTGCACGCGGATCTCCGGATGGCCCTCCGCAAGCTTTTTGAGCGCCGCGAGGTCTGCGCCCTCGCCCACGAAATCGACGCTGAAGCCGTTGTGCGTGCGTGCGAGCGCGGCGATGGCGGCCCGCGCGAAGGGCAGCGGCCGTTTGATCGGCTCGCAGCGGGCGACCCAGAGGAAGCTCGGGCGCTGCGCCTGCTCGAGCGTGAGTGGCGTCGAGGAGCGCTCGGCTGTCGCTATCGGGTTCGGGATCACCGAGATGGTCCCCGTGACCCCGGCGGCCTTGAGGTCGGCGGCCTGGTGCGCAGAGGGCGACACTATGCGGTCCACCTTTCGCGCAAAGGCTAGCACGAGGTTTCGCAGGGTGTTGTCGGTTTTGCGCTTGGTGAAGAGGAGCTTCGGGATCTTGTCGCCGATCGTCAACTGCAATCCCCAGCGGATGATCCAGGCGACGGATGCCTGTGGCGGCCCCTCGCTCGCCCAGTAGAAACTGTGTACCGTGTGCACGAGCGGGATGCCGATGCGCTCCGCTGCCGCATGCACGACGTGGGCGAGCCCGAATTCGGTCTGCACGTGCACGACATCGATGTGCTCGTCGCGGAAGTACTTCTCGAGAGCGCTCACGCTTCCCTCGTTCTTCGGGATGACCGCAAGGTCGAGAACGGGAAGTCGGAACAGCGGCTTCACCTGGAGCCCGTCGTGCACCGGCTGGTAGCGGGCGCCGAAGATGCCGCGCGCGGGGGAGACCACGACGACCTCGTGGCCGGCCTCCTCGAGCGCCAGCTTCTGCTGGCGCATCGAGGTCTGGGCTCCGCCGACGTAGTCGAAGTAGTAGTCACTGACTATTGCAATTCGCATGGAGATCGCGGAAGGCCCGCTAAACGCTCCTGAAGGCGAGCACGGCGTTGTGGCCGCCGAAACCGAAGGAGTTGCTGATCGCCAGCACCGGCCCATCGGGAAGTGGGCGCGGCGAGGTCACGACGTCGAGCGGGATGGCCGGATCCTGCTCGGTGAGGTTGATCGTCGGGGGAGCGGTGCGATCCCGCAGCGCGAGGATGGTGAAGATCGCCTCCAGTGCGCCGGTGCCGCCGAGCAGGTGCCCGGTCGAGGCTTTGGTGGCAGAGACAGGGATATCGTGGATGCGGTCGCCGAATGCCACCTTGAGCGCGGCATATTCTGCGATGTCGCCGACCGGGGTGCTTGTGGCGTGCGCATTGATATGCATCACCTCGTCTGCGGTCGCCCCCGCCTGGTCGAGGGCAAGCGCGATCGCTCGCGAAGCGCCGAGCCCCTCCGGGTCGTTTGCGGTGATGTGGTACGAGTCCGAGGTGACTCCGCCGCCGGCGACTTCCGCGTAGATATGAGCACCTCGAGCCAGTGCGTGCTCCTCGGTCTCCAGCACGAGGCTGGCAGCGCCCTCGCCCATGATGAATCCGTCGCGGTCGACGTTGTACGGACGCGAGGCGGTCTCGGGTGAATCGTTCCGCCTGGAGAGGGCCTGCATCGACGAGAACGAGGCGAGCGTGATCGGGTGGATCGCCGATTCGGTGCCACCCGCGATGATCACATCCGCGAGGCCGAGCTGGAGATGCTCATAGGCGTTGGCAATAGATTCTGTGCTCGACGCACAGGCCGAGGCCACAGTGCGTGCGAAGGCTCGAGCGTGGAAATTCATCGATACCGCGGCGGCCGCGGCGTTCGGCATGAGCATGGGCACAGTCATCGGCAACACGCGCCGAGGACCCTTCTCGCGGAGAGTGTCCCAGGCATCGAGCAGACTCCAGAGTCCACCGATCCCGGTGGCGTAATCCACACCGAGGCGTTCGGGTGCGACATCGGGAGAACCGGCATCCGCCCAGGCCTCACGCGCCGAGATGAGCGCCAATTGGGAGGAGGGGTCGAGCCGCTTGGCCTCCGGACGCTCCAGAACCTCCTCGGGACGGACTTTGGCCTCGGCCGCGAAAGTGACAGGCAACCCGTATTGCTCCACCCACTCGTGGGTGAGTGTATGGGCGCCAGATTCCCCGGCGAGCAGCGCACTCCACGACTCCGGGGCGGTCCCGCCCAACGGGGTGGTTGCGCCGATTCCCGTAACTACGATCTTCTTGGTCATAACGATTCCCTCTGGTGGTGCTTCAACACGTGCATCGTCAACGCTGGCGCGGCCAGCCCGGGCCGGGGCCAGGACTGGCCAGCCGCGTCTGATTAGGGCTAGCCCTGTGCGTTGACGATGAAGCTGACGGCGTCGCCGACGGTCTTGAGGTTCTTGACCTCTTCGTCGGGGATCTTCACATCGAATTTCTCTTCTGCATTCACGACAATGGTCATCATCGAAATGGAGTCGATGTCCAGGTCGTCGGTGAACGACTTGTCCAGCTCGACCGAGTCGGTCGCGATGCCGGTCTCGTCATTGACGAGTTCGGCGAGACCTGCCAGAACTTCTTCTGTGGACAATGCCATTGTGTTTTCTCCTTGGGGTGTCGTTTGACCGTTGATTATCTTACGGGAGGACCACTACCTGGGCCCCGAAGACAAGGCCGGCGCCGAAACCGATTTGCAGTGCGAGGCCGCCGCTGAGCTCTGGATGCTCCTCGAGCAGCCGATGTGTCGCGAGCGGAATGGATGCGGCAGACGTGTTGCCGGTGGTCGCGATATCCCGGGCGATCACCACCGACTCGGGTAGTCCGAGCTGCTTGGCGAACTCGTCGATGATGCGCATATTCGCCTGGTGGGGGATGAATGCGGCGAGATCCGCGGACGTGACGCCGGCCACCTCGAGCGCCTGCTTGGCGACCTTCGCCATGTCCCAGACCGCCCAGCGGAAGACCGTCGGGCCCTCCTGTCGGAGGGTCGGCCATGGGGCGGTCCCGTCGCGGAAGTCGACGAGCGTCGCGTTCATGCCAACGGCATCCGCCTTCGACCCGTCTGAACCCCATACCGGAGCAGCGATGCCGGGTGTCTCGCTCGGGCCGATGACGACGGCGCCCGCGCCGTCGCCGAGCAGGAACGAGATCGAGCGATCGGTCGGATCGACGACGTCGGACAGCTTCTCCGCGCCGATCACGAGGGCGTAATGGGCTGCTCCCGTGCGGATGAGCGCGTCCGCCTGGGTGACGCCGTAGCTGAACCCGGCGCAGGCGGCGTTCTGGTCGTAGGCCGCCGCGGGGTTGGCTCCGACGCGGTCAGCGACGATGGCCGCCATCGACGGCGTCTGCAACACGTTGCTGATGGTCGCGATGATCACGAGATCGATCTGGGCGGCGGGAATGCCTGACTTCTCGATGGCTTCGCGGGCGGCATCCGTCGCCATGTCGACCGCGAGGATGCCGGCGGAGGCCCTGGTGCGTGTGATGATCCCGGTGCGCTGCTGGATCCACTCGTCGCTCGAGTCGATCGGGCCGATGAGGTCGTGGTTCGGTACGATCCGGTCGCCGCGGGCGGCGCCGTAGCTGTAGATGCGGGTGAACGCCGGCCCGTGGGACTGCTGGAGGATTGGCTGGCTCATGAGTTCCCGTCGATCAGGTCGAATGCTGCGGCGAGGTCGTCTGGGGTTGTGACAGCCACCGTCGGCACTCCCTTGAGGCCGCGCTTGGCGAGTCCGACGAGCGCACCCGCCGGCGCGACTTCGATCACACCGGTGACGCCCGCGGCCGCGAACGCGTCCATGGTCTTGTCCCACCGTACCGGGGAGGAGACCTGGCCGACGAGCAGGTCGACGAACGCCTCGCCGCTGGTGACGGTGGAGCCGTCCCGGTTGGTCCAGATCGGAAGGCTCGGGTCGTGCTTCTGGAGCCCTGCCGCGACGTTGCGCAGATGGTCGACCGCGGATGCCATATACCGCGTATGGAATGCGCCCGCGACCTGCAGCGGGATCACACGCGCTCCGGCTGGCGGCTCCTGCTTGAGCCTCTCGAGTCCCGCGAGCTCGCCTGCGACGACGATCTGGCCGCCACCATTGAAGTTCGCGGGCTCGAGGTCGAGTTCGGCGAGCTTCGCGAGCAGTTCCGCTTCGTCGCCGCCGACGACAGCGCTCATTCCGGTCTGGGTGATTGCGGCCGCTTTCGCCATGGCGGCTCCTCGCTCGCGAACGAGCGTCATCGCATCCGCTTCGCTGAGGATGCCGGCTCCGGCGGAGGCTGTAACTTCACCGACCGAGTGCCCGGCAATGCCTCCGATGCGATCACGGCGAGTCTCGAGCAGGGCGGCAAGCGTGAGCAGGCCGGCCGCGACGATCAGGGGTTGAGCGACAGCCGTGTCGCGAATGGTGTCGGCATCCGAGGTGGTGCCATGGGCGGCGAGATCGATGCCGACAGCATCGGAGATGGCCCCGAGGTGCTCGCGGAACCGTGGTTCAGCGATCCAGGGAGCCAGGAATCCGGGAGTTTGGGAGCCCTGTCCTGGGCACACGACGACGATCACTTATCAAGTCTCCTCTGGGAGCGTGGTGGGGGGAGTTGTACTTCAACACTAATAAACAGGCAAAGCTTTGGAGCGGTTCCACAGCGGTTGACGCGTGCCGAGTCGCCTTCTAAGGTCGGGAGGAGTTCACAATCGGAGGCTGGATGACCTGGGCGATCTACGGTGCGACGGGCTACACGGGTGGCCTCATCGCTGCCGAGGCGATCGCGCGAGGTGAACGCCCGGTGCTCCTCGGACGGGCCGAGCAGCGGCTTCGACCTCTCGCAGAGTCGCTGGATCTGCCCTTCGTGGTCGTGACGGAGCAGACGCTCGCGAAATCGCTGAAGCCTGTCGACCTGGTCGTGAACGCGGCAGGCCCGTTCGTTGAGACCCTCGAACCGGTGCTCACGGCGTGTATCGCGAGTGGCACGCACTATCTCGACATCTCCAATGAGTTCGAGTCTGTGCAGCAGCTGTTCCGGCAGGCCGCTCGCGTACGTGCGGTGGGTATAACGGCGGTACCGTCGGTTGGATTCGGCACGGTGGTGACAGACGCGGTGGCGAAGCACGCGGTCGCCTCCCTGCCCGATCCCGTTGCCGTCGAGGTGGCGATGTTCGCCGACAATGCGAGTCGCGGTCCCGCAACCTCGGCGAGCACTGTCGGGGTGCTCGGGAGCGGTGGCGTGCGGATCGTGGACGGACTGGTCCAGCGGGCACCGCTCGGGCGCGGCATCCGCCGTATCGCGACCCCCATCGGCGCGCGCAGCATCGTGCCGATCGCGACCGGCGATCTCGTGACGGTGCGCCACACCACCGGAATGCGAACCGTGAGCGCCTCGGTCGGCTTCACCGTGCCGGCGCCCCTGCTCACCACGGCCCTGCCGATGGTCGGATTCGCCGCACGTTCTCGACTGGTGAGGGGCCTGCCTGAGGCGCGACGGCGCGCGAACCACGTCTACCGCTCCCATGCATGGGCCAGGGCGACGGATGCCGACGGCCACACCGCGAGCTCCTGGCTGACGACCGGGGAGGGCTTCTCCTTCACGGCGACCTCCACCGTCAACGCCGTGCTCGGCGTCCTCGACCGACCGCTGGCGGATGTCGCCACCATCGCGACCGTGCTCGGAGCGGAGTTCGCGCTCGACGTCCCCGGCACGCGAATCGATGCTCTCGATGAGCGCGGGCGGGTCGTGGTCACCTGACCCCGGGCCTCCTCGCCCTCGCGGTGCGGCCGGCGGCGGAGATATGTGCTCGCGGACGGAGGTATATCTCCCTCCGCGACGGGGTAACTCCGCCGCGAGCACGCGACCCCGGGAATACTCCGCCGCGAGCACGCGACCCCCGGGAATACTCCGCCGCGAGGGTGCTCGTGGGTCGGGAGCCTAGCGGCGGCGCAGCGGGCCTTCCGGTTCGGCGATGGAGCCGAGGATGAGCGCGGCCTGCAGGATGAGCGACTCGCGTGCTCCGGTCGCATCCCAGCCGATGACCTCGGTCACCCGCTTGAGGCGATATCTCACGGTATTGGGGTGTACGAACAACTCGCGCGCCGTCGCCTCGAGGGAGCGGCCGTTGTCGAGGTAGCACCACAGGGTCGCGAGCAACTCCGTCGAATGCGCCTGCAGCGGCTTGTAGATGCGGTTGATGAGCGTCGCGCGGGCCAGCGCGTCGCCGGCTAGAGCGCGCTCCGGCAACAGGTCGTCGGCGAGAGTGGGACGCGGCGCATTGCGCCACGACCGGGCGACGGCAAAACCTGCGAGGGCCGCCTTCGCACTGCGCGAAGCCTCCACGAGGCTGGGCACCTCATGGCCGAGCACCAGGTGCCCGTCGCCGAATCCGGGTTCGAGAGCCGTGGCGATGTCGAGGAACGGTATAAGGACGGCGCCCGCCGGTTCGTCATCCGCCGGAGTCGGATGTGCGCGACCGATCACGAGGACGAGGCGGCTTCCCTGCACGCCGATCAGCACATCCGCGTTCAGGTGTCGCGCGGTGCGTCGCAGCATGTCCACGTCGAGCATCTTCGGCGCGGTGCCGACGAGCACAGACACTTCGCCGTGCCCGTGCCAGCCGAGCGCCGCGATCCTGCTCGGCAGTTCGTCGTCGTACTCCCCGCTGAGGATCGAATCGACAACGAGGGCCTCGAGACGTGCGTCCCACAACCCGCGGGCCTCTGCGGCGCGAGCGTAGACATCGGCCGCGCCGAAGGCGATCTCGCGCGAATAGAGCAGGATCGCCTCTCGTACGGACTCGTCGGATCCCTTGACGCGTTCCTCGACCACCTCGACGGTCACCTTGATGAGCTGGAGGGTCTGGGTGAGGCTCACCGACCGCAGGAGCTCGCGCGGCGCGGTGCCGAAGACATCCGCCGCGATCCAGGGGGTTGACTTCGGGTCGTCGTACCAGTGGATGAACGAGGTGATGCCCGCCTGGGCGACGAGACCGACGGCCGACCGCCGACCCGGAGGCATTTCGCCATACCAGGGCAGCGTGTCGTCGAGCCGTTTGAGGGTCGCGGTCGCGAGCTCGCCGGAGATCGCCCTCAGCCAGGCGAGCGTCTGCTCCTTAGTCTTCGCCACCGGTGCCATCAGTCGTCGAGTCGGAGAGCCTAGCTCTCGCCACCGGCCGAGCCGGTCGTGCCCGCGTTGACGTCGTGCAGCCTGTAGCGGTCGATCGCCTGCTGGGGAACACCCTGGTCGACCTGACCGCGAGCGGCCAGGGACTCGAGAGTGCGCACGACGAGCGAGGGTCCGTCGATCTTGAAGAATCGGCGGGCTGCGGCGCGGGTGTCGGAGAAGCCGAAGTCGTCGGCACCGAGCGTTGCAAACTCTCCGGGGACGAACTGGCGGATCTGGTCCGGCACCGCATGCATGAAGTCGGTGACCGCGACGAACGGTCCCTCGGCTCCCGCGAGCTTCTGCGTGACGTATGGCACGCGCTTCTCGTCGTTCGGGTTGAGGAAGTCGTGTTCCTCGGCGGCCAGGCCGTCGCGGCGGAGTTCGGTCCAGGAAGTGACGGACCAGACATCCGCAGAGACATTCCAGTCGTCGGCGAGCAGCTGTTGCGCCTCGAGGGCCCACGGCACCGCGACACCGGACGCCAGAAGCTGCGCCTTCGGCCCGAAGGTCTCGGATTTCTTCAGCAGGTAGATTCCCCTGAGCACCCCGTCGACATCGAGATTCTCCGGTTCAGCGGGCTGAACGATCGGCTCGTTGTACACCGTGAGGTAGTACATGACGTTGGGATTCGGATGCGTGCCGCCGTACATGCGGTCGAGACCGTCCTGCACGATGCGGCCCAGTTCGTAACCGTAGGCCGCGTCGTAGGACACGACAGCAGGGTTGGTCGACGCGAGCAGGATCGAGTGCCCGTCGGCGTGCTGGAGGCCCTCTCCGGTGAGCGTGGTCCGACCCGCTGTCGCACCGACGATGAAGCCGCGTGCCATCTGGTCGCCCGCGGCCCACATGGCGTCGCCCGTGCGCTGGAAACCGAACATCGAGTAGAAGACGTAGACCGGGATCAGCGGTTCGCCGTGCGTGGCGTACGAGGTGCCCGCCGCCGTGAAGGCCGCGAAGCCGCCGGCCTCGTTGATGCCGACGTGCAGGATCTGGCCCTGAGGGCTCTCCTTATAGGCGAGGAGCTGTTCGCGGTCCACCGAGGTGTACTGCTGGCCGTTGGGGTTGTAGATCTTGGCAGTCGGGAAGTAGGCATCCATACCGAAAGTGCGCGCTTCATCCGGGATGATCGGCACGATGCGGTGGCCGAACCCCGGGGACTTCAGCAGGTCTTTGAGAAGACG
Source organism: Microbacteriaceae bacterium (assembly GCA_025464815.1). Lineage (GTDB taxonomy): Bacteria > Actinomycetota > Actinomycetes > Actinomycetales > Microbacteriaceae > Lacisediminihabitans. Next base: position 1,494 of record JAODMW010000105.1, on the reverse strand, counting down.
GGCGAAGGCCATGGTGCTGGCTATCTCCTGCTTGCCGGAGCCCTTCTTGGCGATTGCGTAGGATGCGTCATCCGGCACGTTCACCTGCGTGTATTTCGAACGGCGCTCCGGCAGGTAACCGCCGAGCGCACGCCGGCGCTCGTGCATGTACTGGATCGCCTCGTCGTTCTCACCCGGGTGGTAATACGGCGGGAGGTACGGGTTCTCCTCGAGCACGGCATCCGTGATCGGGATGTTCATCACGTCGCGGAACTGCTTGAGATTGTCGAGCGTGAGCTTCTTCATCTGGTGAGTCGCGTTGCGGCCTTCGAACGACGGACCGAGTCCGTAACCCTTGACCGTCTTCGTGAGGATGACCGTCGGCTGGCCCTTGTGCTCGGATGCCGCCTTGAACGCCGCGTACACCTTGCGATAGTCGTGCCCGCCGCGCTTGAGGCCCCACAGCTGGTCGTCGGTGTAGTCCTTGACCATCTCGAGGGTGCGCGGGTCGCGCCCGAAGAAGTTCTCGCGCACGTAGGCGCCGCTCTCGGCCTTGTAGGTCTGGTAGTCCCCATCCGGTGTACGGTTCATGAGGTCGCGCAATGCGCCCTCATGGTCGCGGGCGAGAAGTTCGTCCCACTCGCGACCCCAGATGACCTTGATGACGTTCCATCCGGCACCGCGGAAGAAGCTCTCGAGCTCCTGGATGATCTTGCCGTTTCCACGCACCGGCCCGTCGAGGCGCTGCAGGTTGCAGTTGATGACGAAGTTGAGGTTGTCGAGGCCGTCGTTGGCGGCGAGCTGGAGGGCTCCGCGGCTCTCGACCTCATCCATTTCACCGTCGCCGAGGAAGGCCCAGACCTGCTGGTCCGAGGCATCCTTGATCCCGCGGTTGGTGAGGTACTTGTTCGACTGGGCCTGGTAGATCGCGTTGATCGGACCGAGACCCATCGAGACGGTCGGGAACTGCCAGAAGTTCGGCATGAGCCGGGGGTGCGGGTAGGACGAGAGCCCGCCTGGGCCATGCGACTTCTCCTGGCGGAATCCGTCGAGCTGGTCGGCGCTCAGACGCCCCTCGAGGAACGCGCGGGCGTACATGCCGGGGGAGGCATGGCCCTGGTAGAAGATCTGGTCGCCACCGCCCGGGTGGTCCTGGCCGCGGAAGAAGTGGTTGCTGCCGACCTCGTACAGGGTGGCGGAGCCGGCGTAGGTGGAGATGTGACCGCCTACTGCTATGCCGGGACGCTGTGCTCGATGCACTGTGAGCGCGGCATTCCAGCGGAGCCAGGCACGATAGCGGCGCTCGAGATCTTCGTCGCCGGGGAAGTCCGGCTCGTTCTCGGGGGCGATCGTGTTGAGGTAGTCCGTCGTCGGGACCATGGGTACACCGAGGTGCAGTTCCTTGGACCTCTTGAGCAGGCTCAACATGATCTCGCGGGCGCGCTCGTGGCCCTGTGCGGCCACCAATTCATCGAGGGATTCCTGCCATTCGGCAGTTTCCTCAGGGTCTCTGTC
>JAODMW010000085.1 GCA_025464815.1 Microbacteriaceae bacterium | reverse complement strand
GTCGCGTGGGTGCCGTGACCTGTCGCTGCAGTGGTGCCCTGCCCCTTGTTGAAGGTCAGCGCCTGACCGCGTGCATCGATTCCGCGTGTGTTGGTAACCACGATCTGGCCGTTCACCGTGCTGACATTCTCCGGGAAGTAGTCTGTCGGCAGGAGGCCGATGTAGCTGGCCGGATCGCGCGGGTCCTTCTTGTCGACCGCATACACCGCGATGGCATTGGCGCTGGCGAGGGAAACAAGCAGGTGGTCGCCCTGCATGGTGACCGCGGTCGGCTGGTAGCCGGTCGTCGACGAGGCCCACGGCTGGGTCGCGATGGTCTGATCGACCGCGCCGGTCTTCGTGTCGATGACCGAGACGGTGTCGCTGTTCGTGTTGGCGACGTACAGGGTGGTGCCGTCGAGGTACATCGCCGTCGGGTGGAGCTGGACAGGGATCGCCGAGACCGGCGTCGATGGGTTCGCGGTGTCGATGACGCTGACCGTGCCCGTCGTGGAGGTGCCCAACGTAGTGTCGGCGGGCACCTGCGTGCCGTAGGACCCCATTGTCGTGTCACCCGCGACGGCCTGGCGGCCGCCCTCGTTCGAGACGTAGAGCGTGTTGCCGACGAACTTCAGCTGGCGCGGAGCGATGCCGACGGCGAAGGTCTGCTTGATCGTGCCCACGGCCGGGTCGATCGCGACCACCGTGTTCTGGCCGTTGACGGCGGCGTAGAGGGTCGAGCCGTCGGCGGAGAAGGCCATGCCGGCGGTCAGCGCCTTGAGGCCACCCACGGTCGGGATGCTGATCGTGGTGCCGGCTCCGAGCGAGCCATCGGCGTTGAACGGGTACCTGACGATGCCGGTGGCGACCGGGGCGAAGAGGAACTTTCCGTCGGGAGAGAAGATCGGGCCCTCCTGGCCGACGGTGCCGTCGGAGATCTTGAGGTAGGCCATGTTCCCGTAGCCGGCGTTGGTCGCCGCGGTCGCGAACGACGCGGCCGCGAGGGTGCCCGCTGCCGCGACCGGCTTGTACGTGCCGAGGTCAAAGACCTGCAGGTCGACCGAGCGGTCGGTGCTGGTTCCGACGAGGTAGCGGCCGTTGGGGCTGACAACCGATCCCATGAGCTTGCCGAATGGCGTCATCAGGCGGTCGCCGATGGGCTGGATCATCTGGTTTGATGCGATTTGTTCCCCGCCGCTGTACTGGGTTCCGACCTGCTGGTCGCCGAACGCGAGCGTCGACGCGGTGGCGATGCCACCGCCCAGCAGGGCAAGGGTGCAGCCCGCGGCGGTGACCGCGAGGATGCGGTGCCTATTGGCCAGCGAAGAAAGACGGCGCAGGCTGGACAGCCTGCGCCGAGGTGAATTGTTGGGCATTGACATACCTTTCAGGAGTTTCGCGTTGCTGAACACCGACCCGCGACGACGTTGCTCGAGCGCTCGGAACGGTGGTACCACCCCTATTCGGGGGGCCCAAAAAGACACTGACACGGCCCCCAAGAGGGGGGCAACCAAACACTCGATGAATGGCTGGTTACGCTGCTCCGCTCTGGCGCGTCTTCTCGACCTCCGTGATCGGCAGACAAACGCCAGGTAGCGCGAGCAGCGCTACCCGCACGACGAGGAATGCGCGCCCACCGCACTCGATGTGGGCCGCGAGGCGGACTCCGCACACCCACGCGCTGTTCTGGCTCGTCTCAGGACACCGCTTTCGGCTCCATCAGAACGGTCGCTGCGCGGGAAGAGCCGCACCCGTTGCGATGTGTTCGGCCCGGATCAGGGGTCGGGGAGAGCCGATACCCGGTTCGGTGAGCAGGGGGTCGGGGTGCAGGTGGGGCCGCATTCGAGCACCAGGCTGCGCCGCCCCCACTGCCCCAAGGGCGTCGGACGCGATTACAGCAGCTCCACCGTCGCGTTCTCGATCGCGTCCCAGTCGTAGACCGCACCGAGGCCGGGGCCGGTGGGGGCGTATGCGTAGCCGTCCCTGATGTCGAGTGGTTCGGCCAGGCCGAAGTCGTAGTCCTCGATCGGGTAGAGCAGTTCGAACCATCCCGTGTTCGAGATCGCGAGTGCGGTGTGAAGATTCGCGAGTTCGAGCGGGTGATAGATCGCGGTGTGCAGCTCGCACGACATGCCGAACGCCTCCGCGAGGTGGGCGGTCTTGAGGGACGAGGTGATACCGCCACGCCAGGAGGCGTCGGTGCGCACGATGTCGACCGCTCCGCTCGAGATGAATTGCGCAGTGAGGTGGCTCCCGCCGGCAATCGTTTCAGTGCCGGCGATCGGAATGTCCAGCTGACGTGTGAGCTTCTTGAGCGACTCGAAGTCGTAGTCGTAGACAGGCTCCTCGAACCACAGGTAGCCGAGGGACTCGAGAAACCGGCCGATGCGCAGTGCCTCCTCGAAGGTGTGCGTCGCGACCGGATCCGCCATGAGGGGGAAGTCGGGGCCGACCGCGTCGCGCACCGCAGCGTAGACCTCCATGTCGAGGGCACCTGGCCCGGGGGGATGCACCTTGTAGCCGCGGAAACCGCGCGCCAGAACCTCGCGCGCCTGGGCCGCGTACTCGTCTGGAGTGCTGAGGAACATCGAGCTCACGTAGACGGCCCGGCGATCGGCGGCCGTGCCGATCAGCTCGTGGATCGGCAGGTCTGCCCGTTTGCCGGCGATGTCCCACGTGGCGACGTCAAATGGTCCGAAAGCATAGATGGGCGAGTGGTTCCAGCGCCGGTCGAACCAAAGGAATTCGAGGGCGTTCTTCTCCCGGGCAAGCGGATTGCGACCGAGGAAGAACGGCCTGACCTGGGCGAAGGCTCGTGCGGTGATCCGCGAGTCGAGGCCCCCTGAACCGAACGAGACGCCGGTGATCCCCTCGTCGGTCTTCATCGACAGCACGACGACGTCGGGTGCCGCACCTCCTCGAAGGTTCGCCTCGTCGACCGCGTCATCCGTCACTTCCAGATGGCAAGCCCGTATCTCTATCTCGGTGATCTTCATCAATCTCTCCTCGGTGTGTGCA
>JAODMW010000064.1 GCA_025464815.1 Microbacteriaceae bacterium | reverse complement strand
TCGTCGGGCGAAACCCAGTTCGCGCCGCTCGCCAGTGCGAAGGGCGAGATCGAGGTCAACGGCTTCTGGAACCACAAGCCGCCGCGCACCGATAAGGACGGGGTGTGGATTCCGTCGCAGGTCGAGAAGGCCCCGAACCTCGTGCGCCGCGCGCAGGAGCCGGGCGCGAACGTCGGCCGCTGCCGCGTCATCGAGCTGCAGCCCAACACCTATGCGGACGCCCTGTACAACCTGCACCAGGACGACAACAACCGCCTCAACCCGGATGGCACCGGCTGGGTCGTGCGAGGCTTCTTCAACCTCACCGACGACAAGGACAGCTACTTCGTGCTGCGCGACAACCGCACCGACCCGAGCGTTGAGTACCGCATCGCCCTCCCGACGGGCGCCCAGCTGATCGTCGACACTCAGCGACTCTGGCACGCGACCGCTCATTACGGGAGCGAGGCACGCTACAGCCTCATCACCTCGTGGGAGTCCGGCCCAGAGCTCGACGCCTACATCGAGAAGTACAACGGTGTGAACCGCGTGCCCGACGTGGAGGTGCCACAGGACATCCTCGACGCCGGCCAGGCCGAGCAGACCCGCCGTATCGCGGCGCGTGCCGCTTACTACGCGGCCAAGGGCCAGGCGGAGAAGACGGCGATGAGCGAGGCCTGATCCTCGACTCGTTCTAGTGAGAGGCCCCGGTCGTGAGACCTGGGCCTCTTGTCGTTCGGGTCGTTGCGCGGGGGACCGCTCGCTCCCGTGAGTCCTGCTGGGCGCCCGACAGGGTGGGGCCAGACCTACATCTGATCCGTACGAGTCGGCGTAGGCGACGACCGGGTGTTGCTCGGCGCGTTCGACGGCTAACCTCTTTTTCAAGGTGTCAGCACGGCCGATGGAGGCGATGGATCGGATGGCAATGAACGGCGGATCGCGCGTAGTACGAGACGGACCGTGGGGTTTTATCTTCCTGCTGGCCTACGTCGGAGCCGCCATCTACTTCATCTCCGTGTCAGACGGATCATTCTGGGGCGTCGTGCTTGGCCTGCTCCAGGCCATCGTCTGGCCGGTGTACGTGGTTTATCACGTGTTGCAGTCCATCGGCGCCTGATTTCGCTCGCGACGACCGTGTCAACCGAGCAGCGAGAGCATCGGATGCTTCTCGACACCGCTGCACTGTATTTCCGCGCGTTCTACGGTGTGCCCGATACAGTGCACGCGCCGAACGGGACGCCCGTGAACGCGGTGCGCGGGCTCCTTGACATGATCGCGCGGCTCGTCTCCGAGTTTCAGCCGACGGAGATCGTGGCGTGCTGGGACGACAATTGGCGACCTCAGTGGCGCGTGGATCTCATCCCGACCTACAAGACCCACCGTGTCGCCGAGGCGACGGATGCGAGTTCTTCGATCGAGGATGTTCCCGACTTGCTCGCCCCGCAGGTCGCGGTCATCCGCGAGGTGCTCGGCGCACTCGGGGTGCCGGTGGTCGGCGCCGCCGACTACGAGGCGGATGATGTGATCGGCACGCTCGCATCGCATTCTCCGATGTCCGTTGATGTCGTCACCGGCGACCGCGATCTCTTCCAGGTGATTGACGATTCCCGCGAAGTGCGGGTGATCTATACCGGTCGCGGCATGTCACGGCTTGAGACCTTGACGGATGCGGCGCTCGAGGCCAAGTACGGCGTCGCCCCTCCGCAGTACGCGGACTTTGCGGCGCTGCGCGGAGACGCCTCGGATGGTCTGCCCGGGGTGGCTGGCGTGGGTGAAAAGACAGCGGTTATGCTCTTGCATACCTACGGCAATATCGACGGGATCATCGCAGCTGCTGCGGACCCGGCATCCGGGATGGCGTCGCCCGTGCGCAGCAAGATTCTCGCAGCCGGCGACTATCTGGCGGTGGCCCCGGCGGTCGTGAAAGTCGTGCGCGATCTCGAGCTGCCAGAGTTCGACGCCCGCATCCGTGTGTGCACCGACGAACGGACAGCCGAGCTGGATCGGCTGTCCGGCGACTGGGGGCTCGGTTCGTCGATGAAGCGTGCCCGAGGCACTTTGGGCGCACTGGCAATTTAGCTCCGCAGCTGAATCTCCTCCCGGCCGCAACGCCGGGAGGAGATTCAATTCGGTGCCGCGCCCCTGTACCGACTATCCGTGCAAGATCTGGTTGGAATTCAAGCGCACCGACTTTCCGGGCGTGTACGGTCGTGACACCGAATTGCCGCTTCCCGATATGTTGATCCTGTCGCGAGTCACAACCAGTTCAAATTTTTGCCCGTGCCAGTAGATGTTCTGGACACCGACATGGCTGAGTGCGGACGGCAGCTTGGGGGTGATCACGAGCGCATCCGGCTCGGCTTCAACTCCGATGAAGGCGTAGAGAAAGCTGGCCGGCGCGAGCCCGCTCTCGGGGAACGGAATATCGGTTCCGACCGACGTACTACTCGTGCCGCTATCAACCGTGCTCTCGCCGCGGAAGAGGGGTGTGCCGCCACACAGGTGGTCGGGATCCTTCCACCGATCGAGGATGGCGGTCATTCGTGACCATGCATCGTCGGCGCCCTGGTAACGAGCGCGAGCCATCACGTCGAAGCCGGAGGTGTAGAGGATCGCCCCGCCGTCCTGCACCTGGTTTCCCCACGGAATCGTGAGGTTCTCCAGGAAGAACCAGTAGTTGTTTCGGCGCGTGGTTGCCCGTGGGGCATATACCCACTTCGAGTAAATGTCTGCCGGTCCCTCGAAGTACGCACCGAGTGCCACGACGAACCGCGACCTGGCGTCTGCCGCGGGAACCCCATCGGAGTATGCCAGCGCGCCACCGGCCGCGGTCATCGACGACCACCAGGCGAGGGTACCTGTGACGTTTGAGACCTCCAGGTAGTACACACCTGGCGCTTGTTTCGGCACGTCGATGTGTGCCACCCCTCCATCGCCCCAGTCGCTGTACTGCTGTTCCGCGATCTTGACCGATGCCACGCTGCCTGGCTGGCCCTGATACAGCGCCATCGTGAACGCGGCGCCACGCTCACCATAGGTCGCGAACCGCGCCCCCACACTCACGATGGCCGCATTGGCCGTGAAACTCATTCCCATCGTGTGCCCTGATTGGATCTTCGGCGCGAGGCCGCCGCCCTCGAGCATCACCACCGAATTCTGAAGTTCCGTATGGCCGTGGTCGAGCCAGTCGAAAATTCGTTTGGCCTGAGCATCAGAAGGCAACCCAAAGGATGCCGCTTCGAGATTGACGTAGGTCGAGCCGTAGTCGTGACGCACGCCATCCGAGTCGATGGTTTGGATGTACCTGCCGTCTGTGTCATTCCAAAAAAGCTGGTTGTAACGTTTCAGAACCGTTGGACGCAATGCCCTCAGCTGTTTCGCCCGCTGCATGTTCCGTACGTGTTCCTCGAGCTGAGCCATGGCCTCGAGAGCACCGTAAAAATATGCGTTGAGGAACGCGTCGAGGTGGCCAAAGGAGGTGATGTCCCAGTAGTTCGAACTCACCGCGCCGTCTCGCCCGCTGTGGTCCGGCGACGCAATCGTGACGATCCCGCTGCTGCCACCAAGAGAGTCCAGGTAGAAGCTCATCGCTTTTCTGAGTCGCGGCAGCATGGTGGTGAGAAAGGCGGAGTCGCCGGTCCATGAGTAGTAACGCCACGCGCCGAGTACGTACATCGCGTTCGAGGTGAAGTGCCTCGCGTCGTAGAGCTTCGGGTCGGGAAACGGCCAGCCCTGTGAATCTGGCCATGACCAGACGTACCCGTCATCGTCCAGCTTTGTATTGAGCAAGCTCGCCGCCTGGGCTTCCCGACCAGCGGTCCCCGTCCAGTCCAGGGTGCGCCCATTCCAGTCGGCCCAGTCCGCCGCGTGCCCGCTGAAGCGGAAGCTCAACGCCCGCTCCCAGTAGAACGACGAGAGCTGCGACGCCCTGACCTGGTCGGATGCCAGGAAGACAGGGAAGATCTCTGGCAACGCATCCGTATGCGGCTGGACATCGATGTCGATCGACCGCGAGATGATCGGTGCCGCGACGGTGTCGCCGGTGTTCAGCGACAGGGACAAGGAATCGCTCGTCATGGTGCCGTTGAGGATCGGCTGCGCCGCCGTGATCCGAAGGTCGTACGGGCCAGTGCCGGTCGCCGCCACCCATTTCGTTCCCGATACCGTATTCGTCCAGGATGTGCGCCGCTTCAACTGCTGAGACGGGACGTAGTCGCCGGCGTCCCCGACGAAGCGGCTGAACAGCACACCATCCGCGTAGTCGACTGAGTACCCGTCTTTGACCCACGAGGTGTTCAACGTCATGCCGAAGTCTGGTCGCGGGTCGCCCTGCCAGTGCATTTCGTAGGAGGCGCTCAGTTTTGGTCCGTTGAGTTCCAGTGCCAACGATGCGACGCCATCGACGGTGAAGCCGACGACATCGATTGTCATGCTGCGTCCCGTCAGCGACTGGCGATTGGCGTATGCCGCACCGCCCACGTCGACCGTCGTGGTGCCGCTAAAACCCCACCAGCCCGGAGTTCCCGCACCATCGGAAGCCTCCAGGTAGTACACACCGGCCGGTTGCGGCGGCACATCGACATAGCCCCATCCATTGTCCTTGACCGGGTCCAGCACGGTGTTGCCGATCTCGGTAAGCCCAGTGGCGGGCGTTCCCGAATACAGCGTCAGCTTCAGGGACGTGGTCGAGCTGCTCCAGGTCGGAAATTGGCCGCCGACCCGTGAAAAACCGGCTACCTTCGCGGTGAATGCCTGGCCAAGGCTCTGGCCGGAACTGAGCTGTATGGGCGCGTTGAGTTGCTCTTGCCTCAGGTTGGCCGGCCGGGGAATCTGGATTCCGGCCAAACTCAGCTTCGTCGCCGTTGCCGTCCACGTGACGCCCTCGTTGTATCCCGAATCGAAGTAGTCCGTTGCGCCGAGAAGCACGGAGCTGAATGCAGTGGGTTGGTAATGTCCGGTTCCGGCCGGATCGAACGCCAGCTCGGTGAGCTTCCCGTATGCGCCCGAGAGGCTGATGAAGCCGTTCTTCAGGCGGTACGTCGCGGCTTCCATGGCCGCGGCGGCCTGGCCGGGCTGTGGAGTCAGGGCGCTTGCGGCAGCAACCAAACCAGCCCCCTTGAGAAATGACCGCCTGGTGGGGGTGAAACGGCTAATGCTGCTCATCAAAGGTCTCCAATTGCTAGATCGTGGTCTAGAAGCTGAGTCAAGAGGTGCACGAAGCTGCCGCACCCGCAACTCTGACGGCGACGGCAGGAGAGAAATGAATCGTTTCAGAAATGCTATGTACGCGAGCGCATGCTGTCAAGCGATTTCTTGGCCGGGCGCGACTGCCCGGGGCTTCGCACTCGGCCATCGTCGGTAGTCGCTTCACGGTAGCTGCTTACTGCCGTTCCGTCATCGACGGTCGTCAGGTTCCGACGGAAACTCCTCCGGTCCGGTAGTCCCGGTCCCCGTTCCGGGGGACATGCGTGTTAACACCGGGTTAAACAAAGGTAATATCCCCCGAACAGGGGTCATTCGTGTGGAAGGGTGTTATTACTCGAACGTTGCCCGCTTACCCAGTAGCACACCTCACCGCAGAGCCTCTCTGGGGCCGAGCTATGTTTTGGGAGAAGCATTGAGCACGAGTACCAGCCGCAGGTTCCGACCGGATATTCAGGGATTGCGTGCTATCGCGGTGCTACTGGTGCTGGTGTACCACGCCGGTGTCGCGTTCGTTCCAGGTGGCTACATCGGGGTCGACGTGTTCTTCGTCGTCTCCGGATTCCTGATCACCGGACACCTGCTCAGCCAACTCGAGCGCAAGTCGAAGATCGATTTCGTCGACTTCTATGCGCGTCGGGTGCGGCGCATCCTGCCGGCTTCGATGGTGGTGCTCGCGGTGACCGTGCTCGGGGCGATCGCCTGGGTGCCCCCGCTGCAGCGCGAGGCCGTGCTGCGCGACGCCCTGGCAACCGCGCTCTACGTTCCGAACTACTGGTTCGCGGCGCAGGGCACCAACTACCTCGCCACCGCAACGCCTTCCATGTTCCAGCACTACTGGTCGCTCGGCATCGAGGAACAGTTCTACCTGTTCTGGCCGGCGATCCTCGCGCTCGGCTACCTACTCGTGCGTCGGTCACGGCGAGGCCTGTTCGTGCTGATGGCAGTGCTCGTGGTCGCCTCCTTCGCGTTCAGCGTGTGGCTGCTGGGGCAGTCGCAGCCGTGGGCGTTCTTCTCGCTGCCCTCTCGGGGATGGGAGCTGGGGGTGGGCGGCCTTCTCGCCTTCGCGCTCACCAAAAGAGCGCGCTGGCTGAGGGGCGCATCCGTCGCGCTGCTCGGCTGGGTCGGCCTGGCCGGGCTGCTCGTGCTCGCCGCCGTCTACAACGATGCCACCGTCTTTCCGGGTGTGAACGCCTTGCTGCCCGTCGCCGCCGCGGCGGCACTTATCGTCGGCTGCACCGCCCAGCACGCGTGGAGTCCGGCCAGGGTGCTGAGCCTCCCGCCGATGCAGTGGTTCGGCATGATCTCGTACTCGCTCTATCTGGTGCACTGGCCGATGCTGGAGCTTGCGCAGGCCGCGGTCGGGTTGAACGAGCCGCTGATGCCCGGGATCAAGCTGGCGCTGGCCGGCGCCGCGATCCCCATCGCGCACTTCCTCTACGTGACCGTCGAGAACCCGGCACGCAAGGCCGAGTTCTGGGCAGATGCGCGGCCGCGCCGTTCCATCGTGACTGCTGTCGTCGCATCCGTTGCCGTGCTCGTCCTGAGCGCCGGCTCGCTCGTGCTGACCACCAACACGGCGTTCAGCTCGAACCAGACAGCCGCTTCAACGGGCACGGGTCTATTGCCCAAAGGAACCGCGTATGTGCCGTCAAACCTCAA
>JAODMW010000054.1 GCA_025464815.1 Microbacteriaceae bacterium | reverse complement strand
ATGAGTAGGTGTTGTCGCAGGGAGCAGCGGGATCCGTTGGTTTGATCCCTGAGCCCGTGGCCGACTGCCCGTAAAAGCTGGTCGTTCCCAGGGAGGCGTCGAGCGGATAGACGAAAGGTTTGCCCTTGACACTGCTCGCCAGGTCGATCGACATGAGGATGCTGCCATTCGCGGCGAGTGTGTCGGCCGTTACTGGCTGGCCGTGGACGGCGGCACCGCAGGTGTCGAGGAATTCCTTTTGGAGGTCTGCGGCATCACTGTTGCTGTATGGCAGCGGCTTGTGCGCGGTCATCTTGATGGCGATGGTGCTGCCGTCCTTGGCTCGAACGTTGGCCGAGATGGTGAACAGCACATCGCTGGGCCCCGCAGGTCCCGCACTCGCCGAGGGTGACGTCGAAGGGGACGGGGTGGCGCTGCCGCTGGCCTTCGGCGCTGAAGGCGTCGATCCGCATCCGGCCAGGAGGAGTGCTACGAGCAGTGTTCCAGTCACAGCAATAGAGATCCTGGCCGGCGACGCTCTCACGTATTCTCTCCTCGGATCAGCTTTCCCGCGATGCTCCCTGGGCGGGGACCACCACGAAAGTATCAGGCTGGCCAAACCCATGTTCCGCGAAGGCGCCATCGATAGCAACCTGTAACCGTGAAAGATCATCCCTGTGGATGAGGGCGATCGCGGCCCCGCCGAAACCGCCGCCGGTCATCCTGGCGCCGATCGCGCCATTCGCCTGTGCGGTTTCGACCGCCAGGTCGAGTTCAGCGATCGAGATCTCGAAGTCGTTGCGCATCGAGAGATGCGAGGCATCGAGCAGATCGCCGATGGCGGTCGGCCCCGATTCCCGGAGTGTGCGTACCGTATCGAGTACGCGCTGGTTTTCGGTGACGACATGGCGCACCCGGCGGAAGGTCACGTCGTCGAGTGTCTCGCGTGCCCGGGGGAGGTCGTCGACGGTCACGTCTCGCAGCGACTCGACCCCAAGCATCCGCGCGCCCAGTTCGCAGGATGCCCGTCGCTCCGCATAGCCGCCGGTCGCGTGCGAGTGGCTCACCCCGGTATCCATGATGAGCAGCACGAGGCCTGCCGCGTCGAAGCCGAGGTCGATGATCTCGGAATCGAGGCTCCTGCAGTCGAGGAAGACGGCCGAATCCTTCTGTCCGAGCAGCGATGCCGACTGGTCCATGATCCCGGTCGGCGCGCCGACCGCCTCATTCTCGGCGAGCTGGCCGATGCTGGCCAGGGTCGGCCGGTCGAGGCGGAGGCACCAGACATCGTTGAGCGCGATCGCGACCGCACTCTCGATCGCTGCGGATGAGGACAGTCCCGCGCCGACGGGCACATCCGATTCGATGAAGATGTCGAAGCCGGGCACCGCCGCCAGGTCGGCACCGCGCTCGCCGAGGGCCCAGGCGACGCCGAGCGGATATGCGGCCCAGCCGTGCAGGTGTTCTGGCGAGAGCTCGGCGAGATCGATCTCGACGACCTCGTCGGCGAAGGAACTCGCGACCCGTGCCACGCGATCCTCACGAAGGCCGAGGGCAATGACCGTGCGTCGGTTGATTGCGAAGGGCAGTACGAAGCCCTTGTTGTAGTCGGTGTGCTCGCCGATCAGGTTCACGCGACCGGGCGCAGACCACATTCCGGCCGGTTCGTAACCGTAGAGGGTGTTGAACCCAGCGCGTACTTCATCCCGAATGTCGCTCATGCCAGTGGTTCCTCTGTTCGACTCAGCGCGTCTCGAATGAAGGCGGCCGATTGTTCCGGGGTCACGTCACCGATCCACGCGCCCATGGCCGCTTCTGAACCGGCGAGATACTTGAGTTTGTTCTCGGCGCGACGTGGCGATGTTACCTGCAGCATGAGACGGATGTCACGCCGCCCGACGCGCACGGGTGCCTGGTGCCACGCAGCGATGTAAGGGGTGGGGGTTTCGTAGAGCGCGTCGATCGCCCGCAGGAGCCTCAGGTACAGGCCGGCGAGCTCATCCCGCTCCTCATCGTTCGTCGCAGCGAAATCCGGGATGTGCCGGTGTGGGAGCATGTGCACCTCGATCGGCCAGCGGGCGGCGAAAGGCACGAAGGCGGTCCAGTGCTCCCCGCGCAGCACGACCCGCTCGGACGTCCCCTCGAATTCGAGGATGCGCTCGAACAGGTCTGCGCCGAATCGCTCGATCGATTCGAGTAGGCGGGTCGTGCGGGGGGTGACATATGGATAGGAGTAGATCTGGCCGTGCGGATGCCGCAGCGTGACGCCGATCGCTTCGCCGCGGTTCTCGAAGGGAAAGACCTGCTGGATGCCCGGCAGCGCGGAGAGCACCGCCGTGCGATCGGCCCAGGCCTCGATCACGGTGCGGGCACGCGAGCGGCTGATGCTGCCGAAGGCGCCCTCATGTTCGGGGCTGAACGACACGACCTCGCAACGACCGATGGACGGCAGGGTGCGTCCGAGTCCGATCGTGGTCAGTTCGGCCGGGTCGAAGGCCTCTCCGATTTCCGGTCCGAAGGAGGGCGAGCGGTTCTCGAACACGGCCACGTCGTACGCATCCGGAATCTCCGAGGGATTGTCGGCCGTCGCCGGGGCGAGCGGATCCTGGTCGGCCGGCGGGAGGAAGACACGGTTCTGGCGGGAGGCCGCGATGGATATCCACTCGCCGGTGAGCGGATCCTGGCGCATGGTCGCGGTGGCAGGCCGTGGATCGAGCGCGCGCGCGTCCGGCTTGCGTTCTGGCGGCAGTTTCGAGTCCGCATCGTCGAAGTAGATGAGTTCGCGACCGTCGGCCAGACGGTGCTCGCGTTTGACGATCGGAGTCATGGAGGTCCCTTGCGGCGCGGTTTCGAAAACGCAAGAAACGTTACCGTGCATTGACAAGAAAACACAAGTAATCGAAGATCAGACCATGGTCACCCTCGAGCCGTCCCCTCCAGCCGCGGCGCGGCGTGAGCAAATTCTCTCGATCATCGACGAGCAGGGCTTCGCCAGGGTCACCCATTTGAGCCGCCGGTTCGGGATCTCGGAGGTCACAATCCGTGCCGATCTCGATGCGCTAGCCGAAGTTCGCGCGGTCCAGCGCGTGCACGGGGGCGCCGTCGTCGGCAGCCGACCACCCGGCCTCGAGCGGCCTTTCGAGCAGTCCGTGCTCGCAGCGAGCGACGAGAAAGCCCGCATCGGACGAGCCGCAGCCGCACTCGTCGAATCCGACCAGGCGATCGTCCTCGACGTCGGCACCACGACCACGGCCATCGCGATGGCTCTCCTCGACCGTGACGACCTCCACAACCTGGTGATCATCACCAATGCGCTCAACATCGCAATCGCCCTAGAGCCGGTGATTCCGCGCTTCACAGTGATCGTCACCGGCGGAACCCTGCGCCCGCTGCAGCATTCGCTCGTCGACCCGCTCGCCGCCGTTGTGCTCGACAGGGTGCGTGGCGATCTGGCTTTCATCGGATGCAGCGGGGTCGATGCGATCGCCGGCATCACCAACGTGAACCTGCCGGAAGCCGACATGAAGCGCCGCATGCTCGCGACCGCCGCGCGCCGCATCGTGGTCGCGGACAGCTCGAAGCTGGGGGTGGCCCAACTCAGCCGGGTCGCGCCCATCGACGGCATCGACACGCTCATCACCGGATCTGAAGCCGATCCCGCACAGCTGGAGCTCCTTGCGGCGGCGGGGCTGGATATCGTCACCGCCTGAATCGACTCCCGTCCGCTACTCTGGGAGACACGAAGGGGAGTAGTTCCCTCGCCTGCCTGATCGATTGCGGCAGGCGTGCGGATGTATCGACATACTGGCTGGTCACGACGCCCGGCCCGGTACTCCACCGATGTGGCCCGCGGGCCGCGACGGCGAACGAGACCTTCGGTCAGAGAAGAATCTGGTCGAGGTCGCGCTCTCTGCAAAACCTTGCCCGGTTCACGACCGGAAGGCTCCCGCAATGACCGTACCCACCCAACGCCAACCGAAGGCGGGGGACCTTCGCCGCTGGCGCCAATACCTCGCAGACGAGCGGGCGGAAGCCGCCGTCTATCGCGACCTGGCTGCGCGCCGAACGGGTGAGGAGCGAGAGATCCTGCTCGCGCTCGCCGAGGCGGAGGGCCGCCACGAAGACCACTGGAAGATTTTGCTGGGAGACCAGGTCGGCAAGCCGCGCCGGGGTGACATCCGCACCCGTCTCCTGGGCTTTCTTGCACGCCGCTTCGGCTCAGTGTTCGTGCTCGCCCTCGCACAGCGGGCGGAGGGTCGTTCGCCATACGCCTCCGATGCGGATGCGACCCCTGCGATGGCGGCGGATGAGCAGATCCATGAGGAGGTCGTCCGCGGTCTCGCAACGCGTGGGCGCAACCGGCTCTCCGGAACCTTCAGAGCCGCCGTCTTCGGCGCCAACGATGGACTGGTCAGCAACCTCGCGCTCGTGATCGGTATCAGCGCGAGCGGAGTGGCAACCCACGTCGTGCTGCTTACCGGCGTGGCGGGGCTGCTCGCCGGAGCGCTCTCCATGGGAGCCGGGGAGTACGTGTCGGTGCGGTCGCAGCGCGAACTGCTCGAGGCATCCGCTCCGAACGGGCAGAGTAACAAGGTGCTGCCAGACCTCGACGTCGACGCCAACGAACTCGCACTCGTCTATCGGGCGCGAGGGATGTCGGAGGACGAGGCCGCGCAGCACGCGAATGAGGTGCTGCGTGACAACAGCCTCGCGATCACGGAGGAGGTCGACGAGCACGAGGCAATCGGCACCGGCTTCGGAGCGGCCCTCTCGAGTTTCTGCTTCTTCGCCTCTGGCGCTATCGTGCCGATAATTCCGTATCTTTTCGGACTCGGGGGACTGGCCGCGATCCTGGTCGCCGCCGCGCTGGTCGGACTCGCGCTGCTCGGCACGGGCGCGATCGTGGGCGTGCTCTCGGGCGGTCCACCGCTCAAGCGCGCACTTCGCCAGCTCGGCATCGGGTTCGGCGCCGCACTCGTCACCTACCTGCTCGGTCTGCTGTTCGGTACCGTCGCCGGCTGAGCCGGCCGATCGAGCGAGTACTGTCGCCGTCATGGGGAATCGAGCGTGAAGCTCATTGCCGCGGTGCTCGTCGCGCTGGCAGCGGTTTCGCTGACGGGCTGTGTCGACTATCCACCCGACGGGACGAGGTCTCCCAGCGCCGGGGCGACGGTGGTCCCCGGGGGAAACGCGACCGCCGACTGTGCAGCCTCGCGGCCGGTGCCGGGGCCTGCGGCGGTGACCCCCGCCGACCTGGCCGTCGGGCCCTTGCTGTATCCGGGTCTGGCGGAGGGCTTCGCGCCGGGTCAGTCGGGGGAGCAGGGTGAAATCCGGTTCTACAAGATCGGAGTCGAACTGCCCGCGGATGCAAGTGCAACCGTGTCGATCGGCTCCGCCGCCAGGGACTTTGCGGGCATCGTGATCGAGACCGGACCGGATGCCGGCTACTCCTCGGTCACGTATACGAGCTGTTCATCCGCGATCCAGACCGGTTTGGTCTTCTGGGTGGGAGGATTCAGCCTCGTCGGACGGGAAACCGCCTGCGTGCCGCTGGATGTGCAGATCAGGGGAGAAGCGTCGGCCAGGCACGTCATCCTGTCCATCGGAGCAGGGAAGTGCGACTGAGCCTGGCCACTCGTTGCTCGAGCCTGGGCCGTCTCGTGCCTCACCCTCGGATGTCCGCCTCAAATGCACGTGCTGCCGCGCACCGTTCTAGATCGAAAGCGTCGTGACGGTTGCCTCGGCATCGTTGACCAGCAGGTACATTGCGCGTTGGCTGGCCGGCGGCATGAGGGTGAACCCGAACTTTCGGTAGAAGCTTTCGGCGGCATCGTCGAGAGCATCGACGACGAAGGCGCGAGCACCCACGATCCGGGATGCCTCGATTCCTTTGAGCACGGCGTGCTGAAGAAGTGATGCACCAAGGCCCTGACCCTTATATCTCTCGTCGACGGCGAGGCGACCGATCAGGATGACGGGGATGGGATGGGGCATGTTGCGCCGAAGGCCACCTGGCGCATCCTCCAACAGAAGTGAGCTTGCCGACAAGCAGTAGTAGCCGGCGACCTCATTGCTGTCAGCTTCGATAGAGACGAACGTACGGGATGCCCCAGTTGCTTCGTTCTTCAATGCGCGAGTCCGGAGCCATTCGTTGAGGCTCGGCTCGCCGCAGTCGAAGTTCGCGTAGCTGTCCGTCGACGACAGCGCGCGGGGGCTGCGGAACGCGCTCAATCGGTGAATACCGAGGGGCGCTTGAGTAGGTCAGCTAGGCCGCTCACCGGCTTCGCCGGCCGGTCGAGGATCTCGTTGAAGGCATCCAATGATTCCTTCGACATGCGTAGATCCCGCTCGACGTGAATCACCTCGCCAGCCTCTCGCACCAGGAGGGAAACGGAGAAGTCGGTGACGGATCGACCAGAGAGAGCCGCCGCCTGCTCGATCTCGGATTTCTGCTCGTTGGTGAGGCGTAGCTCGATTCGGTTGGATTTGGTCGCGGAAGCCATAGGTCAAGTGTACGGCAGATTGCCGTACAAGGCAAAGACTCAGGGCGAGCACCCGGCATATTGTCCACGCGATACTCTGCGGGCATCGAGCTCACCCGAGTTGGTGTATCGCAACCCGGTACTACCAACGTCGGCGCACCGTGCCCTTGGGCCCGACAACCAGGCTTGCCGCTGGAACATCATCGGCGACGATCGCTCCGGCCGCGATAACGGCGTCGCGACCGATGCTGACGCCAGGCAGGATCGTCGCACCGGCGCCGATCCACACATTCTCCGCCACATCGATGGGCGCACCGGTGAGGAACTGGCGCCGGTCGTCGGGGTCCACCGGGTGGCCCATTGTGATGAACGTGACTTTCGGGCCGACCATCGCACCTTCGCCCAACCGGATACCGGCGTAGTCGAGGAACGTGCACCCCTGGTTGATGAAGACACGCTCGGCCAAGTCCAGGCGGAGGCCGTGGTCCGTGTAGAAGGGCGGGTAGATCGTGACTCTCGCTGGGAGGGGGCGGCCCAAGATCTGTTCGAGCAGTGCCACCTTCCCCGTCTCGTCATCGAACGGCAGGACGTTGAGACGAGAGGTCAACTCGGTGACCGCGAGAACTCGCTCGCTCATCGCCCTGAACTCGGGGCCGAGAACCCGTTCACCCCTGGCGAGGAGCTCGGGATCGTGGATGGGCATGAAGCCGTCGTTGGTCATTCGACTATCGTCGCGCAACTTCCGTTCGGGCCGCTGACCCATGATCCGCGATTCCAACCCTCGCTCACAACGGCCACTTACGTGCACGTGGTTGACGAACGCAGCTGCCCCAGGACGGGAGTACCTGCAGCTCGCAGCGGGAGAAACTGGCTGGCAGATGGGTAGCTACTCCCGCCGCCATGACGGTTCTCCCGCCGGGTCGCCACCGCAGTTGAAACGGGCAAACTGCGGGGTTGACTGGTCGGTCTACGCGGGACTACCCTCAGGTGGGTTAATCGATTAAACGTGCCCACCCTAAGCAGCGTCGCTTATCAGAAAGGGTTCCACAATGTCACTGAGATCCAGCCTTCTACTCGCCTTTCGGGGGCACCATCGTCGACGGTCCATCGTCGCAGCATCCATCGCCGCCGCCGCGCTCGTAGCAGGATCGCTACTCGCTGGCTCCACGGCTGCGCAGGCCGTATCCCCACTACCGTGCGACATCTACGCGAGTGCAAGCACGCCATGTGTTACGGCGTATAGCTCGACACGGGCGCTCTACTCCGCGTACAACGGCAGCCTCTACCAGGTCACGCGGGCATCGGACAACACCACGTTCAACGTCGGCTTGCTGGCGGCCGGTGACTACGCAAACGCGGCCGGCCAGGACAGCTTCTGTTCTGGCACATCCTGCCTCATTACGAAGATCTACGACCAGTCGTCGAATCACAACGATCTGACGATCGCGGGTGCTGGCGCGGCAGGCGCGGCCAATGTCGGCGCCGCGGCGAGCGCCCTTCCCGCCACGGCGGGTGGCCATTCGGTCTATGGCATCTACCTTCCGCCGGGTGTCGGCTACCGTCGTGCGAACGGCATCGGCATCGCGACCAATGGCGGCGCCGAGTCGATGTACGAGGTCGCAAGCGGCACGAACGTCAACAACGGATGCTGCTCGGACT
>JAODMW010000094.1 GCA_025464815.1 Microbacteriaceae bacterium | reverse complement strand
GGCGTGATCGAGGGGCAGCTCACCTCAAAACAAGCCGTGGACCTGGTCCAGAAGGCGATCGACGCAGGCAAGTAACGTCGCAGCGACACTGATCCGCCGGGCGGTTTCGCCCGGCGGATCATCCATGATCGAAACATACCGAACGGAGGATGGCATGATCTGGCTCAGCTCACGCTGGAAGATCGCCATCATGAGCGCACCGGCTCTGATCGTCTTCACAGCGCTGATCGTTTATCCGGTGATCTACTCCGCCGGGTACAGCCTCACTGACTTCGCCGGGTTCGGCGATCCGGCATTCGTCGGATTGAAGAACTACATCGACCTGGGCAACGACCCGTTCTTCTGGTCCTCATTGAGGAACACGATCATTATTCTCGTAGTGAGCCTGGTGATCCTGGTGCCAGGGTCCTTCGGCCTTGCGCTGCTGCTTCGTCGACGATTCCCCGGCGGAGGGGCACTGCGCGCCCTCGTCTTCGCACCGACCATCATCGCGCCGATTCTGGTTGGACTTATCTGGGTGTTCATCCTCGACCCCAAGATCGGGCTCCTCGACCGGCTATTCGGCGCACTCGGGTTGCCCCAGCCCGAGTGGATCGGCGGAAACATACTGACCCCCTACTCGGTGGCACTCGTCTTCATCTGGGGCAGCGTAGGTTTCGCCATGACGATCTTCTATGCGGGACTCCAGCAGTTGCCCGCGGACATCCTCGAAGCGAGTTCGCTCGACGGGGCGAGCGGCTGGAAGCAACTCATATACATCACCGTGCCGCTCATGAAAGAGAGCTTCGCAATCGCGGCAGTACTTCTCATCACCAATGTGTTCAAGATCTTCGAGCTCGTCTTCGTCCTCACCAACGGGGGACCGGTACATCGTTCGGAGACGCTCGTCAGCTACATGTACTTCATTACGTTCAACAACCAGCAATACGGGTCCGGAATGGCGCTTGCAGTAATCATCACCGTCCTAGGGGCGGTTGTATCGCTTGGCTATTTGTTGCTCCTGAGAGGCAGGAAATCAGCGTGAGCGCCACCACGTCCACACTCGGTCGCCGGAGTCGGCGCCGAACCGGAGGCATCGTCGCGGGAATCGCGGCTTACCTCATTACCTTCCTGATCCTCCTTCCTATCCTTTGGATCGTCCTGCTCTCATTCCAGTCGAGCGAGAAGATCCTCTCGAACCCCCTCGACCTGAGTTCACTCAGCTTGCTCAACTACGTGCACACGATCACGTCACTCCCGCTTGCTCAGATGTACGGGAACACGATTCTCCTCGCCGTCGTCTCGGTGACGATCGGCACCGCGATCTCGTTTATGGTCTCCTTCGCGTTGACTCGCATGATTTTCAGGCGGCGACGCCTGCAGTCCGGGCTGCGGTTCTACCTTCTCGCCGGGCTGGCGGTTCCGGTCTATATTCTGCTGTTTCCCGTCTATCGACTGGACTTGGCGCTCGGGGTGTTCGGGTCGTATGCCGCACTGATAATCCCTTATGTCGGAGTCTCGATCCCCTTCAACACTCTGCTGCTTACAGGATTCCTGCGCGACCTTCCCACGGAAATCGAGGAGGCCGCGATCATCGACGGCGCCGGACTCACCCGACTCATTTGGAGTGTTGTGCTCCCAGTGATGAGACCCGTCATCGCGACCGTACTCATTTTCAACGTCGTGTACGTCTTCAACGAATTTCCTTTCGCCTCGATCCTCATCAACAACCCGGACATGACGACCGTTTCGCTCGCCGTCTCCCAGTTTCAGGGGCAATACAGCGTCGACTACGGCGGGATGATGGCCGCAGCCACGCTAGTGCTGCTGCCACAGCTGGTGATCTACGCAATCTTCCAGAAGCAGGTGATAGCGGGCATGACGGCGGGGGCGGTGAAGGGATAGCGCCCGTCCGCCCGGTCCCGCCGCTCCAAGCATGATGCCGACAAAGCAGGAACGGCTTCCCGTTATGCCGGTCAGCTTCCTGACAGTAGGAACAATAGTGCCGCAGCCAAGGAGTGCCCCCTGTTGCGACCCAGCGTGAATGTACTCACCGTCTTCGATATAGGAGTATTCCCCGGAGCCCCGGTACAGGTTCGCGGCTCAGTCCTGGTTGCTGAAGGCCGCGTCGAAGGATGCCGTCGGCAGCTTCCAGAGCAGCGAGCGAACGAAGCCGACCGCCTCTTTCGCGCCGTGCAGGCGATCCATGCCGGCGTCCTCCCACTCGACCGAAATCGGACCCGAATAGCCGATCGACTCGAGCGCGCGGAACGAGTCCTCCCACGGCACATCCCCGTGTCCGGTCGATACGAAGTCCCAGCCCCGACGCGGGTCACCCCATGGCAGGTGCGAGCCGAGCACGCCGGCGCGGCCGTTCTTGGGGCGCAGCCGGGTGTCCTTGCAGTCCACGTGGTAGATGCGGTCCTTGAAGTCCACGATGAACCCGACCGGGTCGATGTCCTGCCACATCATGTGGCTCGGGTCCCAGTTGAGGCCGAAGGCCTCGCGATGGCCGATGGCGTCGAGGGTGCGCACGGTGCTCCAGTAGTCGTAGGCGATCTCGCTCGGATGCACCTCATGTGCGAACCGCACACCCTCGTCGTCGAAGACATCGAGGATCGGGTTCCAGCGGTCGGCGAAGTCCTGGTAACCCTCATCGATGACCGAGGCCGGCACCGGCGGGAACTGGGCGACGTAGGGCCAGATCTTCGATCCGGTGAATCCGACGACGGTGTCGACCCCGAGTTTGCGGGCGACCTTCGCTGTGAGCTTGAGCTCCTCGGCCGCTCGCCGGCGGACGCCCTCGGCCTCGCCGTCGCCCCAGACCTTCGAGCCGACGATCGCCTGGTGACGGAAGTCGATCGGGTCGTCGCAGACCGCCTGCCCCTTGAGGTGATTCGAGATCGCGTAGACCTTCAGACCGTAACGATTCAGGATGTCGAGGCGCCCCTGCAGATAGGCGTCATCCTCGGCGGCACGCCAGACATCCAGGTGCTCCCCGGAGCAGGCGATCTCGAGGCCGTCATAGCCCCACTCGCTCGCGTGCTTCGCGACCTCCTCGAGCGTGAGATCGGCCCATTGCCCGGTGAAGAGCGTGACGGGATGGGTGGATTCAGACATTGACGCTCTCCTCTAGTTCGACCCGGCGACCATCGGCCGCCGACTCCAGCACTGCTTCGGTGAGGCGCGCGGCTCGCGCCCCGTCCTCGAATCTCGGCAGCCCATCCGGGCTCTCCCCCGCGATTGCCGCGTAGCTGTCGCGCACGAACGCCGTGAAAGCGTCCTGGTAGCCGAGCGGATGCCCGGCCGGCAGCACCGACAGTCGCGCTGCATCAGGGTGGAGACTCGCACCATCGCGCATGATGAGCTGCGAGCCCTCGCGACGCCCGAGCCAGAGGGTCTCCGGCTGCTCCTGGTCGAATCCGATGGACTCTGCAGTGCCCGCGATCTCGAGCGAGAGCCGGTTCTTTCGACCGGGTGCGACCTGGGAGACCAGAAGGGTACCGATCGCTCCGCCGCGCGTCTCGACGATGACGGCGACGGCATCCTCGGTGGTGATGTTCCTGCTCGTCGAGCGCGAGGAGAAGAAGGTCCGGGTCGTCGCCGTGAGTCGGGTGATGCGGTCGCCCGTCACGAACTCGACCAGGTCGCAGAGGTGCGATCCGATATCGGCGAAGGCCCGTGACGGCCCGCCGAGTGCGGCGTCCACGCGCCAGTTGTCATCCTCGGAGAGCAGAAGCCAGTCCTGCAGGTATGAGCCGTCGATGCTCAGAAGCGAACCCAGCTCCCCCGCGGCGACCCGTGCTCGCGCTTCGCGCACCATCGGGTGGAACCGGTAGACGAAAGGAACGGTGGCGGCGACTCCAGCCGCCGCGACCGCGGCCACGAGCCGATCTGCATCGGCGGCGGATGTCGCGAGCGGCTTCTCGCAGACGACATGCTTGCCGGCCGCGATGACGTCGAACGCGTAACCGGCATGGGTGGTGTTCGGCGTGCAGATGTGCACGACGTCGATGTCTGGATCCGCGATCAGCTCACGCGGCGATGCGTAGGATCGGGCGATGCCGAGTCGCGCCGCGGCAGCGACGGCGCCCTCGGCGTTCGACGATGCCACCCCGTACGGCGTGGCTCCCGCAGCCCGAACGGCGCGACTGTGCACCTCGGTCATGAATCCGCCGCCGATGAAACCGGCCCGGACACCCCTTCCGGCCGCCTCAATGCTCATGATGTCGATTCTGACATGAATCAGTCACCTTATGCCAGCTACCAGTCATAAGTGTGTCTCGTCCGGTGGCTCGCTGTGATTGAATGTGCCCATGGTCGATGTAAGTCGCAATTCGGCGCTGGGCGCGAGCGGCGCAAGCGAACTCTTCCAACTGCTCCGTGACGGCAAGCCGCGCACGCGTGCCGAGCTGGCAGACACCACCGGCCTCGCCCGCTCGACCATCGCCCTGCGGGTCGATGCGCTCATGGATCTCGGCCTCATCGCGCCCGTCGGCGACGCCGTGTCGACCGGCGGACGCCCCTCCTCGCGATTCGCGCTCAACCCCGGTGCCCGTGTCGTTCTCGCCGCCGACCTCGGGGCGTCCCACGCCATGCTCGCGGTCACCGATCTCACCGGAACGGTGCTCGCCAAGCATCGCGGCGCCATCGATATCGCGAAGGGGCCGGAGTTCGTGCTGGGCTGGATGGTCGAGAAGGCCCGCGAGCTGCTGGCCGAACTCGACCGGCAACACGGCGAACTCATCGCGATCGGAATCGGCCTGCCCGGTCCCGTGCAGCACAGCACCGGCCGACCGGTACACCCGCCCATCATGCCGGGCTGGGACGGCTTCGACGTCCCCGGCTGGGTGCAGCAGCACCTCAAGGTTCCCGTGCTCGTCGACAACGATGTGAACATCTCCGCGCTCGGCGAGCGTGCCGCGGCCTGGCCGGATACCGAACACCTGCTCTTCGTGAAAGTCGCGACCGGTATCGGCGCCGGCGTCATCTCCGGCGGACTGCTCCAGCGAGGTTCCGAGGGCATTGCGGGCGATATCGGCCACGTGCAGATCCCGCGGGGCGCCGGCGTGCCATGCCACTGTGGAAATCGCGGATGCCTCGAAGCCATGGCCTCGGGTCCGGCGATCGCCGCCGCGCTCAGGGCCGAGGGGCTCGACACACACACCGGCCAGGACGTCATCGACCTCGTCAAGCAGGGCGACATCCAGGCCATCCAGGCGGTTCGCCAGGCAGGACGCGACCTCGGCGAGGTTCTCACGGGTTGCGTGAGTCTCATGAACCCCTCGGTCATCGCGATCGGCGGCTCGATGGCGCAGGCTGGCGAACATCTCATCGCCGGCGTGCGCGAACTCGTCTACGCACGCTCGATGCCGCTCGCGACACAACACCTCACGATCGTGCAGTCCGCGGCCGGCTCCGACGCAGCGGTGATCGGCGCGAGCATGCTCGCCATCCATCACGCGCTGTCGCCGGAGTCGATCGCGGCGATGACCTCTTAGGCAGACCTAGAGAGTCGCTACCCGCGGATCCCACTCCGCCGGAAGGGCGGGAGGAAGCACGACGCTGCTGACGACGGGGACCGATTCGTCACGCTCGGCCGATTCGGCGATCGAGACCATGACGTCGAGCACGTGATAGGCGAGTTCACCCGATGCGCGTTCCGGCCGGCCGGCCCTGATGGCCTGCGCGAGCTCCGCGACACCGGTGCCACGGCCCAGCATCGCCCCTTCCGGTTCGAATGATTGGGAATCGTCGCCGCTGCGCCAGACCACAGTTTCGCCGTTGAAGTTGTTCGGGTCGGGCAGCACGGCTGTGCCATCCGTCCCGGCGATCTCGACGAAGCCGCCCCGCTGGAGCTTCGACTCGAAGCTGAATACGCTCTGCGCCGACTGCCCGCTCTCGAATTGGATGAGCACGCTGTAGTGGGTGGGAACCTCCACCGGGAACACCGTTCCCGCTTTCGGTCCCGAACCGATCACGCGGGTCGCGCTCGCGGTCGACGACGTCGCCGTGACCTTCGCGACGGGCCCGAAGATCTGCACGAGGGTCGTGAGGTAGTACGGGCCGATGTCGAACAGCGGGCCACCGCCGACCGCGAAGAGGAACTCCGGGTTGGGGTGCCAGGACTCCGGACCGGGGCTCTGGAACAGGGTGAGTCCGGTGAGAGGCCTGCCGATCGCTCCCGACTCGATGAGACGGCGTGCAGACTGCAGCCCTCCACCGAGGATCGTGTCGGGAGCGCAAGCGACACGAACACCGGCCGCCTTTGCCTTGGCGAGCAATCCGAGACCCGACTCGCGGTCGAGCGAGAATGGCTTTTCGGTCCAGACGTTCTTGCCGGCTTCGACGGCGCGAGCCGCCACCTCGACGTGCACGGCCGGGATCGTGAGGTTGACCACGATCTCGATCTCGGGGTTGGCGAGCAGCTCGTCCACCGTGCCCGAGCCGGGAATGTCGTACTTCGCGGCCTGGGCCGCGGCCCGGTCCAGATCGATGTCCGCGACGAACAGGGCCTTGAGATCGGGGAACGTGACGATGTTGCTCAGGTACTGGTCGCTGATGACGCCGGCGCCGATGATGCCGACGCCGACCGGACCGGTGCCGGTCACTTGACGCCCCTGGCGGTGAGCCAGGCGTAGCTGGAGGCGACCGCAGTGAACACGTCGCCGTCGAAGTCGTCGAGCTCGACGACCAGGAGCGCATTTTCGGGGGCGGCTGCGATGACATCCGCGATCGGCACGGTGCCCGCACCTACGGCGACCTGCGCCTTGTTGTCCTTGTTGATCGGCCCATCCTTCACGTGAAGGAAGCCGACGCGGTCGCCAAGACGACCAAGCAGCGCGGCTGGGTCCTGACCGCCGACGGCTGCCCAGTAGGTGTCGACCTCGAGGCGCACGGCTGGGTCGAGGTGTTCGGCGAGGATCTCGAGGCCGGAGACGCCGTCGATCACGTTCTCGAGTTCGAAGGCGTGATTGTGATAGCCGACAGCAAGGCCGTGGTCGGCGGCGACCTTCGCGAAACGGTTCAGATCGGCGGCGACACCCGCGATGAGCTCACGGCTGGTCCAGCGTTCCTCGTCCACATGCGGGTCGATCACGGTGGTGATACCGAGCTTCCTGGCCGCGATGAAAATCGGCTCGAGATCCTGGCCGACCAGCTTGGCATGCGCACTCGGCGCCGTGATGCCGGTGGCGTCGAAGGCGGCCCGGTACTCGTCAGCACGCTCCACGAAGTTGTAGGGCTCCACCTGGGTGAAGCCGATGGTGGAGAGGCGCGTTACCGCGTCACTGAGGTTTGCGGCGATAGCGTCGCGCACCGTATAAAGCTGCACCGACAGGCGCGATTCAGACACAGGTACTCCTCGTCGAGGTTTTTGGGGATTGGGGCTGGCGCCGAAACCGGCGCAAAACGGCCGAGTTCCACTTTAGAGAGACTTCTGTCGGTCTGCAAGAATAAGTCGCTACATTGTCGATATATATGGATGCCGCTTCACCCCTCTCCCCGCGCGTGCAGCCGCCGAACGCGGGGGTGCGGGAGAGAATGGCAGGGTGCACGTGCAGCCGATGCTCTCCCTCTGGGACGAGCCCGCCCCGGATCACCGGGATCGCATCGTCGCACGCTCCGCTGACCGGGTCGCCTGGTTGCGAGCTCGCAGCCGGGGGATCACGGCGACGGATGTCGCCAGGCTCTCCGGCGCAGCATCCGTGCGGACGGTTGCGCTCGAGAAGATCCATGGCAGCGGCTTCGGTGGCAATGCGTACACCGACCATGGGCGAGCGCGCGAGCCGGAGATAGCGCGTTGGGTGCGGTCCAGGTACGGCATCGAACCGAGCGACGCGCTCTTCCACGCGGCCGGGAGAACGGAACACCTTGCGACGCCCGACGGTCTCGCGATATCGGCATCCGGCGACCTCGAGCTTGCCGAAATCAAGACGACCAAGTCGCGGTGGAGGTCCATCCCGAGGTCGTACCTGCGCCAGGTCTGGTGGCAGCAGTACGTGCTGGGGGCGGAGCGCACCCTGCTGGTCTGGGAGCAGCACGACGACTTCGTGCCGGTGAATAGCGAGCCGGAGTGTCGCTGGATCGACCGCGACGAGAACGAGATCTACCTGCTCGTGCAGCTCGCCAACCGTGTGCTCGACCTCGTGAACCGCGAGCGCGGCCGCTGATTCGCCCAGCATCCTGCGGCTCTTTGGGCCGCGGTTGCACCTAGAGGCCCGGTGCGCCCAGTTTCTGCCGCGGGATCCTGAGCGGATGCCCCGCCGGCACCGCAGCCGGTTCGAGTTCGGAATCCGCGGTTTGCGATTCGACGGGCGGGCGCGAGAGACCCGGACTCGCAACCGGTCGCCCGACTGCCAGCCGGCTCGCGATCGCCACGCCGAGAACCAGCAGCCAGCCCAGGGCGATAGTGGTCGCCACGAGTTCGAGGCGGCTGCCGAAATCCGCCTGGAAACGGGCGAGCGACAGGATGCCGCCAGTCCCGGCGATGATCGCTACAGCGATCCCGCCGGCGAGGGAGATGCCGGCGAGCGCTCGATGGCCTCTCGCGAAGGAGGTCTGCAGCATCGCCCAGCATGCGGCGGCGAAGGCGAGCACAGCCACGAGGGTGTGCACGAAGTCCTCCCAGTCGAAGGACGCGCCCATCGGCAGCGGGCACCCCGTGGTGCAGGGAACCTGGGATGCGACGAGGAAGAATGCGCAGCCGATCCAGAGCGAGATCGCCGACGTCCACGCTCGGAGAATCGGAAGGCGGGAACGGATGCCGCGACCGGCATACGCGATCAGGCTCCCTCCGAGCACGATGAGCAGCAGCGCCGCCTCGAACCACCTCGCTGTCGGCTGGCTCCGCGCACCGAGTTCGCTCACGTAGAGATCGCGTGACACGGAGAGCCTCGCCGTCCAGATGATGATGAGGGCGGCGAGCACGCACACCGAGCCGAAGACGGTACCGAAGAGTTCAACGGTTGCGCGCCTCGTGCGTGCGACGGCAGCGATGCTCATTCCTGAATGTTAGGGGGTCTCATTGTTTGCCTCCAATTGACACCGCTGTAACACCGGCGAATCATTGGGCGG
>JAODMW010000027.1 GCA_025464815.1 Microbacteriaceae bacterium | reverse complement strand
CACACCACGTCAACGCTTCGTCGTATCGGGCCACGAGGTGCACCTTGTTGGGGAGCTCTTCTACGTGCACGATCAAGGAAGCGGGGCCCCTCGCCTGGTGGAGTACATTGACTACGCGGCTGAACAGGTCCGGCGGGTGGCCCCTGACGCTGAACGGTTGCGCTTACAGTGGGCGCAGGCACCGGTACGTCAGGAGATCGAAAGTGCATTAGCTGAGCGCGGCATACAACTTGATGAGCTCGTCCGACTCACCGGTTTAGAGAACGTTGATGCCTTCGACGTCCTCGCTCATGTCGCCTGGCGATTAGCGCCGGAGACACGCAGTGATCGTGCACGACGCGTCCGCGAGGGAGAGGTCGGGGAACTAGCCGGCTACGCGGAGCCCGCTCGTGAGGTACTAGGAGCTCTGCTGGAGCGATACACAGAGTTTGGTATTGAAGACGTCACAGATCCGCACGTATTGCAGCTCCCGCCTCTGCGCGGGCTTGGCTCACCGGCTGACCTCGCCCGACGATTCGGTGGTCCAGCCGCGCTGCACGACGCGGTCGATGCCCTGCAGACGTGGCTCTACAGCGCTTAGCTACGCCTGCAACGCAAGCGGAAGGAAGGAAGGAACTGTTTTGGTTACGCGTCCCCGCTCGTCAACCGCGCGTCCCCTCACGACTCAGGCTCGGCTCGGCGCCGTGATCAAAGCCGGCCGGGACATTATGCGCAAGGACGCCGGTCTCAGCGGTGATATCGATCGGATCCCCCAGTTCGCTTGGCTTCTGTTCCTCAAGGCTTTCGATGATCTAGAGGAGGAACGTCTCACCTTAAACCGGAGCTACCGCTCGGTTCTCCCGGAGGAGTACCGCTGGCGCGTCTGGGCGGGCGACCCCGACACACGCTTGACCGGCGAACCGTTGCTCAGGTTTGTCAATGACCGCCTACTCGTCTACTTGGCTTCGCTGACCGGAGCCGGACGTTCTGGTGTGGACGGGGCAGTACGGGACACATTGGGGCAGGTCTTCAAGGAGACCAGAAATCGAATGGTGTCCGGCTACCTGCTGGCGGACCTGATCAGCCAGGTCGAGAAAGTGTCGTTCACCTCGCAGGACGACATTCACACAATGGCTCACATGTACGAGTCGATGCTACGAGAGATGCGGGACGCCGCTGGCGACGCCGGCGAGTTCTATACGCCTCGGCCGGTGATCCGCTTCATGGTTCAGCAGATCGCGCCAAGGATCGGTGAGACTGTGCTCGATCCCGCGTGTGGAACCGGCGGGTTTCTAACCGAGGCGTACGAGTTCCTCCGCCAGCAGGCGACGTCGCCGTCAGACCTGCGCAAAATCCGTGAATCTATTCGGGGCTTCGAGAAAAAGCCGCTGCCCTACCTCCTTGCCCAGATGAATCTCCTATTGCACGGAGCAGACGGTGCGCTCGTGCGGCGTGGAAACGCGCTGCCATTCAGCCTCACCGAGCAAAGGCGCGACGGGGTGTCAGTCGTCCTAACGAACCCGCCGTTCGGGGGCGAGGAAGAAGCTACCGTCCTCGACTATTACCCCAGCGCGCTGCGCACTACGGAGACCTCCTGGCTGTTCCTCCAAGCAGTAATGGCGCGAATAGAACGCGCACCGGGCGGGCGCTGTGCCGTGGTCATGCCGAACGCCGTTCTCTTCGACCAAGGCGTGGGCGGCCGAATCAAGAAGAAGCTACTCCAGGACTTCAACCTTCACACGATCGTCCGGCTGCCCCCCGGGGTATTCGCGCCCTATACGCCAATCCCCACAAATCTTGTCTTCTTTGAGGTGGGTGGACCCACGTCAGAAGTGTGGTACTACCAGCAGCCGTTGCCCGACGGCCGAAAGAACTATACGAAGACCAAGCCTCTGTCCTTCGACGAGTTCCAACACTGCATTGACTGGTGGGGGGGCACTTCGCGAGCGAACCGTCAGGAGACTGATCTTGCATGGCGCGTCGATGCGGAAACGATCAAGGGTCGATCGTACGACCTCGACATCAGGAACCCCAACGGCCCGGCTGAGGCGCCGACCCTAACCCCCGACGAGTTGCTGAACTCACTCGTCGCGGCAGAGTACGAGATACTGGACATTCTCCAAAGTCTGCAGAAGCAGGTCGAGGGTTGGACCGATGCGTAGGATCGCGTTGTCAGAGGTCGCGCCCCTTCAACGGCGCGCAGTGCAGGTGGAACACGACCAGGAGTACACCCAGATCGGCGTACGGTCGTTCGGCCGGGGCCTATTCGTGAAGCCGCCCGTTAACGGCGAATCATTGGGAACCAAACGCGTCTTCTGGATCGAACCCGGTGACCTGGTGATCAGTAACGTGTTTGGATGGGAAGGCGCAGTAGCCGTGGCCGGTTCAGCGCACGCCGGCACTATCGGCTCTCACCGCTTCATGACCCTCAAGCCACGAGATGGGGTCAACTCCCGCTTCCTGCAGCAGTACCTACTCACGCGGGAGGGGCTCTCGCAACTGCGCGCGGCCTCGCCTGGGTCCGCGGGTAGGAACCGCACCTTATCGGTCCGTGCCCTGCAGCAGCTGAGAGTGCCAATGCCAGACACGGACTGCCAAGAGCAGCTCGTTGCCCAGCTGGGCGCCTACGAGGAACGGTTGGAAAGGCTTGAAGGAGCTCTTGCGAACGCCACGCCAGTTCGGCTGGCTGGCGTTCTCCCGTCAATAGTCGCCGAAACTCTGAGTAGTGTCGGCCTACCCAAAACCGACGCATCGCAGCTCTACCAGGTTGTCAATGACATTGTGCATCCCGGCGACCCGCTTGGTGACGCGACCGCGTTCATTGGGCTGCAGCACGTCGAGCCACACACGGGACGTCGTCTGGGCGCGGATCCACTTGGAGGGGAAACGGGTCGAAAATTCCGTTTCCGGTCAGGTGACGTCCTTTACGGCTACCTGCGCCCGTATCTTAACAAGGTCTGGGTTGCGGACCGTTCCGGACTCTGCAGCGTTGAGCAATTCGTGCTTAGACCGAGGCCGGGTGTCGATAGCACAGCATTAGGCATGACGCTTCGCAGCAATTTCGTCCTCGCACCTGCCGTCGTGAAGACCAACAATCTACAGCTGCCGCGTCTTGGCATCCGGGACTTAGACGTGATGCAGGTTCCTGACATTCGTCTCGCCGATGATTATCTGGTCGACAAGCTGCAGCGTCTGACCTCCGACGTCGGTCATCTGCTTGACCTACGGCAGCGACAGCTGCATGTGCGCGGGCAGGTCCTTCATGCCGCGCGGGAGACGCTCTTTTCCGGCCTAGCGGAGGCACTGTAGGGGCTGTCGGAGCTCACGGGGCTGCTGCCTGCCTGCTGCCTGCCGGTGGTGGTCTGACACCATGATCGTCTAGCTCATAACCCCGCGGGCGGCACCCCCATTCGGCTGCTGCACGGTCCGGTGCTCCGGATGGATACTTGCGCGGTGCGGCTCTTTTTCCTCCGGGCTCTGACCTGGCAGATCGCAACGCTCCAGGGCGTCTGCTTCGCGATTGCCACGGCCTTGTTCGACCGGTACAGCAACCACTTCAGCTGGGGCGAATCGGCCGTTTCGGGCGCCCTTGCGGGAGTCTTCTTCGGCGGTTTCATGGGCGTTCTCCTGCGGCAGCTGCGCAAGCGGTCCGGGGTCCTCGTTCCGGGGCTCTCCAGGGAGCAGGCGAGGGACGCGCGCGTGGCGGTCTGGCGCGGGCCGGTGCCCGACGATCCGCTGGTGCACCATGTGGCCCAGGTGTGGGCGGCCGAGGCGCTGAGGCGAGACGAGCGCTGGAGGTGGCCCAATCGGGCGCTGTTCGGCGCGCTGTGCGTTGGTTGCCTGGTGGCGGCGGTGTGGACCGACGGCCCGCTGTGGTGGTTCCTCGCGGTCCTCTCCGCTTTCGTGCTCGTGCGGACCTTGCGCATTTCTCGTCGCCTGCAGCAACGACTGGCGCTGCTGTCACCCCCGCCGGCCGCCATGGAGATGTCCCCGCGGGTGTAGCCGACCGAGTTCACCGGCCTGAGACGACACGGAAGC
>JAODMW010000009.1 GCA_025464815.1 Microbacteriaceae bacterium | reverse complement strand
ACCATCGCACGAACCGGATCGCACTGGATCCTGTGCGAGACGATGCCGGACGCGTTCTGTGTCGAGCCACTCTCCGGCCCGGTCAACGGTCTTGCCACCGGGGAGGCCGCCATCATCTCACCCGGGCATCCGCTCGTCCACTCGCTCGACCACCGCTGGGCAAGACAACCACTCCAACGCCGACCATCACACCGACAACGAACGCAGGGAACCATGAACGCACTCGACTCCTTCTCACTCGCCGGCAAGACCGCCTTCCTCACCGGCGGCAGCCGCGGCCTCGGCCGCGCGATGGCGCAGGCGCTCGGTGAGGCCGGCGCCTCCGTCGCGGTCTCCGCGACGACCCTCGCCGCCGCCGAGGCGGCCGCGGCGGAACTCGGCCAGCTCGGCATCCATGCCTATGGTGTGCAGCTCGAGGTCTCCGACGTCGACGACGTCGAGCGCGCTGTCGCGACGGTGAGCGAGGAGTTCGGCGAGATCGATATCCTCGTCAACAACGCGGGTATCGGCATCGGTGCGGCGGCCTTCGAAGCAACGGACAAAGACTGGCGCGACGTGATGTCGGTGAACGTCGACGGCGTCTGGTACTGCTCGCGGGCGGTCGGTCGACGCATGGCGGCCCGCGGCGGAGGCACGATCGTGAACATCGGCTCGATGTCGGCGCAGATCATCAATAAGCCACGGTGGCAGATCTCCTACGTCACGTCGAAAGCCGCCGTACATCACATGACCGAGGGTCTCGCGGCCGAGTGGGCCCCATACGGCATCCGGGTCAACGCGATCGCACCCGGCTACTTCCTCACCGAGATGTCACCGGTGGATCAGCCCGAATACAAGCCGTACTGCGTCGACCCGGCACCCATGCAGCGCTGGGGCGAACCGCACGAGCTCGGCGGGGCCGTCGTCTTTCTCGCAAGCGACGCATCGAGCTTCATGACCGGCTCGATCGTCAAGATCGACGGAGGCTTCACGCTGTTCTGATCGGCCCATCGCCTTCCTTCTCCAACCACGAAACATAAGGATGCACATGCTCACCATAGGAATTGTCGGCGCGGGGCTGCGCGGGCGGATGTTCGCGAGCGCCCTCACTGGACAGCCCGGCGTCGAGGTGGTCGGTTTCGCCGAGCCCTCGAAGCGCGTCGCGGAGGTCACCGGAACGGAGACGGGGCTCCCCGTCTATGCCGGCCATCTCGACCTCCTCTCAGAACAGAATCCGGACGCTGTCATCGTCGCCACGCCCGACTTCGCCCACCACGACGCGGCAGTGGATGTCGCGAATGCGGGCAAGCACCTGCTCGTCGAGAAGCCGCTCGCCACCACGCTCGAGGAGGCGAGGGCCATCACGGCGGCCGTGAAAGCCGGCGGCGCGCGCTGTCTCGTCGGCTTCGAGAATCGGTGGAACCCGCACGTCGTGCGTGCGGCATCCACCGTGGAGTCCGGGTCCCTCGGGGAGCCGATCACGGCATCCGCGGTGCTCAGCAACTCCTATTTCGTGCCGACCCAGATGCTCTCCTGGGCCGCTCTGTCTTCCCCCGCCTGGTTCCTCATGCCGCACACGGTCGACCTGCTCACCGTGCTCACCGGCCAGACGCCCGTGAGCGTCATGGCGACCGGCTCGCGCGGCGTACTCGCGGCGCGCGGTGTCGACACGTGGGACGTCGTCCACGCCATGCTCACGTTCGACGGCGGCGCGACAGCCACGCTCAGCTCGGCCTGGGTACTGCCGGATGCCGGTGACGGCATCGTCGACTTCCGTTTCGGGCTCATCGGCACGATGGGTTCGATCTCCGCAGACCTCAGCCACCAGGGACTCACCGTCGTGTCCGACAAACTGCGCTCCGAGTGGCCGCTCGGCGGCCGCATCGGACCGGCGGATGTCGGTCCGGCTCCCTGGATGGCGCAGCACTTCGCTCGTGGCCTCATCGACGGCACGGACCTCGGACCCGATGTCGAGCACGGGCTGCTCGTGACCGAGACCATCTGCGCCATCGAGCGTTCACTCGAAACGGGTCGTTCCGTCGCGCTCGCAGAACTCGCGGCATGATCGGCATAGAGGCAGGAGACACAGTGACCGAAAACTACGGCAGGCGTTTCGACGGGCGCGTCGCGGTCGTCATCGGCGGCGGGCGCGGCATCGGGCGGGCGACCTCGCTGAGGCTCGCCGCCGAAGGCGCGCGCGTGACGGTGGTCGACCAGGCACCACAGTTCGCTGAAGAGACGGCCGAGGAGATCAGAACGGCCGGCGGACTCGCGGACAGCACGGCGGTCGACGCCACCGACGCAGCCGCGATCGGGCGATTCTTCTACGGTCTCGGCGAGGAACACGGCAGGGTCGACGTACTCGTCAACTGCCCGGCCCACGCGAGCGATACCCATTTCGAGCGGGTCACCGAGAGTGAGTTCGACTTCGACATGACCGCGACCCTCAAGGCGCCGTTCCTCTGCATCCAGGCGGCCATGCACTCCCTGCTGCGGTCGACGGCGCCGTCGGTAGTGAGCATCAGCTCGGTGAACGGCCTCGCCGCCTTCGGCAACGAGGTCTACGGTGCCGCCAAGGCCGGCCTCATCAACCTGCACAAGAATCTCGCGCTGCGCTACGGCCCGGAGGGTGTGCGGTTCAACATCGTCGCACCGGGCACCATCCACACGCGCAGCTGGGAGTCTCGAGCGGCGGCCGAGCCGAGCATCCTCGAGAAGATGGCCGCGCTCTACCCGCTCGGCCGCGTCGGAACACCGGAAGACATCGCGTCGGCCGTCGCGTTCCTCGCCTCGAGCGAAGCGAGTTGGATCACCGGAACCGTACTCACCGTCGACGGCGGGATCACGGCGGGCAACGGTCCTCTCATCTCCGCGATCTTCGGCGAATCCTTCTTCACGTCAACCGTCGGGGAGCGGCCGCGCGCGTGACCGTCGACAGTTCGTTCTTCTGCTCGATGCACGATGTCGCGGATGTCGGTCCGGAACAACTGTGCGACAACCTGCTCGCCCTCGGGCTCACCGGGGTCACCGTCGCGGCGACCTACCACGCAGCGCGGGACCTTCGTCCGCGCGGTTCGCTCCAGCGGCTCGTCGATCTGCCTGCCGGCGCTCACTACTTTCCTGCCTCGCCGGACTACCCGCACGGCCTTGAGCCATCGACTCCCGCTCCCTTCGGGGATTCGGACCTGCTCGCCGCACTCCGCGCGGCGACCGCCGAACGCGGCATGCGCCTCGCCGCCTGGACCGTGTTCGGCTTTCAGGAGCGCCTGGGCCGGGCACAGCCTGGTCTCTGCCAACGGACCATATTCGGCGACCCGTCGACGAGCGATCTCTGCCCGGCCAACCCGCTCGTGCGCACGTGGGCACTGACCCTTGCAGCGGATGTCGCACGGCACCGGCCTGACACGCTCGTCGCCGAATCGCTGCACTATGCGCCCCTGCGCCTCACCAGGCGATTCCTCCCGCTCGACGCCGAGGCGAGACTCGCACTCGGCCTGTGCTTCTGCGTGCACTGCGTGGATGCCGCCCGCTCGGCCGGCGTGGATGTCGATGCCGTGCGTGTCTGGGCCGCCGTCACCGTGGAGTCGGCGTTCGCCGGCGAGCGGCGCGAAGACGCGACGCCCAAACCCCTCGACGAGCTTCCGGAGGCGGTCCGCGCGTTCCTCACCGCGCGTGCCGGCGTAGTGTCTGCTCTCGTGAAGGAGACCGTCGAACTGCTTGCACCATCCGGTGTCGCACTACGCATGCTCGACCAGGCTGCGGTCGAGCCGCCCGCTCTCGGACCGTCCATCGTCGACGAGGCGTTCCGCTCCGGAGTGGATGTCGCCGAGACAGCCCGTCGGAGCGGTGGATACCAGGTGCTCGGCTACGGTGAGGACATCGACGACGTCGCTCGAATAATGAACGACTATCGCCATGCGATCGGCGCGGACGCCGGCATGCGCGTCGTGTTACGACCGTCGTGGCCCGACTGCATCGAGACGCACAATCTCGAGGCGAAAATCGCGGCGGCGCTGGAGAGCGGGGCCGAGGGCATCGACTTCTACCACTACGGCTTCGCCTCCCACGACGCGCTCGACCGGGTTCGCGTCGCACTCAGGGGGCTGCGATGACGGCGTTCGACACGATCCTGCGCGGCGGCCACCTGGTCGACGGTGCTGGCACGGAGCCGTGGCGCGGTGACCTGGGGATCATCGGCGGACGCATCGCCGCGATCGGCGATCTGCGGTCGGCCGAAGCGGGTCGGATCGTGGATGCGACGGGACGCTATGTCCTCCCTGGCTTCGTCGACGCCCACGCCCATGCCGACGCACTCCTCGGCGAGCCCCGGGTACAGGAGGCCTACCTGCGCCAGGGCGTCACTTCGGTCATCGTCGGCCAGGACGGCCTCTCGTTCGCACCGTCGAACACGGCATCCTCGAGCTGGGTCGAACGTTATTTCGCGGCTGTCAACGGGCCGGCACCCCAACCCCTCGCGGGCGGTGGGAGCATCGCAGAATTCCTCGACGGCCTCGACCGCTCTGGCGCGCTCAACGCCGCGAGCCTCATCCCGGCGGGTCTTGTCCGCGCCACCGTGATGGGCGTGAGCGACCGTCCGGCGACCCCTGCGGAGTTACGACGGATGGTGGAATATGTCGACCTGGCTATGGATGAGGGTGCCGTCGGACTCTCGACCGGCCTCGACTACGTGCCCGGCGGCTTTGCCGACACCGCGGAACTCATCGAGCTGGCTCGCCCGGTCGGAGAGCGTGGGGGTGTCTACGTGAGCCACCTCCGCGGCTACGCCCGCGATCGCATCCACGACTCGCTGCTCGAAGCCGGCCACATCGCGGCCCGCTCCGGCGCGGCCGGTCACGCTTCACACCTGCACGGCCCGGCGGACGTGCTCGAAAACGCCTTCGAGGCGGTCGAACGCGAGTACGGGGTGCAGCTCAGCTTCGACTCATACCCCTATCTGCGCGGAAGCACCATCCTCGCCATGCTCGTGCTGCCAGGGTCGATCCAGTCCGGCGGGGCCGACGCGACGCTCGCCCGGCTCGGCGATCCGGAGGTGCGCAGGATGCTGCGCGACGAGGCCTTTCCGTCGAACTGGCGGCTCGACAGCATCCGCCTGTCCTATCTCAGCGCCCCTGAACTGCGCTGGGCGGAGGGCCTGGGTCTGCGGGAGGCGGCGGAGCGCTTTCCCGGCGACCTCGTCGACTTCTGCTGCGAGGCTCTCATCGCCTGCGACCTCGCCGTCGGATGCGTCGTCGACAACGGCGCGGACCGCACCGAAAGCGACATCCGCCGCATGCTCGGACACCCCGGCCAGATGGCCAGCTCCGACGCGATCTTCCTCGGCAGTGCACCGCATCCGCGCGGCTGGGGCGCTTTCGCCCGCCTCCTCGGCCGGCACGTGCGCGAGCTCGGCGACTGGACCTGGGGCGCCGCAGCCCGGCATCTCGCCGGGCACGCGGCGGAGCGCTTCCGGCTTCCGGATCGCGGCGTCCTCGTCACCGGTGCGATCGCCGATGTCGCGGTACTCGACCCGGAAACCGTCGTCGACCACTCCGACTACGAGCATCCGACTCGGCCGGCGACGGGCGTGGACCACGTGATCGTCGGCGGTGAGTTCGCCCTCGACGGCGGCGTGATCACCGGGTCGAAGGCCGGCCGGGCACTGCGGCCGGCCGATGGGACCCACCCGTCATGACATCGACACCAGCCAGACCAGCACAAGCCAGAAGGAGACCCGCATGACGAACGAGCAGATGACGGTGGATGCCGCGTGGGAACCCCGGGCGACGGATGCCATGCTCAGGACCCTCGCCGACCGCCCGATCACCCCCGCGCAGAAGGGCTTCGCGGGACTCGTGCTCGCCACAACGCCCCGCGAGCTCGTCGACCGCGGCGCGACACTCGCCGACCCGGTCTTCTCGACGCCCCTCCTCGTGCTCAGGGAGTCGGCGATCGACCACAACGTGAAAACACTCGCCGACTACTGTGCTCGTCGAGGGGTCGTTCACGCGCCGCATGGGAAGACGGCAATGAGCCCCGAGCTGTTCAGTCGTCAACTGGCGGCAGGCTCGTGGGGGCTTACCGCGGCGAGCGTCACCCAGGCGCGCGCCTTTGCGGACTCAGGTGCCCGCCGCATCCTCATCGCCAACGAGGTGACCGATCCGGTTGCCATCGGCGCTCTCTCACGAATGCTCGACGATGTCGACGGCCTCGAGGTCTATTGCTACGTCGACAGCGAGCGCGGGATCGCCGCCCTCTCCGAGGTCTTCGCGGGGCGGGATCACAGTCCCGCGCTCCTCGTGGAGGTCGGAGTCGTCGGTGGACGCACCGGGGTGCGGAACGCCGACGACGCGATTGCGCTCGCGACCTCGGCGGTCGCCCAGGGACTGCGCATCGCCGGGGTCTCGTGTTTCGAGGGTCCCGTTGCCCACGGCGGCGACGGCCGAGCGGCCGTCGCCGAGCTCTTCCTCGCCACCCGATCCATCGGCGAGCGCCTCCACGAGCTCGGCCTGCTCGATCCGCCCGCCTCCGGCGGGACCCTGGTCTTCTCCGCAGGCGGCAGCCACCACTTCGACCTGGTGGCGGACATCTTCGGCGACGCAGCCGTACCGGATCCGCGGATCGTGGTGCGCAGCGGCTCTTACATCGTGCACGACCACGGCACTTTCGTCGCCGACTCTCCCTCGATGCGCGGAGCAGACATCGAGCCCTTCCTCCCGGCCATCGAGGTGTTCGCCACCGTGCTCTCCCGGCCGGAACCCGGGCTCGCCCTCTTCGACGCGGGCCGTCGCGACGTCTCCTTCGACGCGGGCATGCCCGTCGTGCTCTCGGCCAGGCATGGGGACGGCGAGCCAATCGAGACCGACGGCTTCGCGGTCTACGAACTCAACGACCAGCACGGCTTCCTGCGTGTGCCTCACCGGTCATCGCTCGAGGTCGGCGACACCCTGGTGCTCGGTATCTCGCACCCGTGCACCACCTTCGACAAGTGGACACTCGCGATCCTCGCCGACGACGACGACCGGATCACCGGCGTCGCCCACACCTTCTTCTGAGGCGACCATGAGAATCGGCATCGACATCGGCGGCACGAAAGCGCACGCCATCGCCATCGACCACGAGGGCGTTGTGCTGGGCGAGCTCCGACTCCCCAGTGGCCGAGGCAATGCCGTCCTCGCGACCGTGCGTGAGGCGATCACCCGGCTCTCAGCAGAGGTCGCGGCAGGAGGCAGCGGCGACGCACGCGTCGAGTCGCTCGGCATGGGCATCCCCGGATGGGTCGACGCCGACTCCGGTGTCGTCTCCCATGCTGTCAACCTCGGCATCGAGCGGCTCGAACTCGGGGGTGGTGTCGCGGATCTCGTCGACGGCCCGGTGCGGGTGGACAACGACGTGAACGCGGCAGCGCTCGGTGCATTCGCGCTGCTCGAGCAGCCGCCCGACTCGATGGCCTATCTGAACGTCGGCACGGGCCTGGCGGCCGGCATCGTGCTCGACGGCCGGGTGTGGCGCGGGTTCCGCGGCATCGCGGGCGAAGTCGGCCATCTGCCCGTCGATCCGGACGGCATAGTCTGCATCTGCGGGCAGATCGGATGCCTCGAGACCGTGGCGTCGGGAATCGCCCTCCGCGGAGACTGGGCCGGCGGCGACTTCGCGACAGCCTTGGCACAGGGGGATGCCGCGGCCCTCCATGCCCGCCGCCTGTTGGTGCACGGCGTCGCGGATGCCGTGCAGGTGCTCTTCCAGACGATCGGTGTCGAAACAGTCGTGCTCGGCGGCGGAGTCGTGAACAACCTCGACGGTGTTGCCGAGTCGGTGCGCGACGAGCTGGCTGCACGCGCGAGCCGATCGCCGTTCGTGGCTTCACTCGGGCTGGCCGAGAGACTGCGCGTCGCCCCCAACGAAGCCTCCATCCCCGCGATCGGCGCCGCCCTGCTCCCGGAATCGGGCAGCCGGGCTTCTACCGTGCGGTCCAGTCACCGTCGATAGCCGGCGTCTCGCCGGTGATGGGCGATGCGAGGTCGAACGCGGATGACGTCATAACGGGAACCTTTCGCCGACGAGCCGCTCAGAGTCGGTCCAGAGCCGGCTGCCGAAAGACTCCGCATGGCTGGACTCGACGGGCTTCGCCAGTACGGGCGGACCCGTGAGGTTGCCGCGCGGTCCCCAGTACTGGCCGCCGGCGGCGGTCGGGTCCGTCGCGGCGCGCACCGCCGGCCAGGCCGCCTTATCCTTGCCTCCGCCCACGAAGAAGAGCAGCTTGGCGAGTGCTCGCTGCCCGCCCGACGGCTCGACGACGCCGGGACGTTCAGGGCTGTTGCCGTCCTGCCCGCCGCCCGGATGCGCGACCAGCGCCATCACGGAACTGCCCGCGGCGCGCAATCGTCGATCCAGCTCGAACCCGAAAGCCTGCGTCGCGTGCTTGGACTGGGCGTATGCCGCGAACGGCCTGAACTTCCCGGCACTCTGCAGATCGTCGGCATCGAGCTTGACCAGCCGAGTCGCTCCGCTGCCCATCGTCACCACGCGGCTGCCCGGCGTCTTCTCGAGCCTCGGATAGAGCAGCGCGGTAAGGAGGAAATGCCCGAGATGGTTGGTCCCGAACATGAGTTCGTTGCCATCCACCGTCTGTTCACGTTGCTTGCTGGGCATGACGGCACCGGCGTTCTCGATGAGCGCATCGATCCTGTCGAGAGAGGCCAGCGAAGCAGCGGCCGAGCGGACTGCGACGTAGGACGAGAGATCCAGCGCGACGGAGCTCACCTCGGCATCGGGCAGGCGAGAGCGGATGACCGCGATGGCCGCATCCGCTTTCGTCGCGTTGCGCGACGCGATGACCACTCGTCCACCAGCGGCGGCGAGCTGTTCGCTGATGAAGTAGCCGATCCCGGCGTTGCCACCGGTGACGACGAAGGTCTTGCCGGCCTGGGAAGGAAGGTGAAGCGGATCCCAGGTCACCTAGGGCTGTGTCTCGATCGCGCCCGTGCTCGCGATCTGCTCGTGCTGATGGATGACCTCGGCGATGATGAAGTTCAGGAACTTCTCGCCGAAGGCGGGATCGAGATGCGATTCGGCCGCGAGCGCCTTGAGCTTCGTGATCTGCTGGCGCTCCCGCTCTGGGTCGGCCGGGGGCAGGTTGCTGGCCGCCTTGAGGCGGCCCACCTGCTGGGTGAACTTGAATCTCTCCGCGAGGAGATGCACGAGTGCCGCATCCACGTTGTCGATGCTCTGCCGAAGGCTCAGGAGCTGGGCGGCCGGGTCGCGTTCTTCTGCCATGACAAAAGGCTACCGTCGCTTCAATCGGCGAGAGTGAGTGCGAGCTCGATATCGCCGCGAGTCGCGCGCGTCGAGGTCCGCAGGCCCTAAGAGGTCGATCGATCGCGGAACAGCACCGGTCGGTTCGCGTGGTGCGCCAGGCGCTGCGCGAGGCCTGCCTTCACCGCCGGCCATTCCTCCACGATCACCGAGGAGAGGACGGTGTCGCGCCAGGATCCGTCCGCCCGTCGCCGGTGCCGCCTCAGAATGCCCTCGAAGGTCGCGCCGATGCCCGCGATCGCCGCACGGGAACGCGTGTTCATCGCATCCGCCTGTATCTTCACTCGCCCGAAACCGCTGTCGAAGGCCAGGTCGAACAGCAGCAGCTTTGTTTCGGCGTTCACGGCCGTGCCCCACACGCGCGGGTCGTATGCGGTCCAGCCGATGTGTGCGCTCTCGTGCTCCGGCTCGAAATCGCCCAGGGTCGATACACCGACGAGCTGGCCGTCGTGCGGTCCCCCAACGAGGAAAATCGCGTAGGGATTGCCCTGTTCCCACTGGAAGTACCGCTCGGCCCACTCGATGAACCCGGCCTCGGTATCCCGATAGCCAGAGGGACCTCCACCGAACCCGCCGGCGAAGATGATCGGATGCCCGATCGCCAGAAACAGGGCGGGCAGGTGTTCCGGTCGAAGGGGTTCGAGGCGTACGAATTCGCCGACGATGGGCGCAGGTACGGGGCGTGTCGCAGTCACGATGCCCAGTCTGGCAGTGGGCAGTGGCAGCATGGTAACCGTGAGCAACGCAGCCCTCTTTTCGCGCTCGGCCGACGCATTCGTCGAGATGCTGGGCGCCATCCGCCCCGAGCAGTGGGATCTGCAGGGGCTCGGCAACTGGTCCGTGCGCAGCCTGGCCGGCCACACGGCACGCGCCATCCTCACGGTCGAGAACTACATTTCACAGGAGGAGCCCGGCGCCGTGACCATCCCCACGGCCGAGGCGTACTACTCGACGGTGTACCAGCAGTTCACGGATGCCACGGCTGTCGAGGCACGGGGAGTGGAGGCGGGCCAGTGGCTGGGTGACGATCCCCTCAGCCAGGTCACCTCGGCTCTCGCCAGCGCGAAATCCCTCATCGACTCCCAGCCGTCGAACCGCATCGTGTCGATCGGCGGGATGGGCATCCTGTTGACCGAGTATCTGCGCACTCGCGTCTTCGAACTCGTCGTGCACACGATCGATCTTTCGCGTGCGACGGGCATCCCGCACATCGTCCCCGCCGCCGCGATCGCGGACTCCGTGAACCTGGCGACGGCGATCGCGACCCAGCGCGGGGACGGCGAGGCGATCCTGCTCGCCTTCACCGGCCGAGTCCCGCTGCCGGAGGGCTTCAGCGTGGTCTAATTCAGCATGATCATTCGCGTGCTCGGCATGGCGGTTTCCTGGATCGGCTTCAGTCTCGCGTTCACGCTGGTGTTCCTGTCGATGCGCGCTGTGCTTGCCGTCGGGGGATTCTGTGCGGATGGCGGCCCCTATGTCATCGCCGTGCACTGCCCTCCGGGAGTCGACGGCTTCCTGCCCATCGGAATCTACCTCGGGCTCGCGAGCGTGGCCGTCGCCATGTTCCTCGCTCGCGGTTTCGGTGCTTCGCTGATCCTGTGGGCCTGGCCGATTCTCTTCGTCGGCCTCGGCTACAACTTCCTCGATGAGGGATTCGGTGCCGGATTCGATCCGATCGGCCTCGGACTCGGCGCCGTCTTCGTCGTAATGGGAATCGCGCCGCTCCTCTTCTGGCTCCGAGTCAGGGGAAACCTCAGGGCGATGTTCGTCGGCAACATCACGCTGCGGAACGAGAACATCGGAGACGTCGGGTTCGGCAGGCTGTCGTCGGGTCGCGCCTCGACGGTCCTCGGGCGGACCGGGTTGCCATACGCCGGCGACTCCACCATGGGAGCCACCGACTATGCCGTGCTCGTCGTCGCGTGGCTCGTCGAAGTCGCTCTCGGGGTCTGGCTCGGCGCGCTGTGGTTCTTCGCCTGAGCGACGATCAGCCCAGTAGGTCGTGCCGCACGAGGATCGCCTCGCGATCAGGGCCGACCCCGACAGCGGAGATCCGCGAGCCGCTCATCGCCTCGAGCGCGAGAACGTACTGCTGCGCGGCCTGTGGAAGGTCTTCGAAGATGCGGACACCGGTGATGTCCTCCGACCAGCCGGGAAACTCCTCGTAGATCGGCACAGCGTGGTGGAAGTCCGACT
Organism: Microbacteriaceae bacterium; assembly: GCA_025464815.1. GTDB lineage: Bacteria > Actinomycetota > Actinomycetes > Actinomycetales > Microbacteriaceae > Lacisediminihabitans. The sequence continues at coordinate 3,433 of JAODMW010000009.1, read as the reverse complement.
GGGAGACCGGAACCTCCTCGACGCGCCTGCCGTCGACCTCATAGGCCACGCAGACCGGGATCGTCGAGAGACCGGTGAGCACATCGAGCTTGGTCAGCACGAAATCGGTCACACCGTTGATCCGCGCCGAGTAGCGCGCCACGGGAGCGTCGTACCAGCCCGTACGGCGGGGACGACCGGTGGTGGTACCGAACTCGAAGCCTCTCGAGCGCAGGAACTCACCCGATTCATCATGCAACTCGGTGGGGAACGGTCCGGCGCCGACGCGGGTCGTGTACGCCTTGACGACCGCGATGACCCTGTCGATGCGGTTCGGCGCGACACCGGATCCGGTCGCGGCACCGCCGCTCGTGGCGTTCGAGGAGGTGACAAAGGGGTAGGTGCCGTGGTCGACATCCAGCATCGTGGCCTGGCCGCCCTCGAAGAGCACGGTCTTTCCCGCCTCCAGCGCCTGGTTGAGCACGAGCCCGGTGTCGGCGACCATGGGACGGAGGCGGTCGGCATAGGACAGCAGGTCGTTCACGACCTCGTCGACGCCGATGGCGCGGCGGTTGTAGATCTTCACCAGCAGGTGGTTCTTCTGGTCGAGGGCTCCCTCGACCTTCTGGCGCAGGATGTTCTCGTCGAAGATGTCCTGGATGCGGATGCCGACCCGGTTGATCTTGTCGTCATAGGCAGGGCCGATGCCCCGTCCCGTGGTGCCGATCTGACGCTTGCCGAGGAAGCGCTCGGTCACCTTGTCGAGCGTGCGGTGGTACTGCGTGATGATGTGGGCGTTCGCGCTCACCAGGAGCTTCGAGACATCCACGCCCCTGGCACTGAGGGCGTCGAGCTCGTGGAACAGCACCTCGATGTCGACGACGACGCCGTTGGCGATGACGGGTACGACGCCGTCGGTCAGGATGCCGGAGGGCAACAGGTGCAGGGCGTACTTCTCGTCGCCGACCACGACGGTGTGGCCTGCGTTGTTTCCGCCATTGAACTTGACGACATAGTCGACCCGGCTGCCGAGAAGGTCTGTCGCCTTGCCCTTGCCTTCGTCGCCCCACTGGGCGCCGATCAGAACGATTGCGGGCATGGAGGGATCCCTTCGATTGGGTGGGGATTACACCCCATTCTATCTATCCGCCCCTTTCCGATCTGATGAGATCCGGCTTTTGGTCCTTCCCAGACAGCGCAAAGAACCAAATCCCGGATCTGGCAGAAATCGGACCGGGCCTCATCCGCGATCGGCGGGGGGGCGAGATCCGGCTTTCGGTTCCTCCGACACGAGCGGAAGGACCGAAAGCCGGATGTCGACGGAATCAGGACGGTCTGCGAGTCGGCTTAAGCGAAGCTCACGTGCTGGGTGATCCAGGCGTGCATGGCGACGGCGGCCGCGGCGGAGGCGTTGATCGAGCGGGTCGACCCGAACTGGCTGATCTCGACCACCGTGTCGGCCGCGGCGAGCGCCTCCGCGCTGAGGCCCGGTCCCTCCTGTCCGAACAGGAGCACGCACGCCTCCGGAAATCGATAGGTCTCGATGAGCACCGAGCCGGGCACATTGTCGATCGCGATCACCGGCAGCCGGGCATCCGCCGCCCACTCGGCGAAGCTCGCGACGTCCGCGTGGTATCGAACGTGCTGGTAGCGGTCGGTGACCATGGCACCGCGCTTGTTCCAGCGCTTGCGGCCGATGATGTGCACGGTGTCCGCGGCGAAGGCGTTGGCGCTGCGCACGATCGAGCCGATGTTCATGTCGTGCTGCCAGTTCTCGATGGCGACGTGGAACGGATGCCGGCGCTCATCGAGATCGGCGACGATCGCATCCATCCGCCAGTAGCGATACCGGTCGATGACGTTGCGCGAGTCGCCTTTCGCCAGCAACTCCGGATCGTAGAACTGCTCCGTGGGCTGCTCGCCCTTCCACGGGCCGACACCGTTGGTCGTCAGCTCAACGCTCGGGTCCGGGGTATCTTCTGGCACGCTCTCGAGGCTAACGCGCCCTGGAGCCTCCCGCGTGACCCCGAGCTGACCGGATACCGGCAAGGTCTCAGTGCCCCAGCAGCGCCGCAACCACCACGAGCACGGGAATCGATCCGATGGTCGTGATCAACACTGCGTCCCGCGCGATGATCTCCCCGCGCTGGTACCGCTGGGCATAGTTGAAGACGTTTTGCGCCGAGGGTAGCGCCGCGAGCGCGACGACGACGAAGAGGTGCAGGCTGCTCAGGTCGAACACGAAGCGGCCGACCAGCCAGGCGATCACCGGCATGACGACCAGTTTGATCGTGCTGGCGAGCAGGACATCCCGCCGACCGCTGCCGGGCTGCAGCAGTTTCTGGCCGTGCAGCGACATGCCGAATGCGAGCAGCACGACCGGAACGGCCGCACCGCCGAGCAGTTCGAAGGGTTGCAGCACTGGCGCTGGAAGGTGCACACGGGTCACCGCGAGAATGACGCCGAGCGCGGATCCGATGATGAGCGGATTGGTGAGCGGCTTCAGGATGACGCGGCCGACCGACACCGAGCCGGTGGTTCTCACGTCGAGGATCGTCAGGGCGATGGGGGTGAACACGAGCAGCTGGAGCAACACGATCGGCGCGGAATAGGCCGCGCTGCCGAGAACGTAGTCCGCGACGGGGATGCCGATGTTGTTGGCGTTGACGTATCCGGACGCCAGCGACCCGATCACGATCTCCGGAGCCTTCCGGCGCCAGATGAAACGCGCGACGGCGAAGTAGATCGCGAAACAGATGACAGCCGCAATCAGCGACACGAGCATGAGTGACGAAAACAGCTCGGCGACCCTGGCCGATTCGAGCACGGTGAAGAGAAGGCACGGCGAGAGCACGAAGAACACGATCCGGTTGAGCACGAAACCGGCGTTCGGACCGAGGATTCCGAGGCGGCCGACGAGGTAGCCGACGGCGATGATGAACGCGATTATCGCGAATCCGATCAACACCCCGGTCACTGTCCCGACACTCTCCCGCTCATTTCCAGAGTAGCGGGATGATCGGCCCGCCAATTTCCTCCCGGTACCATGGGCGAATGAGCAATCGTGGCGAGATCGAATGCTGGCTGACCGACATGGACGGCGTGCTCGTGCACGAGAATCAGCCGCTGCCGGGTGCCTCGGAACTGCTGCAGCAGTGGCGCGATCAGGGCAAACCGTATCTCGTGCTCACCAATAATTCGATCTTCACGCCGCGCGACCTCAGCGCTCGGTTGCGGGCATCGGGGTTGGATGTCCCCGAGGACGCGATCTGGACATCCGCCCTCGCCACCGCCGACTTCCTCGCATCGCAGATGCCGGGTGGCTCCGCCTTCGTCATCGGCGAGGCGGGCGTCACCACCGCCCTGCACGAGGCCGGTTTCATCATGACCGACACGAATCCCGACTATGTAGTGCTCGGCGAGACCCGCAACTATTCGTTTGAGGCGATCACTC
>JAODMW010000279.1 GCA_025464815.1 Microbacteriaceae bacterium | reverse complement strand
ACAGACCGAGGATGTCGATCGTGATTCCAAGACTGTTCGAGAGCACGGAGAGCGGCGCGCTCGGAAGATCGACACCGAGCAGTCCGGTGAGCGCCTGGCTGACCTGCAACCGGCCGATACCGTCGGGCAGCGTCGTCAGGTGTATCGCCCAAGTGCCCTGTGGCGTGACCTTTGTCGTGGCGTAGACGATACCGCCCGCCTGAACCGAGACGGTCGCGCCCGGCATTCCCGTGCCGCCCAGGTCGAGTACAGCCGTCGCACCGGTCAGGCCGCCGGGAGCGGTGTGGTCGGGAACAGCTCCCTGGCCGATATCCAGCCCGGGAATGAGGGTGTTGATCGGATCGGTGAGATTGTTGACGAGGCCGTCTACGGCGGTGCCGACTCCCCCGACCACCCCGCTGACCGTCGAACCCAGTGGACGCGTCACCGGGGCGAGTGAGTCGCCGACCCGGGACGGCGCAGTGCCGAGAAAAGCATCCGGAGTGTGCGTATTCCCATCGGCTCCCGGCACCGAAGCGCCCGGAGCCGCGTTGGGCTCGGCGATCGACGAGCTCGCGGGGGGCTTCGCGGGGATCGCATAACCCACGGCGAAGCCGCCGGACACGGCGAGCGCGACCGCGAGCGCACCGATAAGCGGTGCACTGACCGTGGCCGACGTCAGACCGGCCGTGACCGCTGGCGCGGTCACCGCCCCGACGGCGCCGAATGCTCCGAATGCCGGCGGCATTGCGGGAGCAAGGCTCGCCGCAATGGCGGAACCCGGCGCACTGAGCGAGGCAAGAAGAGAACCGCCGACGACGCCACCGAGCAGCAACGGGATCATCACGAGCGCGAGCCGCGAACCGACCTCGTCGACCTCCTCGTTGATGATGCTGCACTTGGCACAGGTCGCCAGGTGGTCGCTGACCCGCTGGTGATCACGCGGCGTGAGTCCGCGCCGGGCGAAGTCGCCGAGGCGGCCGAGCGTCCATTGGCATTCCCCGGAGGCGGTCGCATCCGAGATGTGCGCTTGCAGCCAGGCCTTCCTGAGGCCTTCGCGAGCTCGATAGGACAGTGCCGCGACGCCGTTCGCACTGATGCCGAGGATGGGCGCCACTTCGTGCGGATCCATGCCCTCGACTTCGGTGTACCAGAGCACGGACTGCCAGCGCTCCGGCAGGCTGCGAAATGCTCGCACCGTGAAAGTGCGATCGAGGGCGACGGTCGCAGCATCGTCGACCGTGTCCGCATTCTCGAACTCGCTCATATCGTCGACGTTGATGTCACGGTGCGATTGACCCCACCTGATGGCGAGGTTGCGGATCGTCGTGTAGAGATAGGGGCGGAAGGCGCCTTCTGGGCCGCCGCCGGCGAGCACGCGCTGGTAGATGCGCGCATAAGCCTCGGACACGAGGTCATCGGCATCGATGGACGAGGTGAATTGTCGCGCAACGCGCAGGCCGGAACGAGCATGACGATGCCACAGCTCGGCAAATGCCCCTCGGTCACCGGCGCGAGCCAGCAATACCAGTGACTCATCCGAGGTGGTTGCCCCCTGACTCCCCTGTTCTTCCATCATCCGATCCCTGTTGCAGACACTTTCACGATTGGAGCTGGCTTCCGGAACCGAGCGCGCGCGCGTCCGCGGCCGTTCGTGCGGTGATGGCCTTCGCCGCGAGTTCACGCGCCTGGTCGAGCGTGTACTTCGCCAGTTCGGCGCGCACGTCCGCGAGGGCAGCCGGCGTCATGCTGAGCGTCGTCGCGCCGAGGCCGACCAGCACGACCGCCAGTTGCGGGTCAGCCGCCGCCTCACCGCAGATGCCGACGGGTTTGCCGGTCGCCGCGCCGGCGTCCCCGATCAGCTTGACTAGTCGGAGGACGGCCGGATGCCACGGATCCTGGAAGTGCGCGACGGAGCCGAGCATGCGATCCGCTGCGAGGGTGTACTGCGTGAGGTCATTGGTGCCGATGCTCACGAAGTCGGCGGTCTGCAACACCTGGTCGGCGAGGACTGCGAGAGAAGGCACCTCGGCCATCACACCGACGATCGCGAGACCGAGTTCTCTGCCGAGCGAGACGAAATACTCGGTCTCCTCGGAGTCGGACACCATCGGGGCCATGACCCAGAGTTCGGCTTCGGTCTCGGCGTCGGCCTGTGCGAGCGCGGTGAGCTGGTCGCGCAGGATCTGTTCGCTGGCTCGAAGTGCGCGCAGGCCGCGAAGCCCGAGGGCAGGATTCTCCTCGTGGGCACTGTTGAGAAAGCTCAGCGGTTTGTCGGCACCCGCGTCGAGCGCGCGCACCACGACCTTCTTGCCGGGGAAATGCGCGAGCAGCTCCGCGTATTGCACGCGTTGCTCTTCGACGGTGGGTGCGCTCTTCGAATCGAGGAACAGGAATTCGGTGCGAAAGAGGCCGACACCCTCTGCTCCGAGCTCGACGGCCGCCGCGGCATCCTTGGGCGAGCCGAGATTGGCGAGCAGCGGGATCTTCGTCCCATCGGCGAGCGCGCCGTCCGTGATCGGTGCGACCGCGGCCGATGCACGATCGGCGATCCGCTGGCGGGCTTCGGCGATCTCTGCCTCGCTCGGTGAGACGTGCACGGTGCCCGTTGCGGCATCCACGATCACGACGGTTCCATCGGTGAGATCGAGGGCTCCCGTGACGCCGACGATCGCGGGGATCGATTTGGCGCGGGCGAGGATGGCCGTATGGCTGGTCGGGCCACCGTCACGGGTGACAAGACCGAGCACCTTGTTGAGATCGAGCAGCGCGGTGTCGGCGGGAGCGAGGTCGGGAGCGACGAGGACGAAGGGTTCGTCGGAGGTCGGAACCCCCGGTGCGGGCACGCCGCGCAGATGCGCGATGATCCGCTGGGAGACGTCGCCGAGATCCGTGGCGCGCTCCGCCATCAGGCCGCCCATGCCGATGAGGATCTCCTGGAAGGATGTGAAAGCCTCGAAAACCGCTCGCTCGCCACTCTTGCTGGAGTCGATCCGCGAATCGACGTCGTCGATGAGTGTCGGATCCTGAGCCATGAGCGCCGCTGCCTCGAGCACATCCCGGGCAGCGCCGCCTGCCTTCTCCCCACGCGCCTGGTAGTCGGCAGCGACGGCCGCGAGTGCTTCGCGGACCCGTGCCTTCTCGGCACTCGCATCACCGCTGTAACCCGAATCCTCGGGTTCCGGCAGCGGATCGGGCATCCGAATGACCTGCCCGACGGCAACTCCCCGACCAACACCGATGCCATGCAAATCCATGGGTTTCCTCTCCCTCGAGTCCGCTGCCTTTGGTAACTCTACCCGCGCGCTGGTTACGCTGGCTGGGACGGAAGGAGGCGGATGCCTGCCACGCTCACGGTGCTGCTCGCGCGAGCGCAGAAGCTGCGCATCGCACGGGTTTTCGCCCGGTATTCGGAGAAGAACGGCCCGATCCTCGCGGGCGGCCTGAGCCTCACCGCGCTCTACAGCGTCTTCGCCGCCCTCTACGTCGGCTTCTCGGTGCTCGGGCTGCTCATCGAGTCGGATCCCGCCCTCAAGGCGACGGTCGTCTCTGCCCTCTCGACCTCCGTGCCCGGCCTCATCGACTCGGGAAACGGCGGGGCGATCAAGCTCGACGACCTGTTCGCCTCACGGGTGCTCAACTGGAGCAGCATCGTGGCACTCATCGTGCTGGTCGGAACTGCCCTCGCGTGGTTCGCCTCTGCACGTTCCGCGGTGCGGGCTGTCTTCGACCTGCCCGCCGACAAGACGTTCTTCCTCTTGCTCAAGCTCAAGGATCTCGGATTCGTGATCGCCTTCGCGATCGTGACGACCCTCTCCGCCGTGCTCTCGGTGCTCAGCACGAGCGCGCTCAACTTTCTCCTCGGGCTGGTCGGGATCGGCGGCAAGTCGTTCTTCGCGGAGCTGGTCGGGCGAATCATCGGTCTCGTCATCGTGCTCGCGATCGACACCGCGGTGCTCGCAGCACTCTTCCGCGTGCTCTCCGACATCCGGATACCGCCAGCCAGGCTCATTCCCGGCTCGCTGATCGGCGGCGTCGCCCTCGGGGTGCTGAAGGCGCTCGGCGCGACGATCGTCGGCGGCGCAGGCAGGAATCCCCTCCTTGCGTCCTTCGCCGTCATCCTCGGTCTGCTCGTCTGGTTCGGCCTCGTCTGCCAGGTGATTCTGATCTCCGCGACCTGGATCGCCGTCGACATGGCCGATCACGGCCAGGATGCCTCGACCCTCGCCCGGCGCTCAGGAGTCGTGCCTCCCCCGCGGCGCCTGCGCCAGCGGCGCCGGCCGGTCAGTGGCGGTCGATAAGCTTTTCGCATGACAACCCCCCTGCGGATCGCCACGGTCAACGTCAATGGAGTGCGCGCGGCATTCCGCAACGGAATGGGGCCGTGGCTCGACGGGCGGGGCGTCGACATCCTCGCGCTCCAGGAGGTGCGCGCGGCGACCGAAGACCTCGAGGGGCTGCTCGGTGCGGAGTGGAACATCCTCCACGACCCCGCGACGGCGAAGGGCCGCGCCGGGGTCGCACTCGCGAGCCGCGGCACGGCATCGATTCATCGCGTCGAACTCGGCGATGACGAGTTCGACAGCGCCGGCCGCTGGCTCGAGGCGGACTACGAGGTCGGCGGAAAGATCGTGACCGTGGTCAGCACCTATGTGCACTCCGGCGTTGCCGACGACGCCCCGAAGATGATCGAGAAGTACAAATTCCTCGACGCTATGACCGTTCGGCTGCCTGAAGTGGCGGCGCATTCGGAACTCGCCGTCGTGATGGGAGACCTCAATGTCGGCCATCGCGAACTCGATATCAGGAACTGGCGTGGCAACCGCAAGAGCGCCGGCTTCCTCCTGAAGGAGCGTGCATACTTCGATCGCTTCTTCGGCCCGCTCGGCGAGGCCGTCGAAGGCGTCGACGGCACGACCGGCCCGGGCCTCGGCTGGGTCGACATCGGGCGCCGGTGGGCGGGCGAGGTCGATGGGCCATACACCTGGTGGTCCGCACGCGGGGAGGCGTTCGTCAACGACACCGGATGGCGCATCGACTACCAGGTGGCGACCCCCGCACTCGCGGCGAAGGTCACGAACTACACGGTCGATCGTGCGACGACATACGACGAGCGATGGTCGGATCACGCTCCTGTTGTCGTCGACTATCTGGTCTAAGTTTTCGTAGGACGCGGGGCATCGGTGTGCCGGCCTCGCCCATAGAGGCCCACCACACCCAGGCCGCCACACCGATACCCCGCTCCGTATTGCTTGCGGCGAGACAGCCGCCGCCACTGAATCGTTTGTTTTTACTGAAAGACTTGTTGATATGAGTTCCAAACCTCGCCTGTTCTCAGGCATCCAGCCGTCGGCTGAATCACTGCACATCGGCAACTACATCGGTGCGCTCGTGCAGTGGAAGCAGATGCAGGCGACGCATGACGCGCTGTTCTGCGTCGTCGACATGCACGCCATCACGGTTCCGCAGGAACCGGCGCTCCTCCGCGAGCAGACCCGCCGCACCGCCGCGCAGTACATCGCGGCCGGCATCGACCCGGCGGAATCGACCCTGTTCGTGCAGTCACAGGTCTCGGCACACGCCGAACTCGCCTGGGTACTCAACACGATCACGGGCTTCGGCGAGGCGAGCCGGATGATTCAGTTCAAAGACAAGTCGGCGAAGCAGGGTGCCGACTCGGCGAGCGTCGGACTCTTCGTCTATCCGGTGCTGCAGGCCGCGGACATCCTGCTCTACGACACCATCGTCGTGCCCGTCGGCGAGGATCAGCGCCAGCACCTCGAACTGACCCGCGACCTCGCTCAGCGCTTCAACAGCCGTTTCGGCGAGACCTTCGTGGTGCCGGAGTTGAGCATCCAGAAGGAGAGCGCCAAGGTCTACGACCTCCAGGACCCGACCTCGAAGATGTCCAAATCCGGCGAGACGCCGGCTGGCATCGTGTGGCTGCTCGACGAGCCTTCCGTGACGGCGAAGAAGATCCGGTCCGCTGTGACGGATACAGGTCGCGAGGTGCGATTCGACCCCGCCGAGAAGCCCGGAATCTCCAACCTGCTGACGATCTATTCCGTGCTGTCCGGCACGCCGATCCCGACCCTCGAGGCGCAATACGAGGGTCGGGGCTATGGGGACTTCAAGAAAGAACTGGCGGATGTCGTCGTCGATACCTTCGCGCCGATCCGTAAGCGCGCTCTCGAGCTGCTCACCGACCCCGCGGAGCTCGATCGCCTGCTCGCTGCGAACGCGGATCGCGCGGCGGAGATCGCCGACGCAACCCTCGCCAGGGTCTACGACCGGATCGGCTTCCTGCCGAGGAGGTAGCGATGCAACCATTCGTCCCGCTTGCGAGTGACGACCGCGCGCCCACACCGGGCTGGCCGTCATGACCGGGCCGGCCGTCGTGCTCTTCGACCTCGATGACACCCTGTTCGCCCACCAGCGCTCGGTGCGACTCGGCGTGAGCGCGCACCGCCGGGCGAGCGGCGGGGCTCTCGCGGCGGCCGATGAGGTGGAGGAGTTCGCGCGTTGGCACGCCCTCGAGGAACATCATTACACGCGCTATCTCCGGGGCGAACTCGACTTCCTCGCACAGCGCCGCTCGCGGGCGCGGGACTTCGTCGCGCCCTATGACCTCGACCTCACGGACGATGACGCAGCCGATCGATGGTTCGACGACTACCTGGCCGAATATGAGCGCTCATGGTCGCTGCACGACGACGCGCTGCCCTGCCTCGATGCGCTGGAGGCCGCCGGAACCAGGCTCGGAATCATCACCAACGGCGACATCGATTTTCAGACCGGCAAGATCGAGCGCGTCGAGCTCGCGCCTCGCATCGAGCACGTCATCGCGTCCGGCGAGCTCGGTTACGCCAAGCCGGATCCGCGCATCTTCGAGCACGCCTGCGCGGTCTTCGGGGTGGCCCCGTCCGATGCGGTCTACGTCGGCGACCGCCTGAACACCGACGCGATCGGCGCTGCCGAGGCCGGACTTCGTGGCGTGTGGCTGGACCGGAGCGGTGCGGCGACGGCCGACGAGCTGGCTTCGGCCGCGGCATCCGGGGTCCTCGTGATCAACTCGCTCGAGGAGCTGCCCGTCGCCCTCGGTTGACGTCCCTCGGTGGCTGACCTGCACTCGCCGCCGTCCCTCGTTCATAACTCCTGCAATTCGAACCGTGGGGACCGAATAATGCCCGAATATGGCCGCTGGCCGCAAAATTGCAGGAGTTATGCGCGTCGAACGGCCGTGCGAGGAGCGGAATAGGGTGACTCAGGGGATGAAGATGCGGTGATGGTTCCACGCGGCCAGGAGGTTCAGCACCGCCTCCAATACGTCGTTCGGGTAGTACATCGTGCGGTTGTAGACGGGTCGCAAGCTCATGTAGCCCAGACGAGCGAGGTCGAGGTCACGGTTGCGGTCCCGCACATGAAGGTTCCAGCCGTCGTGAGCGAGCCGACTATCCGCCTCGAGCACGAGGATGCCCTCGATGATCATGTCGACGCGACCGACGCCGACGATCTCGACCTGCAGTTCGCAGCTGAGGCCAGCCGATTGCATGAGGAGCCGCAGCACAGTTTCCTGTCCGGCCTCACTTCGACCGTCGACTTTGGGCCGCAACGACTGGAACCGATCGGGAAGGTGACGAAAGATCTTGTTCAGGTCCGAGTCGTTGATCCTGCCGAGATGGAGCGCGTTGTCGAGAGATGCGATGGCGTGCCACGGATCCTGGCAACAGACCGCTTGCGCCAAGGCATCCGTCATCCCGACCGTGAACTCGTTGCCGCCGTCTGGCTCGATCAGCCGCGACCAGTGCAACGTGGCGCCGTCGCGATTGAATTCGTTCAGGAGCACGAATCGATTGCGGGGCGAACGGTACCTCGAGGCCCGTCGGTCCATGTGAATGTGTGGATAGGTGGCATCGAAGGCAAACACTTCCGCAAGGCTCAACGTAGAAACGCAGCCGAGTCGGCCGCCGACTCGCACGCCCTGCTGGATGAGCCGCGCTGTACCCGGAAGCACGTAGTGGTCCCGTCTGAGTCGAACCAGGAAGCCGGACTGCACCGCGGCGGTCAGACCGCGTCCCGTGACGCCGGCTGCCAACAACTGCTCGCGGCTCGCGATCGTGATGCCGTACTCAGTGAACACTTCGTGCCATCCCATGGTA
>JAODMW010000092.1 GCA_025464815.1 Microbacteriaceae bacterium | reverse complement strand
GCAGGTCGATCGTCTGCTTGGTCATGCGCACGAAATCCCCAGCCGCGAGCTCCGCCTCGCTGAGTACGGAATCGAGCGAGGTGCCCTGCGCCCAGCGGTTCATCGCCAATGAGAGGCCGGTAGACAGCGGATTGCTTCCCGGAAGCCTGTGCTCGCGTTCGATGTCGTCGAGCTTGCTCCAGAGATCGGTCGTCTTCTCGTAGGCCGGCCGGAACGCGCCTTTGGGCAGGTATCGGTCGGATGGCTGCCCCTCGTCGCGTCGCGGTTCGTAGACGAGCGCCGCGGCCATCGCCGCGAGGCCGGCCGGGTCGAGATCATTCCAAACACCGCGACGAAGGCATTCCGCCACGAGGAGGTCGCGTTCGCCGTAGATGCGGCGGAGGGTGCGGCCGTGCACAGAAGCGGTCACCTCACCGGTGTCGGAGCGCAGGAGGTATCCGAGTTCGAGCAGCACATCGGTGACGCGATCGAAGATCCTGGCGACCGCTCCGGTGCGGCTCCTGATCTGGCGGCTGAGGTCATCCGTCTGCTTCTTGAGCTTCCACCAGCGTTCCGCCCAGCGGGCATGGGCCTCGCGGTCGTTGCAGGTGTGGCACGGATGCTGCTTCAGTCGCTTGCGAAGCACCGCGAGCTGGTTCTGCCGCCGATCCCGCTCGGCGCGGCTCTGCGACTCGGCCCGCACTGTTCCCTTGCGCTCGAGATCGGTGAGCTCGCGGCGGATGCCCGCATATTCGGCGAAATCGCCCAGATGACAGTGCATCGCCTCCTCGTAGCCCTTGAGCGACTCCTCCTGGCTCCGCACCTTGCGGGCGAGGTCGACGACGGCGCGGTCGGCCTGGAACTGGGCGAAGGAGGACTCCAGGATGTCGCGGGTGCGTTCCCGGCCGAACTGCTCGATGAGGTTGACGGCCATGTTGTAGGTGGGCGAGAAGCTCGAGTTGAGCGGGTAGGTGCGGCGCGAGGCGAGCGAGGCGACGGCCTGTGGGTCGAGACCCTCCTGCCACTGGATGACCGAGTGGCCCTCCACGTCGATTCCACGGCGTCCGGCGCGGCCGGTGAGTTGGGTGTACTCCCCCGGTGTGATCGGCACGCGTGCCTCGCCGTTGAACTTCTCGAGCTTCTCGAGCACCACGGTCCTGGCCGGCATGTTGATGCCGAGGGCGAGAGTCTCGGTGGCGAAGACGGCCTTGACCAGCTTCTTCTGGAACAGTTCTTCGACCACCTCCTTGAATGCGGGCAGCATCCCTGCGTGGTGTGCGGCGACGCCGCGCTGCAACCCCTCGAGCCATTCCCAGTAACCGAGTACGGCGAGGTCCTCGTCGAGGATGGTGCGGCAGCGCTCTTCGACGATGGCGCGGATCTCGTCGCGTTCAGCCTGGTTGGTGAGCCGCACGCCGGCCCGCAGGACCTGCTTCACTGCCTGGTCGCAGCCCAGCCTGCTGAAGATGAAGAAAATGGCAGGCAACAGGTTGCGCTCGCCGAGCATCTTCACGACACCTGCGCGATCCAGTTTCAGCTCGTCGGGACGACCACCGCGCGAGTGGTATCGCCCGACATCCCGCATCTGCCGGGAGTTGAGCGTGCGGCCGCCGTAACGCGCCATCTGGACGAGTTCGGGGTTGACCCGGTTCGTCGCGGCGAGTCCGGAGGAGTCGAAGAGGTCGATGAGCTTCGTACGCATGATCACGTGCTGATCGAGCGGCACCGGCCGCTCCTCCGAGACGATCACGGCTGTTTCACCGCGCACGGCCTGCAGCCAGTCTCCGAACTCCTCGGCGTTGGACACCGTCGCGCTCAGGGAGACGAGCCGCACCCGTTGCGGCAGGTGGATGATCACCTCCTCCCAGACGGCCCCGCGGAAGCGGTCGGCGAGGTAGTGCACCTCGTCCATGATCACGAAGGCGAGATCGTGCAGCAGGTCGGAGTCGGCGTAGAGCATGTTGCGCAGGACTTCGGTCGTCATGACGACGATGCGCGCCCCGGAATTGATGTTGGTGTCCCCGGTGAGGAGGCCTACCTCGCTCGATCCGTACTCGGCGACGAACTCCTGGAATTTCTGGTTGCTCAACGCCTTCATCGGGGCGGTGTAGAACACCTTGGCCCGTGGATCCTGCATTGCGAGATACACCGCGAATTCGGCGACGATCGTCTTTCCCGCACCGGTGGGCGCCGCGACAAGCACGCTGTCGCCATTCTCGAGCGCGGCGCAGGAACTCAGTTGAAAGGGGTCGAGATCGAAAGTCAGATTGCTGCGGAACTGCTCGAGGCGTGGAGACCCCAGGCGGGTCTTGGATGCTGCGAAACGTTCCGAAGGCGAGAGCTGGTCGGTCATACCGCGGCCGGGCCGCCGAGTTCAGCAGACAGGGCTTCGGCTCGCTTGGCAGCCCCCCTGTCGTGCCAGAGGGTGACCACCGCAGCGATGAGGTACAGCAGGATCATCGGCACCGCGAGAAGGAACATCGAGCCGACGTCGGCCGACGGCGTCGCGATCGCGCAGAAGATGAAAATGATGAGGATGGCCCAACGCCAGCTCTTGATGATGCTCTTGCCCGAGATCACTCCGATGAAGTTGAGCAGGACGAGGAAGACGGGCAGCACGAACGCGATGCCGAGAGCGAGCAGGAGTTTGAGCACCAGCCCGAGGTAGTCCTTGGCGTCGACGAAACTCGCGTCCTGCGGAGGCACGAACGACGTCAGGATCGCGACGATATGCGGCACCACGTACCAGCCCGCCGCACAGCCCGCGAGGAACAGCGGTACCGCGGTGAAGAAGAATCCGAATGTGTACCGCTTCTCCTTACCCGTCAGCCCCGGCACGAGGAAGGCGAAGATCTGGTACAGCCAGACGGGGCTGGATGCCACGACGCCGACGGTGATGGCGATCTGCAGATGGATGTCGAATGCGCCGGTCAGGCTTGGATAGTTGATGATCGCGTTACGATGCTGCGCCTTGGCGATCGCCGTGATGGGCTCCCTCAGGGCATCCCAGACGAATCCTTCGACGAACCATCCACCGATCGAGAACACCAGAACGGCGATGGCAGAAATGAAGAGTCGCTTGCGGAGTTCGACGAGATGCTGGCCGAGCGACATCCGGCCTTCGGTTTTCGCGCCCCGCTTGCTGCGCGTAGGCACGGAGACTATGGCTTGGTGCTGGACTTCGTGGAGTCCGTCTGCTCGCGAACTTCAGCCGATGTCTCGTTGAGCTGGGGACCGTCGGTCGGCTTGGTTTCCTGCGCCGGCGTCTTGATCTCGTTCTTGAAGATCTTCATGGACTGGCCGACGCTCTTCGCAAGACCGGGAAGTTTCGCGGCACCGAAGATCAGCACGATGACGGCGAGGATTATGATGGCGTGCCAGCCGGTGAGACCATTCAACATAATGCTGTGTCCTAACGATTTGAAACTGCCTGACACACAGTTTACCGCCTAGGGGCCGAAGTTCGCCTGTTACTCGTCTTTGAACCACTGGCGGGTGCTTGCATCCAGCTTAGTCAGCGCACGCGCACGCTCCAATCGCGCGAGGTGCCGGGCTTCTTTTCGTTCGGCAGCGCGGGAACGCACAAATTCGCGGCGTGCAACGACCTCGGATCTTGTGAGCAGGATCGCGCGCTCGCTGTGCTGCTCGTCGAGCGTTTCGTTCGCGGCTTCGAGGAGTTCCGCCTTCCCAGCGAGCGTCTCCAGCTCACGAAAAACGCCCATCAGCTTGCGGAACAGCCACCACGCCATCAGGCCGAGCATGACGAGGAGTGCGAGTCCGAGTCCCACCCAGATGATGACCCAGGACCACCAGGGCATCAGTCGTCCCCGTAGCGGGCGGCGCCCGCCGCCGCCCATTCGGCGACCGCGGTCCGGGCTTCCGCCGGCTCGACGACGGTGACCACACCAGGCATGCCGCCGACCAGGCGCTTGAGACCGTGATAGTGCGAGACGCGAAGGGAAGTGCGCATTCTTCCATCGACCTCGGAGCTCACGGCGCCATCCGGGATGTAATCCGCCAGCAGCGCCATGGCCGCCGGTGCGACATCGATCGTCACGGTGAGATCGTCGGCAGAGCCCTCGAAGAGGGTGTCCGGCAGGTGCACATCGGCCGCGTGGAAGGTGATCGGTTCGGTCGTGATCTCCGGATTGCCGATGCGGTCGAGGCGGAAGGTGCGCACCGCTTCGCGAAGGTGGCACCACCCGCGGAGGTACCAATCCGCATCCATGGATTCGATGCGCAGCGGATCGACGCGACGCCGCTCGTGTTCGCCGCGAGAGTTCAGGTAGTCGAACTCGATCTGCACCCCGGTGGCCACGGATTCCCGGATGAGCGCGAGGGTCGCATCCGTTTCGGACCCCTCGACGGCCACCTGGCTCGGTAGCGCCGACGCTCCGCGCGACAGTTTGGTCATGAGGGTCGCGATCGCGCTGCGGTCCGCATTTTCGGGCAGAGCGGAGAGATATTGGAGGCCGGCGATGAGAGCGGCCGCCTCTCGGCCGGAGAATCGGGGCGCGTCGTCGATGGCCACCAGGTTGGTCAGCACGATCTGGTCGTTGTCTTCGAAGTCGTCCCAGGCGAGGTCGAAGAGGTCGCCGTGCTGGTACTGGCCAGTCTCCCCTGGCACTCCGGAGACGGCGATGAGCTCGACGGCCTCGCGCACCTGCTGCGGCCTGACGCCGAAGTGATCGGCAGCATCCTGCACGCTGATGCGCTCGTGCTCCATCAGGAATGGCACGAGAGAAAGCAGGAAGGCGAGCTTGTCCTGGGCATGCAGCGGTACCTGGCGCTCAGTCATTCGACGTCTCCCCATCGCTGTTGTCACGGTGTTCTGCCGCCGTTTTGAGAAGGCGGCTGTGCACCGCCGCACGGAGCACCGGGGGCGAGAGCACGAGCACTTCCGGTCCGTATCCGGCCAGTTCGTCCGCGAAGATATTCGCGTCGGAGTAGTGCAGGCGCAAGGCCCCCGACGGCAGGACGGCCGTGCCGCGGCGCTTGTGCAAACGGGTCGCGGCATCCGAATCGGCCACGACCTCGACATCGGCGGTGTGCGAATTCCAGACCTCTTCGAGTTCGCGCAATGCCCGCCCGGTCTGGTCGCCCACGGGCGCGGGAAATGTGGTGCCGGTCGTCGTGATCTGGCTGACGATACGACGCAGCAGGAAGGTCTTGGTCACGCCGGTGTCCGGCTCCTCGGCGTGCAGGTGCCAGCGACCCTGGTGCTGGATGAGCGCGAGCGGTGCGACCGTGCGAACCCTCGCCTCCGCCTCGCCGGGCTTCAGATACGCGAAACGGACGACCGCGTTCTTCTCGAGCGCGGCCCTGAGCGGTTCGAAGGCCGCGTCTCGCACCCTGAGCCGCGGGGCATAGCCGAGCACCGGTTCGTCGGAGACCAACCCCAGCCCCTTGAGCTTCATCACGGCGCGACGGGACTCGCCAGAGAGCGAACCCTCGCGCCACACCATCGCGGCGAGGTTGAGCAGCGTCGTCTCCTCTGGCGAAAAGGTGATGTCGCCCGGCAACTCGTAGGCGCCACGCGGGATGCGGTAGCGCAGGTTCTGGTTGTTGCCCGCCTGGCCGGGGCTCTCCACCGTCTCGAGGGGAACACCGAGGTCGCGGATGTCGTCTTTGTCCCGCTCGAACTGGCGCTCGAGATTGGCGTTGTCGCCGCCCGCCCTGTAGCGCTGGCGATAACCCTGAACCGTCGAGAGGACCTCGTTCTTGGTCAGACCGGTTTCTGTCGCGAGCAGCGCCAGGACGAGGCTGAAGAGTCGTTCCTCGACCGGGATTTTGATACTGCTGGCTGCTGACACGAGAGAAATCCTAGTTTGGTGGGAACTCGGAGACACTCGGCCTGTGTCTGTGGATTGGGGTTATTGCGCGATACCCAGAATATCGACGACGTAGACGGATGTCGCGTCTGCGGGTGCTTTTCCGGTGCCGTCGGCTACTGCGGCATCCTTCGGCGGGGCGATGACGAGCACCTGCGACCCGACCCGCTGGCCGGTGAGCGCTGTGGAGAGACCCGTGGAGAGGCTTTGGGATCCGACCTGGACGACCGCCGCCTGGTGTTGCTGCCAGGTGGAATCGAAGACGGTCTTATCGGACCACGACACCCCTGTGTACTGCACGATGAGGTAGTTGCCGTTCTTGACCTTCGCGCCAGAGCCCTGCTTCAGTACCTCGATCTCGAGCGACTTGGGGGCCGCCGAGCTCGGAATGGAGATGCCGGGAGTTCCGTCGGCGGTGGTGACGACCGAGGGCATGCCGTTCTGGGGAACCTGGCCGGCCCCATCGGCCTTGGCGAGATAGGCACCCCTGACGTCCACGACGTAGACGAAGGAGTCGTTCTTGCCGATGCCGTTCGTCGCATCGGCCTGGCCGCTGTGGCTGTCCTTGGCCGTGCCGACGATCGCGATCCGGGAACCGACGGTCGCGCACTTGAGCGCTTCGGTCACCGCAGGAATGGTCGACTTGCCGACGGTGACGAGGCTGAAGCCGTCCGCGGCATAGCTGGAGGCCTGGAGCACCTTGCCGTTGGCGCCGTCGAGGATGGTCACGTCGAGCGCGACCGGCTGGCCGTCCTGGATCGGGGCGCCCTTGCCGGCGATCAGCTGGCTCTTCTCATTGGTCTTGGTGTAGAGCGGCGTCGGAAAATCGACCTTGGGGGCCGTGCCGAACGTGCCGCTCGCCGTGACGACCGAGGATGAATCGCCCGATGAGACGAGCGGATCACAACCGTTCGAGCCGGGGCCGCTGGCGCAGGCGGTGAGGCTTGCCAGGACGGCGAGGGCAGCGATCAGCGCTGTGGTCTTGCGCACGAATCCTCATTTCGATCGAGCTCGTGGGATTTCACAATTCTAGAGTGACTCCGTCGGGGAATTCTCCGCGGCGGCGACGGCATGGTCGGCGGTGGTCTGGGCGGCACGCGCGGTCTTCCGCAGGCGCTTGTCGGTCACGGTGCGCTCACCGAGGGCTCCGGGAGTCCAGGCCTCGACATCCTCGTCGCTGTAGTCCGACTTGGACGGCCTGCGCTTGAGCTGCGGGAGCGTGGTGTCGGGCGCGAGGCGGCGCGCGGTCAGCAGGAAGCCGGTGTGGGCGACCATGCGGTGGTCCGGCCGCACCGCGAGTCCCTCGACATGCCAGCCACGGACCATGGTCTCGGAAGAGTCGGGATCGGTGAAGAGCCCTGTACCGCGGATGGCCTCGGCGACCCTGGAGAGCTGTGTGACGGTCGCGATGTAGCAGAGCAGCACTCCCCCGGGCGTGAGGGCATCGGCGACGACGTCGAGGCACTCCCAGGGCGCGAGCATGTCGAGAACGACCCGGTCGACGGATCCGGACTCGACGGCCGATGGCAGAGACTCCACGAGGTCGCCGACCGTCACCGTCCAGTTGGCGGGCTCCGCTCCGAGGAAGCTCACCACGTTCGCTCGCGCGACGGTCGCGAACTCCTCGCGGCGTTCAAAGGAGGTGAGCGAGCCACCGGGACCGATGCCGCGCAGCAGCCAGAGGCTGAGCGCGCCCGATCCGACGCCGGCTTCGACCACCGTCGCCCCGGGGAAGATGTCGCCGAGGCTGAGGATCTGCGCAGCATCCTTCGGATAGATGATGGCGGCCCCACGAGGCATCGACATGACGAAATCGTTGAGGAGGGGGCGAAGGGCGAGGTACTCGTCGCCGTTCGTGGCCGTGACCACCGAGGCATCCGGGAGGCCGATGAGTCCGTCGTGGTCGACCATTCCGCGATGGGTGTGGAAGACCTTGCCCGGCTCGAGGGTGATGGTGTTGAGCCTGCCCTTCGGCCCGGTCAGCTGCACGCGGTCACCGGCTCGGAATGGTCCGCTCTGGCGGCGTTCGGCGCTCACGCGATGCTCGTCTGGAGCGAGGTGTACAGGTTCGTGATGTCGGTGACGGTCCTGCCGTCGAGGGTCGGCCAGATCGTGTAGCCCATGCCCTCCTGAAGGGCGGCATGAAGAGGAACCCCGATCGAGACGGCGCCGGATGCCACGGCGGAGGCGAGCCCTGGGGTCGAGTCCTCGATGGCGACGCACTCGGTCACGTCGACACCGAGCAGTTCGGCTCCGCGCAAGTAGGGAGCAGGGTGCGGCTTGGAATGCTCGACCTCGTCGCCCGCGACCACCTGGTCGAAGGCCGCGAACGGGAGAGCCTCCGCGATGTGATCGGCCATCCGCCTGATCGACATCGTGACGAGCGCGGTGGGGATCCCGGCTTCCTTCAACCCGACGAGCAGCTCCCGGGCTCCCGGGCGCCACGGCACTGCAACGTCCACCTGCTCGAGTACGCGGCTGGTGAGGTGCTGGATGATCTCGTCGTCGCTGAGGTCCACTCCCCTGCCGCGGAGCACTTCCGCGGAATGCCAGAGACCGGCGCCGACGAGAGTGAAGGCATCCGCCGTCGTCCACACACCTCCGAACGACTCGACGAGTTCCGTCTCCGCACTCATCCAGTACGGCTCGGTGTCGACGAGGGTTCCATCCATGTCCCAGAGGACGGCGGCAGGCAGGAGATCGGTCACAGAATCCGAGTTTAGACGGGCGGGGGTTCTATCCTTGACTCAGGGAGTCGGCCACACGGGCTCGACGCCAGAAGGTGACGCGTGACTGAGGGAAGAATCTTGAAGGGGCGACTACTCGTCGTCGCCTTCGAGGGTTGGAACGACGCGGGCGAGGCTGCGAGCGGTGCTGTGAGCACGCTCAAAGACCTGCTCGACCTCTATCCCATCGCCGAAATAGACGCAGAGCGGTACTTCGACTACCAGTTCAACCGACCGACGGTCACCCAGGATGACGACGGCAATCGCCTGCTCGTCTGGCCGAGTGTCATGACCTACGGTCCGACCTCGGTGCTGACCCGGCGGGCTCCGGGGCTTGCCGAGGACGCCGAACTCGACGTCAGCGCGGACAACGCCTCCAACGTCTATCTGCTGCTGGGTACCGAGCCTTCGCGTAATTGGAAGAGCTTCACCGCGGAGATCATGGAGACCATCACCGAGAACAGGATCGAGGGGGTCGTGTTCCTCGGCGCGATGCTTGCCGATGTTCCGCACACCCGGCCCATCTCTGTCTTCCTGACCAGCGAGAACGCCGAATTGCGCCACGAGCTCGGAGTGGAGAAGAGCGCATACGAGGGTCCCGTTGGCATCCTCTCAGTGCTGGGCGAAGCCGCCGAGAAGGCCGGGATTCCCACCGTCTCGATCTGGGCATCCGTGCCCCACTATGTGCACAACGCGCCCTCCCCCAAGGCGACGCTCGCGATCATCGACAAGCTCGAGGAGATCATCGACATCGTGATCCCGCGTGGCGAACTGGTGGATGAGTCGGCGGCTTGGGAAAGCGGCATCGACGTGCTCGCGAGCGAGGACGAGGAGATGGCCTCCTACATCGCCCAACTCGAGCAGGCACGGGACACCGTCGATTCGCCGGAGGCGAGCGGCGAGGCAATCGCGCAGGAATTCGAGCGCTATCTGCGCCGTCGTGACGGCAAAGCGGATGGACGCGGCCAGAGCGGTCCGAGTGGACCGGGCGGTCCTTCCGGCCCACAGGGACCGGACGACCGCAGGCCCAAAGACTGATCCCTGCCGGTCGTGCCCTCTTTTCGTGTCACGATGACGATCGGCGCCCTCGCCGCGGGCACCGCACCACAGCAGGTGGTACCGGGGGCGGCGAAGGCGGTCGCCGAGCTGACCACCGTCGAGGCGAGCGACCTCGCGGTCGTGAGCGGCAGGCCGCGCGTGACCGTCCGTTTCACGGCTGAGGATGCCACTGCCCATGACATCGCCAGGCATGCCGTGGAGCGCACCCGGCGGCTCGCCGAGGTGCTGACCTGGCGGGTGACCCGTCGTGTCGGCGGGCGCTGGTACGTGCTGCCGGGCCCGGTCGGCTGAGGCGGTCGCCTAGAGCAGCCGGATGCCGAGCAGGGCGTCGATCGCGTTGACCAGCACGACGCTCGCCGGAGCTTCGGCGGCTATGCGCGCGTCGATCGCGGTGAGTGCCGCCGGGGCGTCGAGATCGTCGGCGAGCAGGGAACGGAGCTCGGCGAGGAACGGTTCGTCCGGGTCGTTCGTCGTGTTCGCAGCCCACGCCTCCCATGAGGCGAGGCGTTTCATCGCGATCTCGAGATGGGCATCCGTCCATTCCCAGTTCGAACGATAGTGCTCGGAGAGAAGCGCGAGGCGGATCGCCCGCGGATCGACGCCGTCCGCGACAAGATGCGAGACGAGCACCAGGTTGCCCCGCGACTTGCTCATCTTCTCGCCGTCGTGGGCCACCATGCCCGCGTGCGAGTAGATGTCGGCGAGCGGGCGCCCGGTCAGCGCCGCCGCGTGACCGGCACTGAACTCGTGATGCGGGAAGAGCAGATCGGACCCGCCGGCGTTCACAGTGATCGGCGAGGGCAGGTAGCGCAGCGCGATGACCGCACACTCGACATGCCAGCCGGGGCGTCCACGACCGAGCACCGAATCCCAGGCGGGCTCTGCCGGCCGCTCCGAGCGCCAGAGCAGCGGGTCGAGCGGGTCACGCTTGCCGGCGCGCTTCGGGTCTCCCCCGCCCTTCGCGCTGAGTTCCAACATGGTCCCACGGTCGAGGTTGCTTTCTGCGCCGAGATGCCAGGCAGGAGCGGTGAAGCTGCTGTCGAAATACAGGTCGGGCGCGGCATCCGGGCTCTCGATCGGGTAGGCGATTCCCGCTTCCTCGAGCAGTCGTACGGCATCGGCGACCTCTCCGACCACCTCGGTGACCGCGACGTAGTGATCGGGCGGGATGATGCGCAGGTGCTCCATGTCGCTGCGGAAGAGCTCGGTCTGCTCGGCGGCGAGTTCGCGCCAGTCCACGCCGTCCCGTGCCGCCCGCTCGAGGAGCGGATCGTCGACATCCGTGCTGTTCTGCACGTATTCGACCTCGAGCCCCGCATCGAGCCAGAGCCGGATGAGCGTGTCGTAGGCAAGGTAGGTTGCGGCGTGCCCGAGGTGGGTGGCGTCGTATGGGGTGATGCCGCAGACGTAGATGCTTGCGACGCCGGTGGGGCGCGCCTCAACGAGACGGCGAGTGGCCGAATCGAAAATGCGAGGAATCAGGCCGGTGCCGGGCAGCCGCGGCACGGCTGGTCGGGT
>JAODMW010000254.1 GCA_025464815.1 Microbacteriaceae bacterium | reverse complement strand
TCGGCAACTATCTTCGGGTGGCTTCGGATCCGCAGTTCCAGCACGGATTGCTCCTGTCCGGCTTCTTCGTCGGAAGCGTCGCCATCGAGCTCGTGCTCGGTTTCGCCCTGGCGTATTGCAGCCTGGGCGAGAGGCGTTCCCTGCAGCTCTTCAGGACGCTGCTCATCATCCCGATGGTCATCGCGCCGATCGCCGTCGGAACCCTGTGGCGATTGCTTCTCGACGCGAATTCTGGCCTGGTCAACGCGGTTCTGGGTGCGGTGGGTCTCCACGGAGCCGACTGGCTCGGCAACCAGTCGTCGGCGATCGTCAGCGTGATCGCCGTGGACGTCTGGGAGTGGATCCCCTTTTCGATGATCATCTATACGGCGGCGATGTCGGGGATCGATCCGGCCCTGCTCGAGAGTGCACGGCTCGACGGAGCATCGCCCTGGCGGATCATCCGGCACCTCCTCATTCCGATGTTGCTGCCGGCAACTCTCATGATCTGCGTATTCCGCGTGATCGACGCGTTCCTGGTCATCGACGTCGTCTTCTCGATGACCTATGGCGGCCCGGGCTTTTCGACGACGACGGCCACGCTCTGGACCTACAACAGCGGTCTCAAATACTTCAACATGGGCGAAGCGTCGGCCGCGAGCTGGCTCATGCTCGCGGTGTGCCTGATCATCGCCACCGCACTGCTGGGTTTGCGATCCCGGGCTGAGCGAAGGTCGGCGGGGTACTGACCATGCGTTTGAGCTGGCAAGAAAAGTCTGTAAGGACGGCGGTCCTGGTCTTGGGGATGATCGCCACCCTCATACCGATCGTCGTTCTCATCCTCGACAGCTTCAAGGTCGGTTCCGATTTCTTCTCCGGATCGATACTGCCGACACGGTGGACCGTGGGGAACTACCAGACCGCTTTCAGCAGCACCACCGGCGCGGCTGGCGACCTGATCAATTCGGTGACCGTTGCCGCCGTCACCACGATCCTGTCGATAACGCTCGGAACGCTCTGCGCCTTCAGCATTTCGCGGCTCCGGTTCCGATGGGTCGCCTTCATCACCTACGGCATCCTCGCCGTTCGTTTCTATCCGAAGATCACTACGGTCCTGCCGTATTACCTGATGATGCGGTCGTTCGGACAGTTGGACACGATCACCGCCGTGGTGATCGCACATGTGTCGATAACCGTTCCATTCGTCGTGCTGATCATGATGGCGGCGTTCAACGAACTGCCGAGCTCTCTAAGGGAGGCGGCTCAGCTCGACGGCTGCTCGTTGATGCACTACTTCCGACTTATCGCGCTGCCTCTCGTCAGGGGATCTCTCGCCACGAGTGCAATCCTGACGGCGATGTTCAGCTGGAACGAGTTCATCATCGCGGCGAGCATCACCAGCCAGAGAGCGACGACGTTGCCCGTGCTTCTCTCGAGTTTCATGACGGACAAAGGAACGAATCTCGGCGCGATGTGTGCGGTGGCCGTCGTGGTGGTCGTGCCGATCGCCGTCTTCATCCTCTCGACGCAGCGCTATCTGGCCCGCGGCTTGACTCTCGGGGCCGTAAAGGAATGACCCCGACGGCACCAGCACGCACGGCACCACAACCAACAGCACGGATGCAGTTCCACTGGAATGTTCGACAGATCGAGGAGAGAAAAAATGACGAGTGAGCGGTATCTGGCGAAGCAGGCCTGGCCCGACATCAACGACACCGTGGCGGAAAAGCCGGTCGTGCTGATCCCCGCGGGAACGTTCGAGGATCACGGGCTGCATCTTCCGATCGACACCGACATCGTGATCGCGAGAGCGATGTGTGAGGAGGCGCTGGCGTCGTCGACCGTGCCGTGCGTGATCGGACCGGACATCTCGCTGGGCTACAGCCCGCACCACATCGATGGCCCGGGCACGATCACGATCCGGTGGGATGTGTTCGTCAACTACGTGCGGGACGTTCTCCAGAGCCTCATCTATCACGGCTTCTACAAGATCCTGATCGTCAACGGCCATGGGAGCAACGCGTCGCCCCTGGATTTGGCCGCCCGGCTCGCAAATGTCGCGAATCCCGATGCCCGATGCGCCGTGATCTCCTGGTGGGAACTCAATGACGTGGGCACGACCGTCGCTGAATTCCGCGATTCGACCTGGACCGGTCACGCCTGCGAGCTGGAGACGTCGCTGTACATGGCGTTGGACCTCGAGAGGGTGCACACCGACCGCTTCCGAGCGGACGATGCTTCGCCGAAGACCCGCCACGTCTGGGCCGATCTCGTGGGACAGGCCCCGGAAGGATACGCGCGCAACCCGATCCACCTGACCGAGTATTGGAGTTCGGTCTCTGAGACCGGGACCTGGGGAGATCCCGCCGTCTCCTCCGCAGAGAAGGGCCAGCTCATCCTGTCCGCCGCGGGGAAGGAACTCGCGGAGATCGCGGCAGAGCTCCGGTCGCGCGTGGCGGTCCCGCGTGAAGCCCATCAGCTGCCCGAGGTCGCGATCCGAAACGAACGGCATTTCGGGGCCGCCCCCTCTTTCCTCTCCTAAAGCAACCGACGTAAGGCAAGTCAATGAGTGAACCGAAAAGTATCATCGCGGATGTTCCCCCCGCGCCGAACAGCGGATGGAATGCGCGGGCGAGTCTTCGCTGCGTGTTCTGCGGCGCCGAGGCTCCTATCGGCACGCTGCCGGTCGGATGCCAGGCGTGCGACGCGCAGCCGGCGGCTCCCCTCGAAGTCGTCTATGACGACGCGGGTTTCGAGCCGGAGAACCTCAACGATGCGATCGCTCATCTCCGGCAGTTCCGGCAGCCGATCGAGGGATCCGCGCTCGTTTCTTTGGGAAGGTCCGCGTCGACTCCGCTCGTGCCGGTACCGAAACTCGGACCCGACCTGTGGGTCAAGAACGAGACGACGAACGCCACGTGGAGCCATAAGGATCGCACCCACGAAGTCTCGGTGGGTGCCGCCAGGCTTCTCGGCTCCCGAGGCGTCGTCGCATCGAGCACGGGCAATCACGGGGCCGCCGCCGCCGCGCACGCAACGAAAGCCGGCCTGCCGTCGCTAGTGTTCTGCCATCCTGACGCATCCGATATCGCGATGCTGATGATCAGGGCATACGGCGGTGTGGTGGCCCAGCTCTCCCCCGACGATGCACGCCAACTGCTGAGCGACGTGGTCGACGACGGGTGGTTCCCCGCGACGACGATGGACCCCGCCGTGTCCGTGAAGTCGAATCCCTACGGAGCGGAAGGCTATAAGTCGATCGCCTATGAGGTCGTCGAAGCCCTGCAACGGCTTCCGGCGACGGTGCTCGTGCCCAGCGCGTCCGGCGACACCCTCTATGGCGTGATGAAGGGCTTCGCCGAAGTGGCGGAACTGGTGGGAGGGCGGATGCCGCGGATCGTCGGCGTTCAGCCGACCGGGGCTGCTCCCCTGATACTGAGCATGGAGGTCGGCCATTCGGTCCGGGTCGACGACGCGAAGTCGGTGGCGCTGTCCATTGCGGATCCGTTCACCGGTCGACATGCCCTGATCGCTCTTCAGCGATGGGGAGGCTCGGCAGTTGCCGTCACCGATGACTCCATCGTCGCCGCGGTGAAAGCCCTGGCCGCCGAGGGTCTCCTGGTCGAGCCCGCTTCTGCCGCGGGTCTCGCCGGGTATTGGGATCTTCGAGACGCTGGACAGATCGACACGACCGGGCCTACCGTCCTGCTTGTGACGAATTCCGGCGCGAAATGGCCGCGCGAACTGGCCGAGGAATTTCCGGGTTCCGCCCTGCGGACGAGCGACGAGGTTCGGGCGGAGTTGCAGAGGAAGACAACCCTGGCCGGGGGTGAGAGGTGACAGACGCACAGCAGAGTCTCGACGGTCGGCGTGCGATCGTGACGGGCGCGGACGGTGGAATCGGCCGTGCCATCTGCCGCACCCTGCTCGAGTACGGCGCGAGCGTAGCTGGCATCGACGTGGCGGTGGCGAGCCTCGATGGTTTCCGAGACCTCGGCCCGAGGTTCCTCGCCATCGAAGGCGATGTCGCCGATCCGGAGGCTGTGGGGTCGATCGTCGGCGATGTCGCGAACCGCTGGGGCGGTATCGACATTCTGGTCAACAACGCCGCGGTCTCCATCTCCAAGCCGTTGTTCGAGGTGTCGGTCGACGACTGGCGGCGCACGATCGACACCAACCTGTCGGCATATTTCTACCTGGCCCAGCGTGTCGCCCGCGTCATGGTGAGCGCCGGCGCGGGGCGCATCGTGAACGTGGCTTCGGTGAACAGTGTCGCCGCCGAGCTGAATGCGGTTCCCTATGTTGCGAGCAAGGGCGGAGTCGCGGCGCTGACCAGAGCGCTCGCCGTCGAGCTCGGTCCGTCGGGCATCACGGTGAATTCTGTAGCACCCGGACCGACCGAGCATTCCAGGAATACGGCGGCCTTTCGCACCGCAGAGCAACGGATGATCATCGACAGGGTGCCACTCCGGCGAACCGGTCTGCCGGAGGAGGTGGCCGAGTTGGTCGCGTGGTTGTGCTCGGACAAGGCCTCGTACATCAACGGTGAGATGATCGTGATCGACGGAGGCCTCACCGTGCGGATCTAGACGCCGCCCTTGGTAGCGCTGCGACGAACATCCTCTGACGCGTTCAAATGCTCGGTCATCACGGCGGCCGCCTGCTCGGGGTTCCTCCGTTCCATGGCCTCGATCAGTTCGCGATGCGATCTCATCTCGGTCTCATGGTCTGCGAGAACGCTGTAGTACGGCACTTGGTGCTCTCGGAGGAGGTGGGCGATCAGATCGTAGAGCGACAGCAGGACGGTGTTCCTGGAGAGTCTGACGATGTTTCGATGGAACGTGATCAGCCGCGTGTACGGCTCCTCGACGTCTTCAGAATCGAACTCGCGGCCGATGCGCTCGAGGTTGGCCGAGAGCTGACGGAGGTCGTCAGCGGTCGCCCGCGCGGTGGCGAGTTTGATCGCTGCGACTTCGACGATTTGCCGACTTTCATGCAGATCCGGCATCGCGGGGTTGTTCAGCAACTCTTGAAGAGCAGCGGAGTGCACGGGATTCGACGGAGTCTTCGCGACGAAGGTGCCCTGACGACCCCGCGATTCGAGAAGACCGTGAGCAAAGAGTGCCTTCTTCGCCTCCCTGACCGTCGAACGCCCGACACGCAGGCCCGCGGCCAATTGCGGTTCCGCAGGAAGGCGCTCGCCCGGCCGGAGGGTGCCGTCCAGGATCAGTGACTGAAGCCGATCGAAAACCGCACTGGTCGCAGACGGCACGGGCACTGGTTGGAAGAATTCGAGGTCAGACATCGCAGCTGGTACGCGCGACTCGCGCCCAAGGGGAGTTGCCATCGCTGAACCTTTCTGTGACTTCTGGGGACAAAGGCATCGTCATCCCCGCGACGTAATTCTAGTCAGACAAGGAGACATCATCGCCGCAGGATCACTCGTTGCATATCCATGCCACATACTCACCGGCGTAGACCGTGCCGAAAGTCCGAAGCGCGGTCAACCGGCCGTCATGCGGTGCGATGACTTCAGACCTCAGCTCGCCGAACGCGTCGATGATCCTGCCGAGCACCTGTCCGCTGCTCACCCGCTCGTCCGCCTCGACCTGCGTCACGAACAGACCGTCCGTGCCTGCCAGGATCTCCGTCACGGATGCAGCGGCTCTCGAGTCTCTGGCAGGTCGCGGACCGGGGGTCATCCCCATGTATCGCAGCAGGTTCGTCAACCCGTCGGCGTAGAACTGGACGTCGTCGTCGGAGCAGGATCCTTGCCCGGGGGCCTCGGCGGCCACTGTCGGAATTCCAGCCACTGACGTTTCGGAGTTGAACATCCCGCGGGTGGGAACGATCGACCACAGCACCGAGAGATCGATGTTTCCGAAGTGGCGGGCCGCTTCTTCTGAGGCCGCGCGTGCGGGGCCGGGAATCTCGCGGAACCCCACAAGGCGCGAGTACCGGTATCGGGTACCCGCGCTATGCAGGTCGACCACCAGGTCGTCCGGTCCCAGTAATCGGGTGGCGAAAGCGAATAGCGCCGCGGCAAGCCTCTCCGTCGGGGTCCCAGACTCCCGCCCGGGAAACGAGCGTGCCAGGTTTCCACCGTCGAGACTGGCGGGACTGGTGCGCGACTGGGAGTGGAAGGCGAAGACATTCCCCACGGGCAGCGCGAGCACCGTCCCACGCACCGTCGAAGGATCCAGTTCCCGCATCGCGCGCGGAATCGCTGCGATGCCCTCGAATTCATCCCCGTGAATGCCCGCCACGAAAAGGGCGGTCGGCCCGGGGGCTGCCCCTCGGATTGCGAGCAGCGGCAAGCGGGCGTGCTCGTTCAATCCGATGGGGACCTCGAGCCACGACCGGTGCAGCTCGCCGGAAGACAGTAGAGCTGGATCGAATTCGCTCATCGGGGTCGGGGTCATCTGCACGAGTGCTCCTAACGCAAGGTTTCCGGCGGGATGCGGGTGGCGAACTGGGCGGCAGCCCGAGCCAGAATGAGGGCCGCCTCGGTCGGCTCCACCGGCCCATGCCCTGGCATCAATCCGGTGATTCCTCGAGTGGCGAGATCCTGAACCGCCTCCGCGTAGAGATCCAGGCGACAGTCCTTCGTCGTTTGCAACAGGACACGACCATCGGCCATGAGGAGATCGCCGCCGAACAGGACCCGGCGCCCGTCGAGCTCATGGAGAATGTAGACCGTGTGGTCGTAGGAGTGACCCCGGGTGAGCACCGCCTCGAGTCGCGCGCCACCGATGTCGATCGTCTCCCCATCGCTGATGGCCCTGGCCACCGTCGTTTTCGGGTACTCCAGTTCCGCCGGATAACCGCCCGCCTGCTGCGCTTTCTCGAATGCGCTCTTCTGCACATCCCCTTGTCGCAGGGCCTGTGCGGATTTGGCGGGTGCGACAATCTCCGCCTCGAGTCGCACTGACAGTCCCGCAGCACCGGCGGCGTGATCCGCATGGCTGTGCGTGAGCATGATCGACGCTATCGATGCGGGCTCGATGCCGGCGTCTGCGATCCGGCCGACTATTCCGTCTGTCGACAGTCCGCATCCGGCGTCGATGAGCACGTTCTGCCGGTCGCCGCGGATGACGTACACGTTGCAGTCGAACGGGCTCGTCAAGCCGTACCCGATCCTGCCGCTCCCGACGAGAGCGACCCGATCAGTAACCCACATGACTCTCCGAACCTCGGTCTTGTCTGAATAACGAGGATAGCATCCGTCCGCGCTTCTGCATGGTATCCGTTGGATTTTCGGCCGCAGTCATCAGGATAAGTGATCGTTGTCAGACAAGCATCCGCCGGCGGGGCGGGCGGCTAAACTGGCGAGTGTTCGCGCGAAGACCGCGAACCATCCGCTCACTGTCATTCCCCCGACAACCAAAGGAACAACGATGGCCCGCCCCGAACCCACCTACACGATCGAGCAGCTCGAGAGCGAGCCCGTCGCCAACGTTCCGTCATTCACCAGGGACGATGCGGTGCGACTCGGCGAGATCGCCGTCGGCGTCATTCGCGAATGGGATCGTAATCTCGCGGTGGACATCCATATCGGCGATGAGCTCGCCTACCGCGCGCAACTCGGCAGCACCGGGCAGGGCAACGCGAACGTCATCCAGGGCAAGATCCTCGTCACGAAGAAGTTCGGCCACAGCTCGCTGCTCGCCAGGCTGAAGAAGGATGCCCACCCGTCCATCGCCGAGGGCCTCGATGACAGCTACAAATTCTGGGGCGGCTGCATCCCGATCTTCGTCGACGGTGAACTCGTCGCGACCGTCGCGACGTCAGGCGAGCCGGATGTCGTCGACCACGAGGCGGCCGCAGAGGCGGTCAAGCGGTACCTCGCCGAAGTCGCCGCTTAGTCGGGACTTTGATTTGATCTCCGTCACCCGACCGCTGCGCCAGCGCGGCGATAAAGCCGCCGGCGAACGTGTCCCCAACGTCAACGTCGAGGTGCTGACCCCGCCAACGACCGGTTCGGCGTGATCCGCCCGATGCAGCCCATCCCGATCCCCGCGAACCAGCCCGCTGATCGCTTCTACGGGGGCGGTCGCCAGATCTCGGACTTCCGTTCCGATCCTCCCGCAGACCCCTTCACACCCGAGGACTGGGTGGCATCCACGACAAGCGTGCGCGGTCACGCTCCGATCGGCATGACGCGACTCCCTGGCGGCGAGCTGCTCGCCGACGCGATCTCCCGCGCTCCGCTCGAGTGGCTCGGCCCGGAGCATGTGGAGCGCTTCGGCGCAGACACGATGCTGCTCGTCAAACTGCTCGACGCCGGCCAGCGCCTTCCCATCCACGCCCATCCCGACCGTGCGTTCGCGGCGACGCATCTCGCTGCGGCACACGGCAAGGCCGAGGCCTGGTACATGCTCACCGCGGGCAGCGTGTTCCTCGGCCTGCGCGAGGACATCTCACCCGCCGAGTTGCGCCACCTCGTCGACACCCAGCAGATCGATCGGATGCTCGGCCTCATGCACGCGATCGATGTCGAGCCGCACGACACCGTGTACGTGCCGCCCGGGCTGCTCCACGCGATCGGCCCTGGGATTCTCCTCGCCGAGGTACAGGAGCCCGAGGATCTGTCGATCCTGCTCGAGTGGACCGGCTTCGCGCTCGACGGTGCTGCCGACGGGCACCTCGGGCTGGGATTCGACCTCGCTCTCGCCGCGGTCGACATGAGCGGGCGATCCCGGGATGACATCCTCTCCCTCGTCCAACACCCCGGCTCGGACGGACCCGTGCTCCCGAGCGCCTCGGAGGAGTTCTTCCGACTCGACCGGGTATCGCGCGATTCCGAGGTCCCGGCCGGGCTCGCCGTCCTCATCGCGCTGGCGGGATCGATGTCCCTCACCACCGCGGGCGGCGGGACCGTCACCCTGGCTCCGGGAACGACGACGCTCGTGCCTTACGCCGCAGGGGCGATGCATTTCAGCGGCGACGGAACCGTGCTCCTGGCCCGGCCACCCTTAGCGCACTAAGCGCCGACTCTTCACTCGGGGCCGGCCAGCCCGATCAGATGCCCTTCCGGGTCGGTGAAGTGGCCGACGACCAGGTGCCCTGCCGGATTCCTTTCCGGACCCATCACGCGCGTGCCACCGAGGCTCTCGGCCTTCTGAAGCGCGGCCTCCACATCCGGCACGCCGACGTAGAAGATGGCATGACCGGGGTAACCGGTACCCCCGCCGACGCCGCCTGGGATTCCGACTCCGTCGTCGGTTGTGTTGACGAAGCCGTAGTTCCCCGCCTCGGAGACCGCCGGCGCGACCGGAGAGTCCGTGTCGAACTCCCAGCCGAACAGTTCAGCGAAATAGCTTCGCAGCGCCTTCGGATCCCGTCCGGTGACCTCGAAATGCACGACCGGCTGTCCCATGGTTGATCCTTTCGAATGTAAACACCGTACACATTGGAGCGCGCGAGCACAAAGGCCGCAGGCGAGAAGAGGCCATGGCTGCAGCCCGGGCGGAAGAGGCTTCACCCGTGGATCGGCACCCTCCTCGACGAGACCAGCAACCTCGACCAGTTCGGGGCCTAGCTCGATCTCATGACCCGGTCGCAGGGTAGATGGACTTCACGAGGATGCCGGATGCCTCGAGGCGCTTGCGCACAGCGGTCGCTATTTCGACCACGTTCGGGCGATCGCCGTGAACGCAGATCGAGCGCACCTTCATCTCTCGCTCTTCCGCAAGCTCGCGAGCCACCCGCTGTTCCTCCCAGAGGGCCGCTCGCTGTTCGCGTTGTTCTTCGCGCTCCTCTTGCTTTTTCATGAGCCAGTCCGCGGTGAGTTCTATCTCTTCAATCCGAAGGTTGTTGAACTCGTCACTGATTCTCATTTCCATAAGGCCACCTAGCTTGGCGATGGCATCGCGGGTCACATCAAGTCGCTTCTTCGCCGTGACTACATTCCCCAACTTCAGCGAGCCGATGCTGTTGTCGGCTTCGGAGTTGCCCGCGGGCATCTTCATACGGTTCTACATAAACTACAACCAGCATGAATCGGAGGTCATCCACGGCTGGTGAGAGGCGCGTATGCATTGCGTGAAGGATAAACATCGAGATGAGTCAGCCACGACTGCGCATCCTCGACGAGCCATCGCTGGGCTTGGCGGCGCAACTCGTGTTGGACATCGTTCAGTTGCTCAAATTGCTCCGCGAGCAGAGTATGCCCATTCTCCTTATCGAGCAGAACACAGCGACGGCCTCAGTGGGTACTGGGCGTGCCGCCGGTACGGTAACCGGTGCTCGGAAGTCGCTGATTACGGAACCGCGCGGGGTCTGACTTCAAAATCGATCAGCTTCGGCGACCTGGCTGCCAAGGTTGACCTTCCGCCCATTCTGGAATACTCGATTGCGGGTCGCTCCGGAGTCAATCGAATGAATGGGTCCTGATCGTGCTCCTAATCGAACCTGAAGCACTTCTTGATCTGGGTGGCACGGACCTCGGCACCTCCCCATGGTTTGAAATCGATCAAGGCCGGATCGACAAGTTCGCGGACGCAACCGAAGATCATCAGTGGATCCACGTGGATGCGACGCGTGCCGCCGAAGGTCAATTCGGAGCCACCATCGCACACGGGTACTTGGTGTTGTCGTTGATACCGGCCTTACTTCACGAATTGCTGCGGTTCTCGCCACTGAAGCAGGCGTTGAACTACGGAGTCGAGAAACTTCGATTCACCCTACCCGTTCTGGTAGGCAGCCGTATCCGTGTCGCAGCGCAGTTAGTTTCAGCCGAGCGACGCGGAGATCTCTACGTCTATCGAGTCAGATGCGAAGTCGAAGTTCAGGGTGAGGCGCGACCAGCGATCGTCGCGGAGTTGCTGTTTGGGGTGATGTAGCCAGCGCGTTCAAAAGATCGGCTCGCCTATGCAGCCGCGAGCCGAGAATTACCAGCGACATCTCGAGGCGGGGACCACGGATTGCGAGTGGCCACAGCAAACTCGAGCGGATCGGGGGCATCGTCAGGGCAACGAAAACTCGCTGACGTGCCGCGGGTCGAGTTCCACCGTGAATGTTCCGGTCCGCATCCGAATGTCATCGAGTGAAAGCCCCGGCGCGACCTGGCGTAGGACCAGCCCCGCGGGGCTGACATCGAACACGGCCAGGTCTGTGACGATCTTCGGCCGCCCGTCCTTCGCCGTGTGCTCGGTGATGACGGTCACCGACGGAGTGCCGGCGACCAGATCCATCGCGCCTCCCATTCCCTTACGAGCTTTCCGGGAATGCTCCAGTTCGCCAGGTCTCCTCGGACGGAGACCTGAAAAGCGCCGAGAATCGTCTTATGAATGTGACCGCGTCGCACCATGCAAATGAGACGGCGGAATCGAAGTAACTCCCTCCGGGCGCGAGGGTGACGGTCTGCTTGCTTGTGTTCACGAGGTCGGGATCTTCTTCACCCTCGAACGGAAACGGCCCGAGTCCAAGGAGCCCGTTCTCGCTGTGCAACGTCACGTTCACTCTCGGCGGCAGATGGTTCGCCACCAGCGTAGGAATTCCGATCCCTAGGTTGACATACTCAGAACCGCGTCGGATTCCGTACGACAACAACGGCGACGTCTCGGTGGGCGTCCCGGCGTGCCGGCGGCGAACTCACCGGCCTGAAGGTCAAAGCGCTACCGAGGCGCCCGATCGGGCCGACTCGTAGACGCCCTCGCTAAACTCGGCGCACGCGACGGCATCGTCGACCGTCGCGAACTCGGGCTCGTCCAGTCCGTCGGCGAATCGCGCGAACGACCGCACCTGGAGCCCGTAGGTGTCCACGTCGTCGAACGTCTCGACCGTCGTCCCCTCTGCCGTTCGCAGGGTGATCGTGCCGGGGGTGTCGCTCCACCACTGGCTCATGGTCGAATCGACGAGCACGGAGCCGAGCGTGCCGTGGATCGCCAGCCGATCGTCGCCGAACGGGGCGTCCAGCCCGAACAGGAATGTCGCCGCAGCGCCACCGGCGAACCGGGCGGCCATCGCCGCCGTGTCGTCGTAGGCGGCGCCGCGGTGGTGATCCACCAGCGCCTGCACCCGGGTGAAGCCCTGCCCCACGATGTGCCGCGCGATGTCGACCCGGTGCACGCCCGACATGGGCAGGATGCCCCCGCCCGACACCTCAGGGTCGTCGTACCAGGGCGGCACGTCGAGCGCCGGCAGGCAGGCGGAGACCTCGACGAGACGGACGTCGCCCAGCGCCCCCGACGCCACGATCCCGCGAGCGCGGGCGTGGGCCGGGTGCTGACGGTACTGGAACGCGACACCGACCGGCGCCGTGCTCGAGCCGAGGGAGTTGCGGATCTCCCGGGCACCCGCCGCGTTCGCCGCGAGCGGCTTCTCGCAGAGCACGGCGACGCCCGCGCCGTGCACCAGGGCGACGTGAACCGCGTGCAGGTCGTTCGGGCTGGCGATATAGACGAGGTCTGGCGCGGCATCCAGCAGCTCATCGAGCGAGTCGGTGGCGAGGGCGTCGAAGCCCAACTCGTCCACGAACGACGACGCTCCGGCCCGGGTGCGGCTGCTCACCGCCGCCACCCGGTGACCGGATGTCTCACCGATCGCCTTCGCGAAACGCCGTGCGACGCGGCCGGCCCCGACCACGCCCCACCTGCGCTCATGCATGCGATCTACTCGGGGATGGGCTCGAAGTAATGGGCTCGAAGTAGTCGATGTCGTCGAGCGTGCCGTTGCGTTCGCTCTCGGCCTTCCACACGGCGCGCACCGGCATGCCGATGTCCAGTACTTCGGTCGCCCTGGCCATGTCGATTCC
>JAODMW010000224.1 GCA_025464815.1 Microbacteriaceae bacterium | reverse complement strand
CGACCGCCACGATCTGCGTCATGGCGGAAGGGCCGAGAACCGCAACCAGAAGGAGCGCGAGCAAGAGGGTAGGGAATGCGAATAGGATCTCGATGACGCGGTTGACCGTCCCTGCGAAGAACCGCCGTGCGAGGGCCGCTATCGAGCCCAGGATGAGCGCGATGGAAATGCTCACAGCCGTCGCGCCGATTCCGATGGCGAGTGATTCGCGGGTGCCGTAGACGATCCGAGTGTAGAGATCCCGGCCGGATTCATCCGTGCCGAACCAGTGTTGCGCCGACGGACCCTGAAGCGGGTGGCTGAGGTCGAGCGCCGTCGGGCTGTGAGTCGTGAGGACCCCCGGCACAATCGCCGCCAGCGCGAAGAACGCGAGAATGGCGATCGATACGTACAGTCCGGCGTCCGCCGAGCGGACGGCGCGGACAGCGTTCGTCGGGAGGAGCGTTTTCAGGGACGTCATGCGCTTTTCAACCTCGGATCGATCAGGATGTAGATCACATCGACCACGAGGTTCGCGATCACGTATAGCGCCGCGATGAGCACCACGACCCCTGTGACGACGGGCAGATCCTGAGTGTTCACCGCGGTGGTCAGCACTTTGCCGATGCCCGCGCGAGTGAACACCGTCTCCACGACGACGGCGCCGGAGATCGTCGCACCCAGTGCCCAACCGGACAGCGTGACGGCGGGCAGTACCGAGTGACGCAGGACGTGCCGGAGCCGCACCTCCAGGTCGCCCATTCCGCGCATCCTCGCCGTGAGCACGAAGGGCTGCTCGAGCGAATTCTCGAACTCCGTCCTTGTCGCCTGGCCCATGAATCCGGCGAGAGGGATCGCCAGCGTCAGCGCTGGAAGCAGCAGCCCCTGGATTCCGCTGCCGCCGATCACGGGGAACCAACCGAGTCCGAGTGCGAAGACCAGGAGCAGGATGATGCCCAGCCAGTAGTGCGGAAGACCGGCCGTGACGGTGTCGACGAAGGAGCCGATCCCGCTGATCCGGCGACCGCGTCCGGCGGTGAGCGTGACCCAGGAGATCATGATGATCCAGGACAGGACGATCGTGGTCAGTGTCAGGACGAGTGTGGGCGCGAGCTGTTCGCCGATGATCTGCGTCACCGGCCGGTACTGCTGGTAGGAGATACCGAGGTCGCCGACGAACAGCCCGCGGATGTACTGGAAGTACTGCTGCACCAACGGATCCTGCAGCCCGTACTGCGCATTGATCTGCGCGAGTTCGGCCGGCGTGCGCTCGATCGCCTGGCCGGCGCGGATGTTCAGGATGACTGTGGCTCGGTCGCCGGGGAGTGACGCCTGTGCGACGAACGCCGCGGTAGCCGAGCCCCAGAGCACGATGACCGCGTTCAGGAGTTTGCTGCCGACCAGTCTGAGTCGGGCTGCACCCACCTGGACCGAGGCGCGGGTGGCTGCACCCACCCGCGCGGTCGTGATCAGTGGGTCACTTGACGAAATACGCGTCATAGAAGACGGGTCCTCCCTGCGCGTTCTCCTGCCAGACATCCTTCAGTGATGGCGACACGGCGAGGGTGCTCAGGCGGTCGTAGACGCCGATCGAGAGGGCATGCTCCGCGATGTACTCCTGTGCCTTCGCGTACAGCGCGTTCTGTGCGTCGACATCCGTGGTCGAGTTCGCCTGCAGGATGTAGCTCTCCAGCGTGGGGTCGTTGAGGAATGCCGCGTTGTTGTAGTTGGGGCTGCCAGGCGTGCTCTGCCTCCAGTTGATGTAGAGGATCCCGGCGTTGACCGCCGTCCAATAACCGACGGCGATATCGCGCTCCGTCTGCTTCGAATACGCGCCGCCGAAGAGCGCACTCTGTGGAACGGGCACCAGCTTCACCTTGAACCCGACCGCCTTGGCCTGTTCCTGCACCCCCTGGAGAATGGCCGCTCCATCGGCGTTGACGATCGAGCCGGCTCCGTAGGGCAGCACGACCTCGAGCGTCTTGCCGTCCTTGACCCGATAACCGGCGCTGTCTTTCTGGCTCCACCCGGCAGCGTCGAGCAGTGTGCCGGCCTTCTTCGGGTCATAAGAGTAGAAGTCCGCGGCCTTCTGGCTGTACCCGGGAGTGGTCTGGCTCACGCCGCCGTTGCCCTCGTACGGGATGACCCCGCGACCGATCGTCTCGACGATCTGCTTGCGATCGAGGCTGTAGGCGAACGCCTGGCGCACCTTCTCATCGGTGAACGGACCCTGCGCGGTGTTGAACGAGAGCTGTTGTGGCCGGCCCGGCGTGACGTACTTGAACAGGTCGTACTTCTGGTTCTCGAGGTTCTTCCACTCGATCGCTGGCACGTCGTAAATCGCGTCCGTCTCGCCCGAGCGAAGCGTTGCGACACGCGTCGTCGGGTCGGAGATGAACTTCCAGTCGATCGTGTCTACGTAGGCTGCGCCGGTGTGCTTGGCGTTGGCGGGTGGCGAGGTGTAGTTCTTGTTGCGCTTGAGGATGATGTCCTCTCCCCGGTTCCACTTCTCGACGATGAAGGCGCCGGAACCGATGGGTGCCTCGCAGTTCTGCTCCTTGGACCGAGTCGTGAGCGCCTTCTCCGACTGGATGCCGAAGTAGCTCTGGGTCAGATTGTCGGCGAGCCGCGGATACGGCTTCAGCAGGTTGATGCGCACCGTGGTGTCATCGATGACCTCGGCCGACCTGTAGTAGCCCTCGAGCCAGACCTTCGCGGTGCTGTTGCCGCCCCCGAGCCAGTAGTCGAAGTTGTAGGCGACCGCTGCGGCATCGACCGGCGTGCCGTCCGTGAACGTGACGCCCTTTTTGAGCGTGAAAGTCCAGCTCAGCTGGTCGTCTGACGGCTTCCACGACTGGGCAAGCCAGGGGACCACCTTGTGATCTTTGTCAAGGGAGACGAGGTTGTCGATGATCTGGTACGACAGGTAGGCCTGCTCGATCCAGCCCCCGAACACGCAGGCCGGTTCCTGCTGGTGCCCGTACTCGAT
>JAODMW010000221.1 GCA_025464815.1 Microbacteriaceae bacterium | reverse complement strand
ATGTCTGGCGGCTGAGCGAGGAGGTGCGCGCGGGAAAGCTGCCGGAGGACACCTTCCTCAAGTCCGAGTCCTCGATGATCCGCAGCCGGGGGCCCTGCAACACGATGGGGACCGCGTCGACCATGGGTCTCGTGGCCGAAGCGCTCGGTATGACCATCCCAGGCCTCGCCGGAACGCCGGCACCGGACAGCAGGCTGCTCGAGGCGTCCCACGAGTCGGGCCGCCTGGCCGTCGAGCTCGCCCTCGAGGGCCGGACGATCAGCCAGGTGATCACGCGCGAATCGTTCCACAACGCGATCGTCACGCTCGCGGCGATCGGCGGCTCGACCAACGCCGTCGTGCATCTGCTCGCCATCGCCGGCCGACTGGGCATCGAGTTGTCCCTGAATGACTTCGACCGCATCGGAAGCGGAGTCCCCCTGCTCGTCAACCTGCAACCGGCGGGCAAATACCTCATGGAAGACC
This sequence comes from Microbacteriaceae bacterium, assembly GCA_025464815.1. Taxonomy (GTDB): domain Bacteria; phylum Actinomycetota; class Actinomycetes; order Actinomycetales; family Microbacteriaceae; genus Lacisediminihabitans. Next base: position 21,444 of record JAODMW010000221.1, on the reverse strand, counting down.
TGTTCAGGGCGGGCGGGCTGCTCACCGTGCTCGACCAGGTCAAGGACCTGCTCGACCCCGCGGCGATCACGATCACCGGCCGGCCGTTCGTCGACTACCTCGGCGACCAGCGGATCTGGGACGACGACGTGATCTCCACGCGCGAGGATCCGCTCAAAGACGATGCGGGGATCGCGGTGCTGCGGGGCAATCTCGCACCGGATGGGGCGATCATCAAACCGGCCGCCGCATCCCCGGAACTCCTCGTGCACCGCGGCAAGGCGGTCGTCTTCGAGACCATCGAGGACCTGCACGCGCGTATCGACGATCCGGATCTCGACGTCGATGCGAGTTCCGTGCTCGTGCTCCGCGGCTGCGGGCCCCGCGGCTATCCTGGCATGCCCGAGGTCGCGAACATGCCGCTCCCCGAGAAGCTGCTCAAGCAGGGCGTGCGCGACATGGTTCGCGTGTGCGACGGCCGGATGAGCGGCACCGCGTACGGCACCGTCGTGCTGCACGTCGCTCCGGAGGCGGCGGCGGGCGGGCTGCTCGCCCTGGTCGAGGACGGCGACTACATCGTGCTCGACGTGCCGAATCGCCGGCTCGAACTCGACGTGCCGCAGGATGAAATAGACCGACGCAGAGTCTCGAAGGTGACGCTCGACGGATTCGCGGCCCCGACGCGGGGCTGGGAGAAGCTCTACGTCGACCACGTCCTGCAGGCGGACTCCGGCGCCGACCTCGACTTCCTCATCGGAGCGAGCGGCGCAGTCGTGTCGCGCGAATCGCATTAGGGTCGAATCATGGGTTCCTTCTCTCTCGTACACCTCGAACTCGACGACACCACCGGCTGGGCCGTGCGGCGAGGCGACACTCTCTCGATGCTCCCGCTGGGACTCGACAGCCTTCTCGGGATGCCGCTGGCCGACGCGCGGGCTGTCGTCGAGACGGCGACAGGGCCCGGCCCGACCGGAACACCGCGACACCTGCCCGCGATCGACCGGCAGGAAGTCTGGGCTGCCGGCGTCACCTACCTGCGCAGCAGGGACGGGCGGATGGAGGAGTCGGTCGACGGCTCCCCCTATGACCGCGTCTATACCGCGGAACGACCGGAACTGTTCTTCAAGTCGCTGCCGCACCGCGTGGTCGGCGACGGTGAGGCGGTCGGCATCCGGGCCGATTCCGCCTGGAACGTGCCTGAAGCAGAGCTCGGGCTCGTGGTGAACAGCGCCGGAGAGATCTTCGGCTACCTCGTGGGAAACGACATGAGCAGCCGATCGATCGAGGGGGAGAACCTTCTCTATCTGCCGCAGGCCAAGGTCTACGATCGCGCTTGCGCCCTCGGCAGTTCCATCGTGCCGATCTGGGAGGCCCCGGACGCACCATGGGGGATCTCGCTCGCGATCCGCCGCGATGGGGTCGAGGTGTTCTCTGGCACGACCTCGACATCGTCCATCGTGCGGGAGTTCGCCGACCTCGCCTCGTGGCTCGTTCTCGCCATGGACTTTCCGGAGGGCGCCGTGTTGCTGACCGGTACCGGGATCGTGCCGGAGGCGGACTTCACCCTCAAGGCCGGAGACGTGATCAGGATCGTGATCGACGGCATCGGCGAACTGAGCAATCCGGTCGTGACCGTCGGTCGGCCGACGATCCGTAGCGAGGAGCGCGCATGACCACGGAAGAGACTCCATCGGCAGAGTTCGATGCCATTCTCGATCGCGCCGCGCAGGCAGCCCCGACGATCGCCGCGACGACGCCCCGCCAGCGGGCCGAGTGGCTCGACCGCGCAGCCGATGCGCTCGACGCGAACGCCGCCATCCTCCTTCCCCTCGCGATCGAGGAGAGCCACCTCACCGAGGACCGTCTCACCGGCGAGCTGCGACGTACGACTTTCCAACTGCGCCTGTTCGGTGAGGTCATCCGCGAGGGAGCGTTCCTCCAGGCGACAATCGATCACGCGGACCCGGACTGGCCAATGGGCGCCCGTCCTGACCTGCGCCGGATGATGCGGCCGCTCGGGCCGGTCGCCGTCTTCGCCGCGAGCAATTTCCCCTTCGCATTCAGCGTCGCGGGGGGCGACACCGCCTCGGCGATCGCGGCGGGATGCCCCGTCGTCGTGAAGCTGAACCCCGGCCACCCGCGACTCTCGCGCCGGGTCGGCGAGCTGGTCGCCTCCGCGATGCAGGAAGCGGGAGCGCCCACTGGCACCCTCGCGCTCGTCTCCGGCATGCAGACCGGACGTGCGCTCGTGCTCGATCCGCGCATCACCGCTGCCTCGTTCACCGGCTCGCTCGCCGGGGGCCGGGCGCTCTTCGACCTCGCGACGTCGCGGCCGGATCCGATTCCCTTCTATGGAGAACTCGGCAGCGTGAATCCCGCATTCGTGACGGAGCAGGCATCCCTGATGCGTGCCGAAGACATCGCGACGGGATTCGTCGGTTCGGTGAGCATGGGAGTCGGACAGTTCTGCACGAAGCCGGGACTGCTCTTCGTGCCGGCGGGCTCTGCCATACCCGGCATCGCGGCCAGGGTCGCCGCGGAGCGCTCGGGTGCGGCGATGCTCAACGAGCGCATCCGCGAAGGCTACGGCACCAGCCTCGGCAACCTCGCGGCCCACCCGGAGGTGACGGTGTTGGCCGGCAGCGCGGATCCCGGGATCGATCCGGCCCCGACACTACTCCTGGCGACGGCCAAAGCCTTCCTGGCGAGCGATGGCGCACTGGCGACGGAGTCCTTCGGGCCGACCGGGCTCATAGTGAGCTACGAGAGCGACGAAGAACTGCTTGCCGCGGCAGAATCCTTCGAGGGCCAGCTCACGGCGACCGTCCAGGGCGAGGGTGACGAGACAGTCGTTCCGGCCCTGCTCGCCGCGCTCGCCGACCGTGCGGGTCGGGTGCTCTGGAACGGCTGGCCGACCGGAGTCTCGGTGACCTACGCCATGCAGCACGGCGGCCCGTACCCCGCCACCACGGCGTCCCAGGGCACATCCGTCGGTACCACCGCGATCGACCGTTTCCTGCGACCGGTCAGTTACCAGGGTGTACCTGATGCCCTCCTGCCGGCGCCGGTACGCGACGGCAACCCGTGGTCGCTCCCCCGCCGCATCGACGGACGGACGATCCTCCCCTCCTAGCCCGCGAAGGTCAGGTTTCGATCGAGAATACGAAACTTTTGTGGGAAGCGGAGGGTCAGGAGGTCACGAGCTTCGCGGTGCTACCGCGCACCACGAGACTCGTCGCGAGATCGATGCGCAGGTTGTCGACCTGGGTATCGTTGCGCAGGCGGATCACGAGGCGAGTGGCCTCTTCCGCCATTTCGGTGAGAGGTTGACGCACGGTCGTGAGCGGCGGGCCGGCCCACAGGGCGATTTTGAGGTCGTCGTAGCCGACCACCGAAAGGTCGTCAGGAATGCTCACACCCATGGCGCGCGCAGCCTCGTAGACGCCGAGCGCCTGCAGATCGCTCCCCGCGAAGATCGCGGTGGGTGGGTCTGGCAGCGACAGGAGTTCGCGGCCGCGCACGATGCCGTCCTCGTGATGGAACTCGCCACCGACGATGTAGTCGTCCCGTGACTTGATCCCCGCCGCCTCGAGTGCGGCACGGTAGCCGGAGAGGCGGGCGGTGGAACACATCATGTCGTCGGGGCCTGTGATCGTTGCGATGCGGCGGTGACCCAGGTCGATGAGGTGGCGGGTCGCTAGGTACCCGCCCGACCAGTTGGCCGAGCCGATGGACGGGACGTCCGGCGCCGGATCGCCGGCCGGGTCGACGATGACGAAGGGGATGTTGCGCACTCGCAGTTGGTGCTTGTGGTCGGCCGAGAGGTCGGAGAAGACGAGGATGACACCCGCGGGTCGCCTGCGCATCACGCCGTCGATCCAGTCGGGGCTGGGCGAATGCCGGTCACCGCTCTCGGTGAGCACGACGCTCATCCCGTTCTCGCGCGATATCCGTTCGACGCCCTGGATGATCTCGATCGCCCAGGCGCTGTCGATCGCGTCGAAGACGAGTTCGATGAGCGGGGCCACCGACAGACCGGAGTTGCGTCGGTTGTATCCGTGGTCGCGGAGCAGTTCCTCGACTCTGGCGCGGGTGGAATCCGAGACGCCCATGCGACCGTTCAGCACCTTCGAGACTGTCGAGATCGACACGGAAGCGTCGGCTGCTACCCGAGAAAGGGTGGCTCTGCTCACCGCGGGGCGCGCGACAGTTTCGCTGTACATGAAGACACTCTACCCAGTCGAGTAGCGCGGGAAGCCTGCGCGCGCTACATCCTGACACCGAATCGCTTCGGAGTACCCGCGCGGGACGGGCTTGGCGGCGGCGGCAATGCATCAGCGCCCGCAGTCTGTTCCCCGGTCAGCATGCGAACTATGGACCACACGCGCAGATTGCACGCTGCGGTCTCCATCATCGACTGATATGTTCTGAGTAGCAACAAATCACCAACGACGTTGAAGGACGGAAACATCATGGCCACGCAGCCCACTCGCGACGACAAATTCTCCTTCGGACTCTGGACCGTCGGCTACAACGGCACCGACCCCTTCGGCGGGCCGACTCGCCCGCAGCTCGATGTTGTCGAGGCGGTCACCCGCCTCGCCGAGCTCGGCGCCTACGGCCTCACCTTCCACGACGACGACCTCTTCGCTTTCGGTTCGACGGACGCCGAGCGCCAGAAGCAGATCGACCGCCTGAAGCAGGCGCTCTCCGACACCGGCCTGATCATCCCCATGGTCACCACCAACCTCTTCAGCGCACCGGTCTTCAAAGACGGAGGCTTCACCTCCAACGATCGCGGTGTGCGTCGCTTCGCCATGCGCAAGGCCATGCGACAGCTCGAACTCGGTGTCGAACTCGGCGCCAGGACCTTCGTCATGTGGGGCGGACGCGAGGGTGCAGAGTACGACACGGCAAAGGACATCCGCGGCGCGCTCGAACGCTATCGCGAGGCCGTCAATTTCTTCGCGCAGCACGTGGTCGAGAAGGGTTACGACATCCGCTTCGCGATCGAGCCGAAGCCGAACGAGCCCCGCGGCGACATCCTGCTGCCGACGGTCGGGCACGCTATCGCTTTCATCGAGACCCTCGAACGCCCCGAGCTGTTCGGCGTGAACCCCGAGGTCGGTCACGAGCAGATGGCAGGACTCAACTTCACCGCAGGCATCGCCCAGGCGCTCTACCAGGGCAAGCTCTTTCACATCGACCTCAACGGCCAGCGTGGAATCAAGTACGACCAGGACCTCGTCTTCGGTCACGGCGACATGCAGATCGCATTCTAGCTCGTCGACCTGCTCGAGAACGGCGGCCCGAACGGAGGCCCGGCCTACGACGGTCCTCGCCACTTCGACTACAAGCCGAGCCGTACGGAAGACATCACGGGCGTCTGGGATTCGGCTGCGGCCAACATGCGCACCTATCTGCTGCTCAAGGAGCGTGCGGCCGCTTTCCGCGCCGACCCCGAGGTACAGGAGGCGCTCGCAGCATCCCGCGTCGCCCAGATCAATGAGCCGACGCTGGGCGCCGGCGAGAGCTACGAGGATCTGCTCGCGGACCGCGGCTCGTTCGAAGACTTCGACACCGAGTCCTACTTCGGCGGCAAAGGTTTCGGCTTCGTGCGCCTCAACCAGCTCGCCCTCGAGCATCTGCTCGGTGCGCGCTAGTCACCCCGCTGTCGTCGGGGCCCGGCGACTCTGCGCACAACTCCTGCAGATTTCCCCCGAGCGCCAGCGCGGGCCAGGCAATCGCGGTGCTGCAGACTGGCGCCGTACGATTTTGCAGGAGTTATGAACGGGATGAGGAGCGGACGGGGATGACACTGGTCGCCGGAGTCGATTCGTCGACGCAGAGTTGCAAGGTCGTCATCCGCGACCTGGACACGGGTGCCGTCGTGCGCACGGGACGAGCCCCGCATCCCGATGGCACGGAGGTCGATCCGGAAGCCTGGTGGATCGCGTTGCGGTCCGCGGTCGCCGATGCGGGCGGTCTCGACGACGTCGCGGCGGTTTCGGTCGGCGGGCAGCAGCACGGCATGGTGGTGCTCGATGACGGGGGACGCGTCATCCGTCCGGCGCTTCTCTGGAACGACACCCGCTCCGCTCGGGCCGCGCTCGACCTGATCGACGAGGTGGGCGCGGAAGCCTTCGCGCAGCGCACGGGATCGGTGCCCGTGGCATCCTTCACGCTCACCAAGCTGCGCTGGTTGAGCGACGCGGAGCCGGAAAACGCGGCACTGGTGGCCGCTGTCGCACTCCCCCACGATTGGCTCACCTGGCGCCTGCGCGGCTTCGGACCGCAGAACCCGTTGCTCGACGAGCTGGTCACCGACCGCTCCGACGCGAGCGGTACGAGCTACTTCAACGCCGTGACCAACACCTACGACCGCGAGCTGCTCGCCCGCGCTCTCCGCCGTGACATCGAAAACTCAGGACTTGTGCTGCCGACGGTGCTCGAACCGGCCGAACACCGCCGCGTCGAGGTCGCATCTCCTGAGTTTCCGAAGGGGTTGGTGGTCGGCGCGGGCGCGGGTGACAACGCTGCGGCGGCGCTCGGCCTCGATGCGCGCGCGGGCGATGCCGTGGTGTCCATCGGCACGAGCGGCACGGTGTTCGCCGTGACCGACACGCCGACCCATGACGAGTCGGGAACCGTCGCCGGGTTCGCGGATGCCGCCGGCGGCTTCCTCCCGCTCATCGCGACCCTGAACGCGGCCCGCATCCTCGACTCCACCGCGGCGCTGCTCGGCGTCGACCACACGGAGTTCGCCCGCCTCGCCCTCAGCGCGGAACCCGGGGCGGAAGGCCTCGTGCTCCTGCCCTACTTCGAGGGCGAACGCACACCGAACCTGCCGGATGCCACGGGCTCGCTGCTCGGCCTCACTCTCGCATCCGCGACTCGACCCAACCTCGCCCGCGCCGCGATCGAGGGCCTGCTCTGCGGTCTCGCTGACGGGTTGGACGCCGTACTCGCGCACGGCGTCGTCGCCCGCCGGCTGCTGCTGATCGGCGGCGCCGCGCAGAACCCGGCGGTCGGCGCGATCGCCGCCCTGGTCTTCGAACTGCCCGTCGTGGTGCCGGAACCCGCCGAGTACGTGGCGGCAGGGGCCGCCCGTCAGGCTGCCTGGGCGCTGACCGGCACGCGGCCGGACTGGCCAGTGGAACTGAGCGCGGAGCCCGTGGCGGATTACCGGCCCATCATCCGTTCGCAGTATCGGACAGCAGCCTCCACCGTTTGATCGCATTCCGGGTCAACACGGCCATTTCGTCCCGCCCGATCCGCGAATCCCATTGGTCGGCTGAGCGCCTTCCCCACGACGAAAATCGGCCCCCGCGAAACCGCGGGGGCCGATCCTGGTAACTCTCGAGCTGCTGCTACTTGGTCAGCGGCGAGAGGGTCGGGTCGTTCGCGTAGGACTCTGCCGCGTTCTGCTTGGTGACGAGCACCGGAGGCAGCAGGTAGGTCGGGACGACCTTGACGCCGTTGTTGTAGTCGGTGGAGTTGGTCGCGGGCTTGCTGCCCTTGGCCAGATCCTCAACCATCTGGATGGAGTGCTTGACCAGTGCGCGGGTGTCCTTGTTGATGGTGGAGTACTGCTCACCAGCCATGATCGACTTGACCGACTCGGCCTCGGAGTCCTGACCGGTGACGACCGGCAGAACCGGTGTCGCCTTGCCAGCAGCCTTGATCGAGGTGATGATCGCGCGAGCGAGGGTGTCGTTCGGCGAGAGAACACCGTTCAGCTCGGTGCTCGCGTAGTTACCGGCAAGGAGGGTGTCCATGCGGGTCTGCGCGTTCTGAGCCAACCAGCCGGCGGTGGCCGTCTGCTTGATGTCGGTCTGGCCGGAGACGACCTTGAGGGTTCCATCGTCGATCTTCGGCTGCAGGATCTTCATGGCGCCGTTGAAGAAGACCGGGGCGTTGGCGTCGTCCGACGAGCCGGAGAACAGCTCGATGTTGTACGTCTTCGCGCTGGGGTAGCGGGCCTTCATGCCGTCGAGGAGGGCCTGGCCCTGGAGCTCGCCGACCTTCTCATTGTCGTACGCCACGTAGTAGTCGACATCCTTGGTGTTCAGGATGAGGCGGTCGTAGGCGATGACCGTTGCGCCAGAGCTGTGTGCGGCGCTGACCTGGGAACCGAGCTGCGAGCCGTCCTTGGCTCCGATGATGATGACTTTGGCGCCCTTTGTCGTCATCGACGTGATCTGGTTCTGCTGTTCGGGAACCGTGTTGGTGGCCGGCGCATACTGCACGTCAGCCTTGTACCCGGCGGCGGCAAGGCCGTCTTCGAAGAGCTTGCCAGCGAGAACCCAGTTCTCCGAGGTCTTGTCCGGAAGGGCCACGCCGATGACGGATCCCTTCTTGAACCCGGACGCTGAACCAGAAGCGGTGGTATCCCCGCCACGGCTCGAGCAGCCCGAGAGTGCCATGAGCGCGACCCCGGCGACTGCCACGGTCGTGATTACGAATTTGCGCATTGTGTTCACTTTCTGTTGTGAGGTTGGTGCAGTGGTGATTCCGAGAGCGACATCACTTTCGGGGACTACGACCGAGAGATCAGTTCGGCGTAGTGGCTGGAGGGCGCGAGGTTTCTTCCGCGCTGTTGGTGGGGGTGATATCGGGGCGGTCGAGGGCGGCGTTGATGTCGCGGCTCCGAGTGAATCTCCCGATGATCGATGGTCGACCCTGCTTCTTGCTGTAGACGTCGACACCGACGGCGATCAGGAGCACGAGCCCCTTGATGATCTGCACTCGATCGACGCCGACACCGAGGAGCTGGAGTCCGTTGTTCAGCACGGCGATCACGAGACCACCGACGATGGACCCGACGATGGTGCCGATACCACCGGATACTGCGGCACCACCGATGAACACGGCCGCGATGGCGTCGAGCTCCCAGCCGACGCCGTCACCCGGACCGGAGGCCACCGAGCGACCAACCGCGATCATGCCGGCGAGCGCGGCCAGGATCGACATGTTCATCATGACCAGGAAGTTGATACGACGAATCTTGACGCCCGACAGCTCCGCGGCGTGCCAGTTGCCTCCGACCGCGTAGATGTGGCGACCAAAGGTCGTGTTGCGGGTGATGAAGGAATAGAGGAGTACGAGAACGCCGAGGATGATTCCCGAGATCGGGTAGCTCGTGCCGACGCGGCCACCGGCGAAGAGGAGAGTCGCGTAGATCACGACGGCCTCGAGGATGACGAGCTTGACGATGCTCACCCAGACCGGGGCCTTATCCGATCCCATCTTGGACTGCGTACGGCGGGAGCGGATCTCCTGCCAGATCACCGCGATGGCGACGAGCAGGCCGAGGATCAGCGTGCCGTTGCTGTAGTTGGTATTGGGTCCGAAGTCGCCGATGAACCCGTTGCCGATGAAGGCGAATGCATCGGGCACGGGAATGCTCTGCGAGCTACCGACGAACTGGTTGCCTCCGCGGAAGATGAGCATGCCGGCGAGGGTGACGATGAACGCGGGCACGCCGACATACGCGACCCAGAATCCCTGCCAGGCGCCGATGATCGCACCGACGACGAGACCGAAGAGGATGGCGAGGGCCGGCGGGAAATGCCAGCTCTGCATCGAAATCGCGACGATGATACCCGTGAACGCGGCGACCGATCCGACCGAAAGGTCGATGTGCCCGGCGATGATCACCATCACCATGCCGATGGCCAGGATGAGAACGTAGGCGTTCTGGTTGACCAGGTTGATGAGGTTGATCGGGTCGAGCGTGAGGCCGCCGGTCGCGATCTGGAAGAACACGATGATCACGACGAGAGCACCGAGAATACCGATCTGGCGGCCACTCGACTGGCCTGCTCCGAACATCTTGCCGAGGTCGCGGATGCCTCCGGATTTCTTCGGTTCTACTCGTGGTGCGCTCATGGCTGGGTAACTTTCTTCTTCGCGGAGGTCATGCTCTTGAGGAGTGTCTCTGGGTCGGCCTCGTCAGCCGTGAGATTGTTGGTGATCGTACCCTCGAAGATCGTGTAGATGCGGTCGGAGACGCCGAGCAGTTCTGGCAGCTCCGACGAGATCATGATGACGCCCTTGCCCTGTGCGGCGAGGTCACGGATGATTCCGTAGATCTCCGTCTTCGCCCCGACGTCGATGCCACGGGTCGGTTCGTCGAGGATGAGCAGGTCGGGGTCCGTGAACATCCACTTCGCGAGTACGACCTTCTGCTGGTTGCCGCCGGAGAGCTTGTTCACGCCCTCCTGCACCGTCGGTGTCTTGATCCTGAGGCTCTTACGGTACTTCTCCGCAACGTGGTGCTCGGCCACCTTGTCGATCACCTGCCCCCGGGAGATCTTGGAGAGTTTCGCCGCCACCACCGAATCCTGGATGTCGTCGAGCAGGTTGAGCCCGAGAGCCTTGCGGTCTTCGCTCACATAGGCGATGCCGTGGTCGATCGCCTCGGAGACGTTGCGAAGCTGGATCTCCTTGCCGTCCTTGAAGACCTGGCCCGAGATGAAAGTGCCGTAGGAACGGCCGAACAGGCTCATCGCGAGCTCCGTTCGCCCGGCGCCCATGAGCCCGGCGAACCCGACCACTTCGCCGCGTCGCACGGTGAAGCTGGAGTTCTTGACGACCATGCGCTCGGAGGTCAGCGGATGCTGCACCGTCCAGTTCTTCACCTCGAAAAAGACCTCGCCGATGTCGGAGTTGCGATCGGGGAAACGGTTCTCGAGTGTGCGCCCGACCATCCCACGGATGATGCGGTCCTCATTCACGCCGTCGATCTTGACGTCGAGCGTCTCGATCGTCTTCCCGTCCCGGAGGATGGTGATGGAGTCGGAAATCTGCTCGATCTCGTTGAGCTTGTGGGAGATCATGATCGACGCGATGCCACGACCCTTGAGACCGAGGATCAGGTCGAGAAGGTGCTGGGAATCAGCCTGGTTGAGCGCCGCGGTCGGCTCGTCGAGGATGAGCAGCTTCACCGACTTGTTGAGCGCCTTTGCGATCTCGACGAGCTGCTGCTTGCCGACGCCGAGGTTCTTGATCTGCGTGTCCGGATCGTCCTCGAGACCGACGCGAGCGAGCAGGTCGATCGCAAGCCTCTTGGCCTCGACCCAATTGATCGTCCCAAAGCGGCGCGGCTCGTTGCCGAGGAAGATGTTCTCGGTGATCGAGAGTTCCGGGATGAGCGCGAGCTCCTGGTGAATGATGACGATTCCAGCCGCCTCACTCGAGCGGATGTCCTTGAACCGCGACACCTCGCCCTGGTAGACGATTTCGCCCTCATAAGTGCCGTAGGGGTAGACGCCAGACAGCACCTTCATGAGGGTGGACTTGCCCGCGCCGTTCTCGCCGCAGATCGAGTGGATTTCGCCGGCCTTGACCGAGAGTGAAACCCTGTCGAGAGCCTTGACACCGGGGAACTCTTTGGTGATCGTACGCATCTCGAGGATGGTCGGTTCAATTGCCATTGGTAACCCCCAGGTCTCGCATCAGCGGGATGTGTACGTTCACACGTTCAGCTAGCGCAACAGTCTTCAACGCCGGACTACCTTGTCTCATTAGGGGGTCGGAAAATCTCTCCGCTAACAGACTAAACCTTGTCGGAGGGCTTGTCGTCAAGTTATGAACACAACGACTCAGTAACGACTCATGAATTCCGGATGCCCGGCTGCTGCAGAACGAGCGCGGCGGCACCCAGCGCCTCGGCCCTGTCTCCGAGCGACGACATCACGAGGGAGGTCGCGCCGCCGACCGTCGGAACAGCATGCCGGACGAGACCACGTTCGATCGGGCGCAGAAGGATATCCCCGAGTCCGGCGAGCGGCCCGCCGACCACGACGACCTCGGGATTGATGAGATTGGCCACGCTGGCGAGGGCGCGACCGATCGCGGCGCCCGCGTCATCCAGCACCCTCAGGGTGGCCGAATCGCCGGCGAGTGCGTTGCGCACGATGTCCGCGGTCCCGATCGGTGCACTTCCGCGTCGGCTGAGGAGATCGATCATCACTGACGTGGATGCGACGGTCTCGAGGCATCCACGATTTCCGCAGTGGCAGACGATTCCGTGATCGGTGACCGTCTCATGCCCGATCTCCCCCGTGACCCCGACGGAGCCGTAGAACACCCGGCCGTTGAGCACCAGCCCGGCCCCGATGCCGCTGCCGATCTTGATGAAGACGAGGTTGTCGACCATGCTGTGCGGCCCCCAGGTCACCTCGGCGAGGGCGCCCAGGTTGGCGTCGTTGTCGAAGACCACGGGGAAATGCAGGCGTTCTTCGAGATCCTGCAGGTGGATGCCGACCCACTCGGGGAGGATCGCTCCCTGCACGACGGTTCCCGTCCTCTGGTCGATCGGTCCAGGGATCCCGACTCCGACCCCGAGCACGGAGGTGGACTTCACACCGCTCTGCTCGAGCAGGTGGTTGAGCGCGACAGCGGCCCTGTCGATGCCGTCGATCGCACGATGGCCGATCGCCAGTTCGACGAACTCCTCGGCGATGAGGTCATAGCCGAGCGTGGTCAGCACGACGCGCAGATGACGTCGGCCGAAGTCGATTCCGACCGCGACCGCGCCGTTGTTCGACAGCCTCACCAGCAGGGCGCGGCGACCGGAGCTCGTGGTCGGCTCGGTCTCGACTGCTCCGACCGCTGCCATCGTCTTGACGATGTTCGAAACCGTGGCCGTCGACAGCCCGGTCTGCCTGGCGAGTTCCGCCTGGGTCATGGGACCGCTGCCGAGAAGCGCGTCGACGAGCCGCTGCTGGTTCAGTTCGCGCAGCGCCGTCTGCGATCCGGGGTTGCGCACCCCTCGCGAGACGGAATGCGGCGATGCAGGCATGACATCGAGAGTGCAGCATGCGGCCCCTTGTCGTCAAGAAGTTAACACAACATGCGCGACAGAATACGATCGCTCATATTTTCGATCCCGGCGATCGCGAATCGACTACCGACGCGGAGGCGCCGTCGACTCGCGGATGATCAGCTCAGGCAGGATCTGGTCGTGGTTGCGATCAGCCTCACCGCGCAACTCCGCGAGAAGCAGCGCGACGGAACGTCGGCCGATCTCTGTGAAGTCCTGGCGCACAGTCGTGAGCGGCGGCCAGTAGTGGGCGGCCTCGGGGATGTCGTCGAATCCGACGACACTCACATCGCCCGGCACGTCGAGTCCGGCATCCCGGAACGCATGCATGAGACCCAGCGCCATCTGGTCGTTCGCCGCGAAGACGGCAGTGAAGTTCCGGGAGTGGACGAGTTCGTTTCCGACGTGGTAGCCGAAATCCGCAGTCCAGTCGCCGAGGATCGGAGGGTGGGTGCCGAGATCGGCGTCGTTGATCTCGTCGAGGAAGCCACGCATCCGAGCCTCTGCCTCGATCCAGTCCTGTGGGCCGGCAAGATGCACGATCTCACGGTGCCCCAGCTCGATCAGGTGCCGGGTGGCCAGGCGCGCGCCGGCGATCTGGTCGACGGAAAGGCTGCGCTGGTCGTCGCGACGGGTCGAGTCGAGGGTGACGAGAGGAAGGCGGATGTCGAGCTCGCGGATCGCATCGAAGACCTTCACCTGCGGCGCGATCACGACAAGACCCTCGACTGCCTGGCTGATGAGGTGCTCGAGGCGATCGGTGATCGATTCGTACCCGCTCGTCGCGAGGCTCGTCGTGCTGACGAGATAACCGGCTTCGCGCGCAGCATCCTCGATCGCGTGCAGGCTCGTGGTCGGGCCGTAGTGCGCGGTCTGCGACGTGAGCACACCGATCGTTCGCGAGCGGCTGGTGACCAGTGCGCGCGCCGCCTGATTGGGGCGATAACCGACCTGCTCGATGACCTCGAGCACGCGCTCCTTGGTGCTCGGCTTGATGCTCTCCGAGTTGTTAAGCACTCGGGAAACCGTCTGGTAGGAAACCCCCGCCAGCCGCGCGACATCACGGATGTTGGGGGCGCGAACCTTCTCTGGTTCCATGGCTTCTGGCTACCCGACTTCGTCGACGATCATGTGTACGGTCACATTTCTCGTACAACTCCCCCATTATTGCGCACCCGCGAATCCCCATTACCGCGCGCGGATCAGGGAAGACGCGCGAAGGCCCGAACAGGGAAGGTACCGAACCCCTCGACCTTCGGCGGCACGACGGTCACGGTGCTGCCCGACGGCGGGAGAACGGCCAGATTGGTGAGGTGCTCGACGACGTGGATACCCGCCGCAAGGAGCGCGGAATGCGCGGGTCGCTCGCCGCTGGGGGTTTCCGTGTCATCGATGTTGAGCGAGTCGATCCCGACCATCGTCACCCCCTGTTCCACCAGATATTCTGCGGCCTCGGCCGTGAGGAAAGGGGCGCCAGTCACGTAGGCGGGCACGCCGAAATGACGACTCCAGCCGGTGTCGAGGAAGACGGCTTTGGCGTGGAGGTCGCGGCCGTGGAGCTGCTCGGGTCCGATGCCGCGAGCGGATACATCCTGCAAATGGAATACTTCTGCCGGCTGGTCCACCAGCGTCTCGAGATCGAGTCCAGCGAGGTCGGTTCCTCCCTCGTACCGGTGCCACGGGCTGTCGATGTATGTCCCCGTGTTGCCGATCATGGTGATCAGGTCCATCGCGAACTGGGTGCCAGGCGCATATTTAGCCTTCGAATCCTCGCGGGTGAGGAACGGTGTAATGACGGGCGCCGGCAGGCCGGGATAGGTCACGAGGCCTTCGCGGATGGTGTGGCTGAGGTCGACGAGCCGGCGATGTTCGGTCATGGTTGTCTCCGCAATGTGTTCCGACGTTTCACGATCGTGACGACGAGTGCCGCCACGCTGAGAATACCGGGGACGAGCAAGTTGCCTCCTGCAAGCACCAGCAGGCCGAGCACGAGAACACAGGAGGTGACCGCGAGCCACCAGCCGAGGGACCACCGGGCGAGCAGCCTGACGGCGGCAGCCATCCCGAGCGCATAGACGGCTACCATGCAGCTGGTGTGGATGAGGATGAACGGGGTGAGGTCGAGACCGCCCAGCACGAGCGCCACGAGGTAGAGGAAGGCGAGCGCGGCAACGACGACGAGGCTGCGGCGCGGAATTCCACCGGCCTCGGCGCCCTTGGCCAGCCAATGCGGCAGGTCGCCGTCCCGGCCGAGCGATGCTCCGAGTTTCGCAAAAGCTCCGACATAGGCGTTGAGCACACCGAGCGCAACGACCGCCGCAATCACGGCGACGAAAGCCGGACCGACGCCGGGCGCGGTGGTGGCCACGAGCTCGAGCAGCGGAACGGCGCTGGCGCCGGCCGATTCACCCAGCACCGCGACGGTCACGATCTGGAGCGCGAGGTAGGCCACGCCAACCGCGGCGATCGCGATCGCCGTCGCGAGCGGGATAGTCCGCCGCGGATTGCGGAATTCCCCGGCGATGTGGGTCACCGCCTCCCAGCCGGCGAAGGCCCAGACGAAGAGGCTGATAGCGGCGCCGACCCCCGTCCAGCCGTTCGGCAGGAACGGCGTGAAGTTCGTCGCCTTCGAGGCGGGAGTTGCGATCGCGACGACACCGACCACGATGAGGACGAGAGCGCCGGTCAGCACGAGCTGCACCCAGCCGGAGACGCGCAATCCGTAGGCGTTGGCGACCAGCGGAGGAATCAGGATCATCACCGCAACGCCGATGACAGCCCACGGCGGGCCTGCGAAGATTCCGACGACATAGGACGCACCGAGCACCGCGACGACGGGTGAGCCGACGCACACTCCGAAGAAGAAGAAATAACCGGCCATCCGCGCCGCCGTCCGCCCGAGGGCGAGGCGCACAAAGGTCGCCACTCCGCCCGAGTCCGGGAACCGTGCGGCCAGTGCTGCAAAGGTTCCTGCGAGCGGGATGGACAGCAGAAACACCGCGACCACGGCCAGGATCGAGGCAGGCCCCGCCTTGGTCACCGCGAGTGCGGGCAACACCAGGATGCCCGTCCCGAGCACGGCGGCGATGTACAGCGCCGAGCCCTGCAGCAGTCCGACGCTTCCGGTATGGGCGGGCGCGGGCGCCACCTCGGTGCTGGTCATCTCTCCATGCTGTCGTGGCAGGAATGAAACATCCAGTGATAAACGGCCACTGTGCAGTGAGTTCGCGCCAGCTTTCGCGATCGAGGAAGCGCCCGCCTTTCCCTGGCGGACGCCCTCCATCTTCGGCAGCCGTCCCGTCCGTGATGTCAGTTCAGCGTCCCGCCAGGCATGTGCCCCCAGTGCCAAATGAAGGAACCCTCTCCCTGCCCCTCCCGTATCTCCGGGGTACGGATAGCCGCAACGGCACAGATCTCCTTCATTTGGCACGGCAATCGAACATTTGGCGCCGCAATCGACGGGATGCCCCGGCCGCACTCGACGTCCAGAGCACGTGGCGCGGTCTAGTTCGTGGAAGCCTTCTCGAGCGCCGTGAGCACATCGCCGACGAGATCGTCGACGCCCTCGATGCCGACCGAGAGCCGCACGATACTGTCGGGAACCTCGAGCGCGGTCCCCTTCACCGAAGCGTGCGTCATCTCGTAGGGGTATCCGATGAGGGATTCCACACCGCCCAGGGATTCCGCGAGCTGGAAGAGCTCGGTCGACTCCGCGAACCTGCGCGCGGCGGCCGCTCCACCACGCAACGACACCGAGATCATCCCGCCGAAGCCCCGCATCTGGCGAGCAGCGAGTTCGTGACCCGGGTGGTCGGGCAGGCCAGGGTAGTACACACGCTCCAAGGCGGGATGTCCGACCAGCGCCTCCGCGATGGCCTGCGCGTTCGAGGTGTGGCGCTCGACACGCACGGCAAGCGTCTTGATTCCACGCACGGTCAGCCAGGCATCCATCGGACCGGAAACCGGTCCGACGGCGAACTGCAGGAACCTGACCTTCTCTGCCAGCTCGTCGTCGTTGATGACGAGTGCGCCGCCGAGTACGTCGGAGTGGCCACCGAGATACTTCGTGGTGGAGTGTGACACCACGTCGGCCCCGAAGGCCAGCGGGTTCTGCAGGTAGGGCGAGGCGAAGGTATTGTCCACGACGACGAGCACACCCGCTGCATGACCGATCTCCACGAGAGCGGCGATGTCCGTGATTTTCATGAGCGGATTGCTCGGCGTCTCCACCCAGAGGATCTTCGTCGCCGGTGTCAGGGCAGCACGCACCGCGTCGAGGTCCGCCATCTCCACCGAGTCGATGCCGACGCCCCACGGCACGAATACCCGATTGACCAGACGGTGGGTGCCGCCGTAGACATCGTTGCCCATCAGTACGTGGCTGCCCGGCTCGAGCACTGCGCGGAGCAGAATGTCCTCTGCCGCGAGACCGGAGGCGAAGCTGAAGCCGTGCTTGCCACCCTCGAGATCGGCGATGAGTTCTTCGAGCGAGGTGCGCGTCGGGTTACCGCCACGCGCATACTCATAGCCGTTGCGAAAGCCGCCGATGCCGTCCTGCACGAAGGTAGAGTTCTGGTAGATCGGCGGGATGACCGACCCGGTGGTCGGATCGAACTCCTGTCCGGTGCGGATGGCTCGGGTGGAGAAATCTAACTCTTTCGGCACTGTGTTCTTTCTGCGCTGTTGATCGCGACTGTGGGGATGGCGTTGAATCGAGTCATTCAGAGAGAAACGTGAGCAGGTCGTGGCGGGTGACCACCGCGACCGGCTTGCCGTCCTCGACCACGAGCAGGGCATCCGCCTTTTCGAATGCGATGCGCGCCGCGTTCACCGACTCATGCACACCGATCAAACCGAGCGGCGTGCCGATAAATTTCCCGACCGGGTCGGTCATGCTCGCGTCCCCGCTGAAAACCTGTTCGAGCAGCGACCGTTCGTCGAGAGCGCCCACGACTTCGCCGATGACGACGGGCGGTTCGGCGGTGAGCACGGGTAGCTGCGACACCCCGTATTTGGTCATGATCTGGATGGCATCGCGCACGGTGTCCGAGGGATGCGCGTGTACGAGGTCGGGCAACGATCCGGTCTTGTGGCTCACGACGTCGGCCACGGTCTTCTCGTCGGAGACCTGCGTGAAGCCGTAGGACTGCATCCACTTCTCGCTGAAGACCTTGCCGAGGTATCCACGACCGCCGTCCGGCAGCAGCACGACCACCACCGCGCTTGCGGGCAGGCCTTTCGCGGCCTTGAGCGCGGATGCCACGGCGAGCCCGCTCGACCCACCGACGAGCAGCCCTTCCTCCCGCGCGAGTCGGCGCGTCATCTCGAAGGATTCGGCGTCGGTGCACGCGATGATCTCGTCCACGACCGTGCCGTCGTAGGCCTCAGGCCAGAAATCCTCGCCAACGCCCTCGACGAGATAGGGGCGTCCGGTGCCGCCGGAGTAGACGGAACCCTCCGGATCGGCGCCGATGATCGTCACGGCGCCATCCGACACCTCCTTCAGGTACCTGCCAACCCCGCTGATCGTTCCCCCCGTGCCGACGCCCGCAACGAAGTGGGTGACCTTGCCGTCGGTGTCGCGCCAGATCTCCGGGCCGGTCGTCTCGTAGTGGCTGAGCGGACCATTGGGGTTCGAGTACTGGTTGGGTTTGAAAGCTCCAGGGATCTCCCGGGTGAGCCGGTCCGAGACGGAATAGTACGACTCGGGGCTGTCGGGAGCGACAGCCGTCGGAGTCACGACGATCTCGGCACCGTAGGCGAGAAGCACATTGCGCTTCTCCTCTCCGACCTTGTCCGGGAGCACGAACACACAGCGGTAGCCGCGCTGCTGGGCGACGAGCGCCAGGCCGATCCCGGTGTTGCCGGAGGTCGGCTCGACGATCGTGCCGCCCGGCTTCAGGAGCCCGTCACGTTCGGCGGCGTCGATGATACGCGTCGCGATGCGGTCCTTCGACGAGCCACCGGGATTGAGATATTCGACCTTCACCAGCACGGTCGCAGCGATGCCGTCCGTCACCTTGTTCAGCTTGACGAGGGGGGTGTCCCCGATGAGATCGATGACGCTGTTGGCGTACTTCATAGTGCCGCCAATCTACCAGCGGGCCGATTTGCGTTACGTCCGCGATGGTGAGACTCAGTGCTGCGTGACCTGCTCGGCATAGAGCCGTGCGTAGACGCCACCGACCGCCGTGAGTTCGTCGTGCGTGCCGCGTTCGACGATCCGTCCTGCGTCGACGACGAAAATCACGTCCGCCGACACGATGGTCGACAGTCGATGGGCGATCGCGATGGTCGTGCGTCCTCGTGACGCCGCGTCGAGAGCCTGTTGAACGACGCGTTCCGAGATGGAGTCGAGGGCGCTTGTCGCTTCGTCGAGGATGAGCACCCGTGGGTCTTTCAGCAGGACGCGAGCAATAGCGATGCGTTGCTTCTCTCCACCGCTCAACCGGTAGCCGCGCTCCCCGACGACGGTGTCGTAGCGATCGGGGAAGGAGTCGATGGTGTCATGGATGTTGGCGGCCCTCGCCGCCTCCTCGAGCTCGTCATCCGTCGCATCGGGCCGCGCGTACCGCAGGTTCTCGGCGATCGTCGCGTGGAAGAGATAGGTCTCCTGGCTCACGATGCCGATGTTCGCGACGAGCGACTCCTGCTCGATCTGGCGGACGTCGTCACCCGCGAAGAGGATGCGGCCGCCGCTGACCTCGTGGAACCTCGGGATGAGGTACGAGACGGTGGTCTTGCCCGCTCCCGATGGTCCGACGAAGGCCGCGAACTGGCCTGGCTCGATCGAGAAAGACACCCCCCTGAGCGTGGGCGGGGTGTCGCGGCCCGCATCCGGATAGGAGAAGACGACGTCCTCGAACTGGACTTTGCCGAGCCTGCTGGCGTGCACCGGGTGGGCGTTCGGCGCGTCGACGATGGCCGGTTTCAGGTCGAGGTACTCGAAGATGCGGGCGAACAGCGCCTGCGAGGTCTGCAGGTCGAGGGCTACGCGCATGAGCCCGAGCAGCGGGAACATGAGCCGCGCCTGCACGGTCGTGAAAGCGACGATGGTTCCCGCCGTCACCGGCACATTGTGAAAGAGCAACCAGGCCGCGCAGATGTAGATGACCGCCGGGATGATGGCCAGGAAGATCTGTACGACGGCGAAGAACCACTGCCCGCTCATCTGCTGCCGCACCTGCAGGCCGATCTGGTTGTCGTTCTCTGCGGCGTAGCGCCCGATCTCGGTGTCCTGCTGGTTGAAACTCTTGGCGAGCAGGATGCCGGATACCGAGAGCGTCTCCTGGGTGATCGCCGTCATGTCGCTCAGCGACTCCTGCGTCTTCGTCGCGATCTTCGCGCGTACTCTGCCGACGCGGCGCTGCGCGATCACCAGGATCGGCATGAGGATCACGGCCACGATCGTCAGTTGCCAGGAGAGCACGAGCATCGACACGAAGGCCGCCGCGACCGTGACGGTGTTGCCGAGAACGCTGGAGATCGTGTTGGTGAGCACACCCGCGACGCCGCCGACGTCGTTCTGCAGCCTCGACTGGATGATGCCCGTCTTGGTGCGCGTGAAGAATGCGAGTTCCATTTTCTGCAGGTGGCCGAAGAGCCGGACGCGCAGGGCACCCATCACGCGGTTGCCGACGGTCGCGGTGAGCCAGGTCTGCCAGACGCCGAGGGCTGCAGACACGATGTAGATCAGGATCATGAGGGAGACGAGCCAGATCAGCACGGGAAGATTCGGCGTTCCAGCCTTCGGGAAGAGACCGACGTCGAATGCTTCCTTGGTCAGCAGCGGCGGGAGCACGCTGAGTCCTGCGCTCACGACGACGAGTACCGCGGTGACGATCAGGGGCGTGCGATGCGGCGCGAAGAGGTTCCCGATGCGTTTCAGCAGATCCGGAATCTTCGGGGCGTTTGCGTTGGCCGCGCGCTGCGCATCCGCATCGCCGCTGCTGACGCGCCCATGGCCGCCACCGCCTCGCATTCCGCTCACCTATTTACTTTACGCAGGTCTCGCGGATCGAGTAGCGCCTCCGTCGCGAGCGGGTCGAGTAGCGCCGTCCACGGCGCGTATCGAGACCTCGGGAGCGGGTCGAGTAGCGCCGTCCACGGCGCGTATCGAGACCTCGGCTGCGATGAGGAGGCGACGGAAACAGAAGTGGGTGCCCCCGAAGTCACGAGGGCACCCACAGCGCTGCAATTGCGGAACACAACCGGGAATGTTGCGTCACCCCGGCAGATCGAGATGTCCCCCTCCGGCACATGGAGTCCAGGGCTAGGCAGAAGGTAAGACTGTCTAGTACAGATGCCGATGGGGTACAGCTCGAAAAAATAATGCGCCAATGCCCGAAGTTCTCGGTATTGTTGCGTCCTCATTATGGTGGACATCAAAGGCCCCCGCAAGTGGTTTCCAGCATGCCGCGGACATACCCGTGGCTCCGGTGCCGCGCGCCACTCCTCCTCCTTATTAACAGAACGAGGGTTCCGGGCGAATCGCCCGGAACCCTCGTTTTCGATCACACTGCAAGCAGGAGCCCCGAAGGGCGCCGACTACTTGAGGGTGACGGTGGCGCCAGCTTCTTCGAGCTGAGCCTTTGCCTTCTCTGCGGTCTCCTTGTTGACACCCTCGAGCACAACGC
>JAODMW010000220.1 GCA_025464815.1 Microbacteriaceae bacterium | reverse complement strand
CGAAGCGTCGTACGGCATGGATGACATGTCCGCGCTGGAGCTGCTCACACTCATGAACGAGCAGGACCAGGCGGCAGTCGCATCGGTCGCCACCGTGTTGCCGGAGCTTGCCACGCTGGTGGAACGGGCCGGGGAGAGGGTCCGGCGGGGCGGAACGATTCACTACTTCGGCGCCGGAACCTCCGGCAGGCTCGGCGTTCTCGACGCCGCAGAACTCCTGCCGACTTTCAACGTGGATCCCGGTCTGGTTCAAGCACACATCGCCGGCGGTGAACGGGCGATCGTCCACGCCGTCGAGCACTCAGAGGATTCGGACAGCGATGGCGCGAGTGACGCGGCCTCGCTCGGAGAGGTGGATGTCGCGATCGGGCTCACCGCATCCGGCATCACGCCGTACGTCGCAGGCGCCCTGCGCACTGCGGGCGCGAGGGGTGCGCTCACCGCCCTGGTGACCAGCAATGGGGATTCTCCGCTGGCCGCTCTCGCCCAGATCCTCATCGCTCCGCAGACCGGAGCCGAAGTGCTGACCGGGTCGACACGGCTCAAGGCGGGGACCGCGGAAAAGGTGATCCTGAACGGCTTTTCAACCGCGTTGATGGCGTCCATGGGGAGGACCTATTCGAACCTCATGGTCTCTCTCGTCGCCACCAACGCCAAACTTCGGGACAGGGCACTTCGCATTCTCACGGAGATCGGCGGTGGCACGATGGAGGAGAATTCGGCGCTGCTCGAGCAGTCGGGGGGAGACCTCAAACTCGCGGTGGTTCAGACTCTCGCGACGGCATCATTGGACGATTCGAAAGGGGCGCTCTCGCAAGCGGGCGGTTCGGTGCGTGACGCCGTTCGGCTGCTTATGCGACGCCCGGCACGCTGAGAGGCCGCCCGTTGGCCCAGACTTGGCCGACACGCCACTCATGGTCGAGCCACACGGCGTCCGCAACATAACCGGGGGCGAGATATCCGTGTCGGTGGTCGAGACCGAGCGCTCTCGCCGGCGTCACGGTGAGGGCGGCCACGGCGTCGGCCGGACTCACCCCGGAGCGCTCGATCGCACAGCGCAGCGCGACATCCTGGGTGAGAGTCGAGCCCGCGATGGTCGAGGTGCCGGACAGCACCGCGAGTCCGCCCCGCACGGTCACGTTGAGTGAGCCGAGGCGGTAGTCGCCGTCGCTCGAGCCGGCGGCCGCCATCGCGTCCGTGACGAGGGCGATGCGCCCCGGCGCCGCGTTGAAGGCCATCGCCGCGACATCCGGATGCACATGCTCGCCATCGAGGATGAGCTCGAGGGTCACGCGGTGGTCCTCGAAGGCGGCGACGATCGGTCCCGGGGCGCGATGATGGATGCCCGGCATCGCGTTGAACGCGTGCGTGAGCAGTCGCGCCCCGCGGTCGAAGGCCTCCTGGGCGAGTTCGAAGGTCGCCTCGGAATGGCCGATCGCGACGGTCACCCCGTTCTCGACGAGCACGTCGACGGCCTCGAGCGCGCCCGGCAGTTCCGGTGCGATCGTCAGCTGGCGCAACGTTCCTCGGCTCGCGCCGAGCAGTTCCTCGACGGCGAATGGCGTGGGTTCGAGCAGGAAGTCGGGGTTGTGGGCGCCGCGACGGGCCGGGGCGAGGAAGGGGCCCTCGAGGTGTGAGCCGAGAACCAGCGGATCGGATGCCGCGAGATCGGCGATGACTCCGAGGCTCTCGCGCAGCTGCGCGACCGGGTTCGCGACGAGGCTGAGCAGGGAACGAGTCGTTCCGTGGGCGCGGTGGGTCGCGAGTGCCTCGGCGATCTCTTCCGGCCCGTCGTCGTAAGAGTGCGCTCCGCCGCCGTGACAGTGGAGGTCGAGAAACCCGGGAACCAGCCAGTGGCCGCCGACGTCGATGCGTTCGGTTGCCGCCGGAAGTTCACGTCCAGAACCGGTCGCGGTGATCGTGTCGCCGTCGACGAGCATCCAGAAGTCATCGACCTCGCCACGTCCGTCGAGCTTGCGGGCCCCGTGAAAAAGGATGGTCATTTCCTGGCTTCCTCTCGCCCAAACTCTGAACGTCCATTGATCACGCCGCTCACCACGGCGAGGATGCCGAACACGGCACCCACGATCGGGTATCCGAGCATGAACCAGGCCGCGGTCGCCGAGCCCATCACGAGGATCTCCACCACTGCCCGACCCACCGGATCGAGCGGCAGCACGGCTTTCGGCGAACGGAAGAGTCCCCAAACGATGGCCGCGAACAGCGGTGCGCCGATCATGAACAGCACGCCGGGCCATGGGAATGGCCAGGCGAGATAACCCCAGAATCCCAGCGAGAACAGCGCGAAGAGCTCCAGAAGAAATCGCAGCACATCGTTGAAGGTGATTCTCATTTGAAGATGATCGTGCGTGCGCCGTCGCGCAGCACCCTGTTTTCGGCGAACCACTTGACCGCCTGGGTGAGCGTGCGGGATTCCTCATCCTGGCCGATCGAGACGAGCTCGGCGGGCGTGCGGGAGTGGTCGACCCGCACCACGTTCTGCTCGATGATCGGGCCCTCATCGAGGTCGCTGGTCACGAAATGCGCGGTCGCGCCGATCAGCTTCACGCCGCGTGCATGTGCCTGTCGGTAGGGGTTTGCGCCCTTGAAGCCGGGGAGGAAGGAGTGGTGGATGTTGATGATCCGCCCCGCGAGCCGGTCGCAGAGGGCGGGCGACAGAATCTGCATATAGCGCGCGAGTACGACCAGTTCGATGTCGTACTGCTCGACGGCATCCACTATCCGGTCCTCGAAGGCGAGTTTCTGACCCTCGGAGAATACGGGGTGGTGTTCGAAGGGCACACCGTAGAACTCGGCGAGATCCTCGAGATCGGGGTGGTTGCTGAGCACGAGCGGGAGTTCGACGGCCAGCTGGCCGGCCCGCTCGCGGAAGAGCAGGTCGTTGAGGCAGTGGGCGGCCTTCGACACGAGCACGAGGGTGCGGAGGGGACGGCCGACGACATCCAGTTTCCAGGTCATGCCATAGCGCTGGGTCACGGGCGACAGCGCCCGCTCGAAGGTCACGCGATCGGCTGCCGACTCGACCTGCAGGCGCATGAAGAAGGTGCCGGTATCATCGCTCGAGAACTGCTGCGATTCGGTGATGTTGCCACCGGCCTCGACGATCGCGCCGCTGATCGCATGAACGATGCCCGACCGGTCGGCGCAGACGAGGGTCAGCACCCAGTGGTTGGAATCCGGCGAAGTCACGACCCTAGGTTATTGCCTTTGTGCACCGCTACTCTGGAAGGGATGCCGCACGAACCGCGGTGTCCCGCGGACGACGCCCACGATCCACACCTCCCCTGAACGGATTTTCTGCTCTATGGGCACGCCGCCCCCCTCCAAACGTTTCCCTTATCTTGCGCTGATCACCCTCGCTGCCGCCGCCTTCCTGTGCGTCACCATCGAGATGCTCCCGACCGGACTGCTGCCGGAGATGAGCCACGATCTCGGCGTCAGCGAATCGCAGGTCGGCCTCACGGTCTCGGTCTTCGCCTTCACGGTCGTGTTCACCAGTACGTTCCTCACAGCACTGACCATGCGTGTGCCCCGGCACACGCTCGTGATCGTCGTGCTGTCGATCTTCGTGGCGAGCGCGCTGGCCACGGCTCTCGCCCCCAACTATGCGGTGCTCGTTGCCTCGCGCATCCTCGGCGGACTCGCCCATGGGGTCTTCTGGTCGGTCGCCGGCGCGTACGCGGCCTACATCGTGCCCAAAGAGCAGCTCGGGCGGGCCGTGTCGATCACGCTGGGCGGCGGATCGCTGGCCTTCGTGCTCGGGGTTCCGCTCGGAACCGCTCTCGGCCATGCCGTCGAATGGCGAGCGAGTTTCGGCATCCTCGCGCTGCTCACGCTCGTCGGGACCGGCTTCGTCTACCGCTTCCTGCCACGCGTCGACCACCTCGCCAAGGGGTCGATCGTCGCTACCCCGACCGGCAGTATCGTCGTGCTCACCGAGGAGCCTGCCGCGACGTATGCACCGAGACGCGACCATTCGGTCACGGCCGTGGTCTTCGTCTGCGTGATCGCCGCAATCACCATGATCGGCCAGTACAGCTTCTACACCTACATCGCACCGTACCTGGTGCGGGCGATCGGGCTCGACGTGGCCGCCGTCAGTCCGGCGCTCTTCGCCTATGGCATCGCGGGCGCTATCTCGCTCGTGATCGTCGGCCTCTACCTGGGACGTCGCCCGCGGCTTGGTCTGATGATCGCACTCGTAGCGCTGCTCGCGACCGCCCTTTCCCTGGGATTCCTGCCGACCGTCGTACCGCTCGCGCTTGTCTCATTCTTCCTCTGGGGCCTCGCGATGGGACTCCTCCCGCCGCTCTTGCAGACCCGGATGCTGCACGCCGCCCCCGCGCGCATCCGAGACACCGCCAGTGCTTTCTATACGACCGCCTTCAACATCGGTATCGGCGGTGGTGCCCTGCTCGGAGCGATCGCACTCGACAGCTTCGGACTCCAGTCGCTGCCCTTCGTCTTCGCGGGCATCCTCGTGCTGTCGATCGTGCTCGTGATCGTCTCGGATGTCGTGCTCCGCCAGCAACCACCGCGCAGGGTCGTCGACCACTAGCGTCGCGGGTCGTCGATCCGGTTGCGGTCGATTGTGCCGGGCCGAGCAGTTGCGGGGGATCACGGCGGCGTGCGCCGACGGTCGCTGCGCGACTTCTGCGATGCGAAACCGACGGATGCGCGGCGGCGGCATCGGGTAGACTGCAACGGTCGCGACTGGCGTTGAGATGGGCAACCATCGGGAAGCGACTGCTCTCCACGGCACGGCCGCCCGATCCTGACGGATCGTTCGGAACCGGCGATGGGGGCCCAGATTCGGCCGTTCGCCTGGGCTGAACCGGATACCTTTTTATTAGTCCGGTCAGACAAGGAGCCAGCCAGTGCCTTCCAACCTCCCCTCCACTTTCACCGATCCGCTGTCCAGCGTCGATCCCGAGATCGCCCGCGTTCTCGAGCAGGAACTCGACCGTCAGCGTGGCACTCTCGAGATGATCGCGAGTGAGAACTTCGTTCCTCGTGCCGTGCTCGAGGCGCAGGGATCCGTGCTCACCAACAAGTACGCGGAGGGCTACCCCGGTCGTCGCTACTACGGCGGCTGCGAGTTCGTCGATATCGCCGAGCAGCTCGCGATCGACCGCGCCAAGAGTCTTTTCGGCGCCGCGTATGCCAACGTGCAGCCGCACTCCGGCGCGAGCGCCAACGCGGCCGTACTGTCGGCGATCGCGACTCCCGGCGACAGGATCCTCGGCCTCGAGCTCGCACACGGCGGCCACCTCACGCACGGCATGAAGCTCAACTTCTCCGGCAAGCTGTACGAAGCGCACGCCTACGGTGTCGATCCGCAGTCCTTCCTCGTCGACATGGATGTCGTGCGCGAGAAGGCGCTCGAGGTGCGTCCGCAGGTGCTCATCGCAGGCTGGTCGGCCTATCCACGCCAGCTCGACTTCGAGGCGTTCCGCGCCATTGCCGACGAGGTCGGCGCCAAACTCTGGGTGGACATGGCGCACTTCGCCGGGCTCGTCGCCGCCGGCCTGCACCCGAACCCCGTGCCATACGCGCACGTGACCTCCTCGACCGTGCACAAGACGATCGGCGGACCGCGGTCAGGTTTCATCCTCACCAACGAGCTCGAGCTGCAGAAGAAGATCAACTCGAACGTCTTCCCCGGCCAGCAGGGCGGACCGCTCATGCACGTCATCGCCGCCAAGGCGACCGCGTTCAAGCTCGCGGCGGAGCCCGAGTTCAAGGATCGCCAGGAGCGCACCGTCCGCGGCGCCCAGATCCTTGCTGACCGCCTCACGGCAACGGATGCCAGGGAGGCCGGCATCGACGTGCTCACCGGCGGCACCGACGTGCACCTCGTGCTCGTCGATCTGCGCAACTCGGCCATCCACGGGCAGGATGCAGAAGACGTGCTCGAATCGGTCGGCATCACCGTGAATCGCAACGCCGTGCCGTTCGATCCTCGCCCGCCGATGACGCCATCCGGTGTTCGCATCGGTACCCCGGCGCTCGCGACCCGCGGCTTTGGCGACGAGGAGTTCACCGAGGTGGCCGACATCATTGCGACCGCGCTCAAGCCGACTCCGGATGTCGCGGCTCTCCGCGCCCGCGTGCTGAAGCTGACCGACGGCTACCCGCTCTACCCCGGCCTCACCAGCCCCGGAACCTGGGCCTAGCAATCCCTGAGATCCGGCAATCGGTTCTTCCGGTTCATCCCGAAGAACCAATTGGCAGATCTCGATCGAGTCTCAGAGGGAAAACATGACAGCAATACGCATGGACGGCGTCGCCACGGCCGCAGCGGTCAAAGCGGAACTCGTCGAACGCATCGCCGCGCTCAAGGCCCGGGGCATCACCCCGGGCCTCGGCACCCTTCTCGTCGGGGAAGACCCGGGCTCGCTCTCCTATGTCGCGGGAAAACACCGTGACTGCGCCGAGCTCGGCCTCGAGTCGATCCGCATCGACCTGCCGGTGACGGCCAGCGCGGAGGACATCCGGGCGGCCATCCGGGAACTCAATGACAGCCCGTCGGTGACCGGATACATCATCCAGCTTCCGCTGCCCGCAGGCATCGACGAGAACGCGATGCTCGAGCTGATGGATCCCGCGAAGGACGCCGACGGCCTGCATCCGATGAACCTCGGGCGCCTCGTGCTCGGCGTCGGCGGGGAGCTCGACTCTCCGTTGCCGTGCACCCCGGCTGGTCTGGTCGAAATGCTGAACCGCTACGGGGTGTCCATCCCCGGCAAGCGCGTCATCGTCATCGGCCGCGGTCTCACGGTCGGGCGCCCGCTCGGCCTCCTGCTCACCCGCAAGGGCCTGGATGCCACGGTCACCCTCGCCCACTCCCGCACTGTGGACCTGGCGGATGAGGTGCGCCGCGCCGACATCATCGTCGCGGCGGTCGGCGTCCCCGGCCTCGTCAAACCCGACTGGGTCAAGCCGGGTGCGGCGGTGCTCGACGTCGGCATCACGCGCCGGATCAATGAGGAGACCGGCAAAGCGAAGCTCGTCGGTGATGTCGACCCGGGTGTCGCTGAGGTCGCCGGCTTCCTCTCGCCCGTTCCCGGCGGCGTCGGTCCGATGACGCGGGCCATGCTCATGAACAACGTCGTGGCGGCCGCGGAGCGACTGTGAGCCGCACATCTCCCACGCGCATGGGGGAGAAGTATGCCAACCGCGATCGCGCGGGTCTGGATGCCCTGCTCGCCGACGCGCGGGTGGGGCATTTCGCCTTCGCGGTAGACGGCCAGCCGAATGTGCTGCCAAGCGCCATCGCGAAAGACGGCGACGGCATCCTGGTGCATGGATCGACCGGATCGCGCTGGCTCCGACTGCTGGCGACCGGCGTTCCCGTCGCGCTCGCTGTCACCGCACTCGATGCGCTCGTGGTCGCGCGTTCGGCCTTCGAGTCCTCGATGCACTTCCGCAGCGCAGTGATCTTCGGTAGCTGCGCGCTCGTTCCCGAGGACCAGAAGGTGGCCGCCCTCGACCGTGTTACTGAGGCGCTCATCCCGGGGAGGCTCGCCGAGCTCCGCACACACAGCGCAAAAGAGCTCGCTGCGACGCTGATTCTTCGCATGACGATCGACGAATGGTCGCTCAAGGTCTCCGCCGGCTGGCCGGAGGACGAGCCCGCCGATGTCGCCGGGGACGCCTGGGCGGGCGTACTCCCGACCGCGACGGGGTTCACCGCAGCGAACGCCGCACCGGACCTCGCGGTGGGAATCGCCGTGCCGGACTCGGTCAGGCGGATGCTCGAGAATCGGGCGACGGGCTACTCGCCCACATAACCGATCGCACAGCTGATGCCGTTGCGCGCAGAGTTCGGGTTCCAGCTGTCGTCACCTGCGACCACGGCGGTTGCGGCATCGGTGAGGTCGATCGTGCAGGCCTCGATGGTCGCGTTCGAGTCGAAGGGCACCGAGAACCCGTAGAACCCGTAGCGCCACTGGGTGAGGTCCGGGCCCGGGATACCGCTTTCGAAGTCGGCGATCGCGTGCGCGCTGCCCGAGGTACTCCAGCCGTAGCCGGAGTCGCAGGGAGCAGCGGGATCGGTTGGTTTGATCCCCTGGCCCTTGGCCGATTGCCCGAAAAAGTTGGTCTTACCCAGGGAGGTGTCGAGCGGATAGACGAACGGCTTGCCTTTGACGCTGCTCGCGAGGTCGATCGACATGAGGATACTGCCATTCGCGGCGAGTGTCTCGGCCGTCACGGGCTGGCCGCCGACGGCGGCACCGCAGGTCTCGAGGAATTCCTTTTGGAGGTCTGCGGAGTCACTGTTGCTGTACGGCAGCGGTTTGTGCGCGGTCATCTTGATGGCGATGGTGCTGCCGTCCTTGGCTCGAACGTTGGCCGAGATGGTGAAGAGCACGTCGCTGGGCCCCGCCGGTCCCGCATTCGCCGAGGGTGACGCCGAAGGGGACGGAGACGCGCTGCCGCTGGCCTTCGGCGTGGAGGGCGTCGATCCGCATCCGGCCAAGAGGAGTGCCGCGAGCAGTGTTCCGGTCACAGCGATGGAGATCCTGGCCGGCGACGCTCTCACGTATTCTCTCCTCGGATCAGCTTTCCCGCGATGCTCCCTGGGCGGGGACCACCACGAAGGTATCAG
>JAODMW010000171.1 GCA_025464815.1 Microbacteriaceae bacterium | reverse complement strand
CGGATCCATGAGGCTAGAGGCTTCCGGCCTCTATCGAGACCTCCTCCCAGGCGGCCCAGGTCTCGAGGCGCTTCGCGTAGAGACCCTTGACGATATGGGTCGGGGCGACGCCGAAGAGCACACGGAGCGGGGGTTGTTCGGCATCCACGACCTTGAGGATGGCAGGGCCGACGCCCTTCGGATCGGGTTGTACCCTGCCCGCGCTAGCGCCGCCGAACATCGCGGATCTGATGTCGTCGTACTGGGGCAGTTTCTCTGCCCAGACGGCCGACGACCCGGCCCAGTCCGTGGCGAATCCGCCGGGCTCGATCAGCGTTACCTTGATACCCATACCGGCGACTTCCTGGGCGAGCGATTCCGTCAATCCCTCAAGCGCCCACTTCGAGGCGTTGTAGCCACCCAGGATTGGGAACGCGGCGATCCCACCGATGGTCGAGATCTGGATGATATGGCCGGAACCCTGCGCGCGCAGGATCGGGAGGACCGCCTGAGTCACGTGCAGCACGCCGAACAGATTGACCTCGAGCTGATCGCGAAGCTGCTGTTCGGTGATCTCTTCGACCGCGCCGAACAGGCCGTACCCGGCATTGTTGACCACGACGTCGATGCGGCCGAACCTGTCGACTGCCGCTGCGACGGCGGCATCGACGCTGGCCCGGTCGGTCACGTCCAGGCCGAGGGGAAGGATCGCGTCGCCGTACGTTTCGACAAGGTCGGCGAGTGCCTGGGTGTTCCGGGCTGTCGCCGCCACGCTGTCGCCGCGGCCGAGCGCCGCCTCAGTGAATTGACGCCCGAAGCCGCGGCCGGCCCCGGTAATGAACCAGATCTTGCTCATGAGACATCTGTTCCTTAATTACGGAAATTACGGACAACCTTCCAGCGCTGAGACCCACTATACTCGGCTGTTCAACTAGTTGTTTGGGTATTTGAGCGACGGTCCGTGTCCTGACGACCTAGCCGCAACGCGCGGCCTGCGGGTAGTGATCGCGCCGCCTTGAACCCCGAAGGGAAATGAACCGTGAAGCTAACCAAGCGAGTCGAAACTGCTGAGCCGGGGCAGATCACTGTCCGAGACATTGAGGTCCCCAAGCCAGGCGAGAACGACGTGCTGGTCCGGATGCGTGCCTGTGGAATCTGCGGGTCGGACGTCACCATGATCAGCAGCCCGCGAGTACGAGAAGCCCCGACCCCCCTGGGACACGAGCCGGCAGGCGAGGTAGTCGAGGTTGGAAATGCTGTGGTCGATATTCAGGTGGGGGACCGCGTGGTGATCAACCCGATGGCGGCGCCCAGCGGCATCATCGGCAATGGTGGTGCATTAGGCGCGCTGACCGAATACCTGCTGATCGAAAACGCCATGTTGGGCGTGGGCTTGAACCGCATCCCTGACTCGCTGCCGTTCACTGTGGCTGCCCTCAACGAACCGATGGCGGTCGCCCGCCACTTCGTGAACCGCGCCAACCCTGGGCCTGAGGAAACCGCGATCGTCTTCGGGGCAGGTCCGATCGGCTTGGGCGCGGTGATCTGGCTCAAACTGCGCGGCGTCAAACACGTCGTCGTGGCGGACGTCGTTCCGAGCCGACTCGAGCTGGCACTAGAGGTCGGTGCCGACGCGGTCATCAACTCCGCTCAACAAGACGTGGGAAAAGAGCTGACCAAGCTCCACGGTGCGGCAATGAATGGTGTCGGCCAACCACGGCCAGCCACCGACATCTACCTTGACGCAGCAGGGGTCGGCGTGGTGCTCGATACGGCGATCAGCAACGCAAAATTGCATGCGCGCCTGGTCATGGTTGCCGGCCACAGGCAACCGGAATCGATCGATACCGCCGCGATGCTGATGTCGGAGCTCACCTTCAGCGCCTCCCTGGGTTACCCGACCGAAATATTCGAAGTCACCGAGCAGATCGCGGAGCACGCCGACCTTTTCGCGAAACTGATCAGCCATGAGATCCCGTTCACGGAAGTTGAGCGAGCGATCCAGCTCGCGCTGACCCCAGGCGCAGCGGACAAGATCGTGATCACTTTCCCATAGACACCGACATTCCCCCGCTACGTCGATGGAGATGACATGACGAACAAAGCCTCGGACCGGTGAACCGCCTCTATGCAGGCGACAACGACCTGGCGCATCCGTATCTGTCGCCATTGTTTGGCGATGTACCCGGGTTCCCTCCGACCCTGCTCACCGTGGGATCCCGGGACATCTTCCTCTCCAACGCCATTCGGATGCATCGAAAACTTCGCGATGCGGGCGTTGCGGCCGAACTCAACGTGTTCGACGCGATGCCTCACGGCGGCTTCGGCGGTGCACCAGAGGACGCAGACCATCCGGCCGCGGTGCGCGATTTTCTCGCATTGACACCGTCAGAACCAGAGCGCTCGCGCTCGCCAGAGAGGTGGTAGAGAAACTCCAATGTCCAAACCACTGTCCAACCCCGCGACGGACGTGCGCGCGACCACAGGAACCGCTCTCCGGCGCCCGAACAGCACGTTGATCGTGATCTACCTCGCGCTCGGCGGGCTCTCGTTCGCAGTGCTCCAATCGCTGGTAGCTCCCGCGCTCTCGACGATCGGCAAGGACCTGAATGTATCGA